>CAYHGN010000001.1:0-65337 GCA_964356005.1 uncultured Sphingobacterium sp.
CGAAAACCTACAAACTCATTAACCCCAGCTAAAGCTGGGGCCTATTGAGCGACCGTATTGGTGTCATGTCATAAATACTTTGATGAACACATCGCAATACTAAGAAGGCTTAAATAATGGCAGTTTACTTGTGACGATAAGAGGATAAAATTATTGAAACTTTGTCCGTCCATTGATGAGTGACATAACACCAGTAGATATTAAATTAATCTGAGTTCGATATAAGGAAGGTTAAATTATTTAAATTTTTTACTGTTAAATAGTATGTCCGAAGAAGAGGTATGTAAGGAAAATTGCAGCGATGAGTCCAACCAAATCTGCAATAAGTCCGCAGACCAAAGCATATCGGGGTTTCTTAATTCCAACCGAGCCAAAATATACCGCAAGTACATAAAAGGTAGTTTCTGAACTGCCCTGTATCACACTTGCCAGTCTGCCCTGAAAGGAATCAGCACCATAAGTAGTCATCACATCAACCATCAAGCCTCTGGCACCTCCACCACTCAATGTCTTCATCAAACCTACCGGAAGTGCTGGAACAAAGGAAGTATCCAGTCCCATGGCAGCAACCACCGCACCTATGGCGTTCACCACATAATCCATACATCCGGTGGTACGAAATGCACTGATCGCAACCAGAATTGCGATCAGAAAGGGAATGATCATGATAGAGGTGCTAAAACCTTCTTTGGCACCATCAATAAATGCCTCGTATACATTTACTTTTTTTGAGGCCCCATAAACGATAAACAAGGTGATGATTGAAAAAATAATGATACCTCCGAGTAAACCGGCATAGACCTGTATCTGATCGGGTGGGAGACCTCCAAGCCAGAAATATAAGACGGCCATCAGGGCGATGAATCCTCCGAAAAATATCAAAATAGGAAGCTGCAACAGATTGATCTTTTGGTAGAAGGAAACTGCGATCATCCCGGCTAAAAAAGAAATGAACGTACCGATCAAACAAGGAATAAACACATCTGCAGGATTAGCGGCACCATTAGCCATTCTTAATGCAATAACCCCGGTAGGTATCAGGGTTATTCCGGCTGTATTCAGAACAAGAAACATGATCTGAGCATTTGTTGCCGTATCCTTTTCAGGATTTAATTCCTGCAATTCCTGCATCGCTTTTAAGCCAACTGGAGTTGCCGCATTATCCAAACCAAGCATATTTGCAGAAAAGTTCATGATGATCGAACCATTTGCCGGGTGACTTTTAGGTACTCCGGGAAATAATCTGCTGAAAAAGGGACTCACACCTTTTGCAAAAAGCGAGATCATACCGGCTCTTTCACCGATTTTCATGATGCCAAGCCAGAAAGTCATGACCCCAATTAATCCAATGGAAATTTCTGCACCTGTTTTTGCGCTATCGAACATCCCATTAACTACATTGTTGAAAATCGCTGTATCTCCAAAAAATATCAGCTTGACTAATGCAACAAGAAATGCAATTACAAAAAAGCCGATCCAGATGTAGTTTAATGCCATTTTAGTTGTTAGTTGTTGGTTGGTTAGTTGTTGGTTGGTTAGAAAATTTAAGTTGAACCTGAAATTTATTGTAAAGATGAAGTTCAATAACAATTAACAACCAATCACCGTTTTCAATACCCCATTCTTAAGTTTAATCAAAATATTCTTATCATGATGAACAATCAAATCTGCGGGTTCATCAATCTTTATTTTTTTTGTTTGGGTTAAAGTAAAGAATTCACAGTTAATTTCATCATAGCCAAAATAATCTGAGAGATCGCCCAACTCAGTTACCATGTAAGTATATTTTACCGATTTGGCATCCTTGGTGATTTTCTCATCTGCACAAAGTCCAATGTCAAGATTGTAGGGGATGCCATTTTTTTCAAGTTTGCAATTCCTGAGTAAAATGTGAAAATGTAGTTTTTTATTTTCTGGAATTGAAAAATAATTTTTGTTTTTAGCCTTGAGATAGGATTCTTCAGCGATACTGATCAGGCCTGAAAGGATGGCTTTAAAAAATATTTTTCGGATATATTGTTTCTCTGGGTCATGGTAAAAACCACCTGCTTCGATCAGTATAGTGCTGGTTCCGGCGGCCTGAAAATTATCGCCAAATGCCCTGGGTTCATATTCATCATCAAAGCGTCCTACCTGACCAGGTATAGTTTTTTGAATTGCAAAATTCATAATGGAAATCACCTTCATCGCCTGTTCCCTTGTAGTATTTACACTTAGGGCTTCATCGTACGCGGGAGCCAGCAAAGAGATTGTAGCCGGATTTCCGGTGCTTCCTGCCGACCATAAAGTGCTCTGATCGTGAAGGTTAAAGCCAAAATGAGGCTTAATTTCATCTCGTAAATGGCGTAAAATTCTACCTTCCGGGCTCTGTTGCCGGTGGAAATCCCGGTTAATGTCGATATCCATCGCATTCCGGCGATTGAATACTTCTGCACCATCCGGATTTACCATAGGTAAAATATACAAAGTGCATTTTTCAGCAAGTAAACCATGAATGTGTTGGAACTGTCCGGGCTTTGATAAAAAATTCAACAGATCAGCAATAGACATTGTAGCTGTTGCTTCATCACCATGCATCTGGCTCCATATAAATACCCGTTTGGGGCCTTTGCCCCAGGTAATCAGATTGAGGGAGCGTCCATGGGTTGAATAACCTGCTTCTTTCAAACTAAAAGCAGAATTTTTCTTTAATTTATTCAAGATTTTCAGGAGCTCAGCCTGCTTGAAAAAACGATTTTTAATTCGCTTTTCTTCAAATGCCTGATAATTTTCCATGAGAATATTGAGCAGATCCATCCGACTAAATTAGTATTTACCACGGGAATATTATTCAATTTTAAATTTCAATTGAATAAAAAAAGCATCCTTTCCGGGATGGAAAGAATGCTTTTAAATTTATCTGATTGTTTGATTGAAATTATCAGATCAAACTCACACTCCGGTTCACAAATTCGGTTAATTCAGCACCAGTGAGCATACCTTGTGACAATAATGCCAGATCAAAAGCTTGTTTTGCCAGTTGAGTTTGTTCTGCCTCATCCTGAGTTAAAAGGATTTTACCGATAAGCTTATGGTTACCATTTATAGCTACATTATAATTATCCGGCAGATTGCCATAGAAGCCCATTCCTCCGCCCATTTTAGACATATCCTTCATTCTGCGCATAAATTCATCCATGGTCACGATAACAGGAAGTTCTTCGGGATTAAGGCTTTCAATTTCAATCCGCATGTTTGGTTTAACAATAGCCTTTTCAAAGATTGCTTTGACCTTTGCTTTTTCCTCGTCGTTCAATACATGAACAGTTTGGTCTTCTTTGCTGATAATCTTATCTGCAACATCAGCATCAACTCGCTTCAGAGATGTTTTTTCAAGTTTTTGCTCCAGCTGACTGATAAAGTGCGGATCAATAGGAGAGTTCAGGTTCAAAACGTCATAGCCCTTTTTGTTTGCCGACTGGATGAAGGTATCCTGCTTATCTGTATCAGTTGCATAAAGATAAACAAGCATATCATTCTTGTCGGTCTGAGCTTCTTTTACTTTTCCTTTGTATTCTTCAAGGGTAAAATATTCGTTCTTAGTATTGTTTAAAAGCACGAAATCCTTTCCCTTATCATAGAATTTTTCTTCACTAATCATTCCGTATTTCACGAATAAACCGATATCGCCCCATTTTTCTTCAAAAGCTTTACGGTCATTTTTAAATAAGGATGCTAGTTTATCGGCCACTTTTTTGGTGATGTAACTGTTGATCTTTTTAACAGCACTATCTGCCTGAAGGAAACTTCTTGAAACGTTCAAGGGTATATCAGGTGAATCAATTACTCCATGAAGCAGCATTAAAAATTCAGGAACCACGTCTTTTACTTCGTCGGTTATGAATACCTGACGAGAGAAGAGTTTGATCTTATTTCTTTGCACTTCAAACTCGTTCTTCACTTTCGGGAAATAGAGAACACCTGTAAGATTGAACGGATAATCCACATTGAGATGGATCCAGAACAGAGGATCTTCTGAGAAGGGATAAAGTTCTTTATAGAAAGTAAGATAATCTTCGTCTTTTAGCTCAGAAGGAGATTTTGTCCATATCGGGCTTGAATTATTGATGATATTATCAACTTCAACAGATTTGAATTTTGGTTTTCCTTCAGTATCTTCTCCATCTGGCTCCTGCTCTGATCGGGTACCAAATTGTACCGGTATTGGCAGGAATTTGCAATATTTATCAAGAATATCCTTGATTTTTGCTTTGTTTAAAAACTCTTTAGATTCTTTATTTATATGGAGAATAATATCTGTTCCTCTGCTGGCGCGTGTCCCGGCACTGATTTCAAATTCTGTGCTTCCGTCGCAGATCCATCGCGCGGGTTCGGCACCATCCTGATATGAAAGTGTTTGAATTTCAACCTGATCAGCAACCATGAAGGCGGAATAAAACCCAAGTCCGAATTTTCCGATGATCTCATTAGCATCTTTGGCATCCTTGAATTTTTCAACAAACTCTGTTGCACCTGAGAATGCAATCTGATTAATATATTTTTTAATTTCTTCTCCAGTCATTCCCAAACCATTGTCGGAAATGGTGATCGTCTTTTTCTTCTCATCGACCGCTACAGAAACTTTTAACTCACCCAGATCCCCCTTATATTCACCCAAAGAGGAGAGGCGTTTGATTTTTTGAGTGGCATCTACTGAATTTGCAACCAGCTCTCTCAGGAAGATCTCGTTATCAGAGTATAAAAATTTCTTAATGATTGGAAAAATGTTCTCAGTGTGAATCGAAATGGTTCCTTTTTCTTGCATTTTCTTATTTGTTTGAATTACAATGCTCATTCATCAATACTTATTCCAAAAGTAAATTATGTCAAGTTGACATTTTTTAGGGCATATTTTAATAATAAACTGTCAGTTTTTGAATGAATCCGGGCAATTTTTGGCTAATTAAGTTTCATCACCGGTTTGAGATAATAGACCTAAGCAGAGAATTTTTATGCAGAGTAAAGAATACCCACATGACTTCGGCACATTTGTTGCGATAATGCCAAACTATAAAATCAATTAAATTTTAAAATTGGTTAAAAACCTGATTAACAATAATTTAATTTAATATCCGAAGGTGCATGAAGTGTTTAAAATACAAAATCAACATGAATAATAGTACAAAAATTCAAGAAGGAAGTTTATTCAAAACCTTCAGAAATCGAGCTGAAAAATTCTTTTTCACTTTATCTGTTCTTTCCCTCGTATTTTTTGCTTCATCCTGTAAAAATTCAAGTACAAGGTTTTCTGATGAAGATCAGCAGGTACTTGATAGCACATACTATATAGATTATATTAAAGCAGATACAAAACTTGCAGATCAATTGCAATTGGTGAAATCATTCTACCGGGTTAGAAAATATGAACTGGCCTGGTTTAAGAAAAATACAATTGTTCCTCAGGCAGAAAAAATGCTTGAGGTGATAACCAAAGCTGCTGATGAAGGACTTGACCCGGCAGATTACCGTTTAGCCGATTTGGATAAATTGTTTAAAGAACTTAAGGCGTCGAAGCGGGATTTTGACAAATTCACTGAAATTCAAAAGGAGCTTGATGTAGCATTAACCGGGACGTATTTTTTATGGGCTTCCGACTATTACCGTGGACTTGTAGTGCCTAATGAGAATAAGGAAATTGAATGGGATGTGAAAAAGAATAAGATCAAACTTGACGGGGCATTGATGACTGTTCTGGGTGAAAGGGAAAGTAAATATCCTTATGCAAGTTTTAGTCCGCTACACGATGAATATTCAAGGCTTAAGACATCTTTGGCTGAGTACAGAAAGATACAGGCATCAGGAGGATGGCCTAATGTTGAGGCCTCACCTAAGTTAAAGCACTTACAAAGCTCAACTATAATCCCTACGATCAGAAAACGCCTGGGATTACCGGAAGTAGAAGGTACTGTTTACACTGATGAAGTTTTTGACGCGGTAAAGCAATTTCAGGCTATTCAGGGTTTAAAACCTGATGGAGTTCTGGGTGCTGAAACGGTAAAGATTATGAATATTCCCATTAATGATCGAATAAGGCAAATCATATTGAATATGGAAAGATGGCGTTGGATTCCACGAAGCTTCGAGCCTGATTATCTTTTGGTCAATATTCCTGAATACAAATTGTATGTTTATGAGGAAGGCAAGGAAAAACTTTCGATGAATGTGATTGTTGGGAAAGCAATAAACAGCACACCTGTTTTTAGTGATAGAATGGAAAATGTTGTGCTTTCACCCTATTGGAATGTGCCTTTCAGTATTATTAAAGAAGAATTGGCACCAAAAATCATGTCCAATCCTTCTTATCTCGACCGACTTGATATGGAAGTCGTTACTACTTCAGGAGAGCAAATCGATCCGGCTTCCATAAATTGGAATGAAATAACTGAAGATAACTGGAAGTATAATTTACGCCGACGTCCGGGGCCCAAAAATGATTTGGGTAATGTAAAGTTTATATTCCCAAATTCAAATAATATTTATCTTCATGATACACCACATGATGAGTTATTCAGTCAGGCAAAACGTGGTTTTAGTCATGGTTGTGTTCGGGTCGAAAAGCCGATGGAACTTGCCGAATATTTGCTTAGAAATTCCGGGAACTGGAGTAAGTCGCAGATTTTAGAGACTATTTCCAAGCGGGAGGAGAAACAGGTGCCTTTAAAAGCATCCCTGCCAGTGTACCTGGTCTATTTTACCGCCTGGACTGATGAGAATGGGCAGGTTCATTTCCGTGATGATATCTATGGACATGATAAAACACTGGCGGAACATTATTTTAATTAACTCCTCGCTTTATTAAACTCCGAAGTGTTATGAAATTCAACTTCCGGAAAATCACGTTTTGCAAGATTTAATGTCCAATCGTTATCAGCAAGAAATACAGGATTTCCATCCTTATCAGTCGCAATATGATGATGTCTGCGTTGGGTTATTTCATTAATATTCTTCTTGTCTTTTGAAGTCATCCAGCTTGACTTTCTAAAGGTAAGTGGTCTGAATGCACATTTTGCGCCATATTCATGCTGAAGTCTGAACACGATTACCTCATATTGAAGTTCTCCAACTGTACCGATAATTTTCCGGTTTCCGGGTTGTTGAACAAACAATTGAGCAACACCCTCTTCTGTTAATTGCTGCAAGCCTTTTTCAAGCTGTTTGGATTTTAAAGGGTCCCGGTTTTCTACCTCCTTGAATATTTCAGGAGAAAAGCTTGGAATACCCTTAAACTGTAATTGTTCACCTTCAGTTAAAGTATCCCCGATTTTAAAATTTCCACTATCATAAAGCCCTACAACATCACCCGGCCATGCCTCTTCAACCAGACTTTTTTCATTGGCCATGAAATCTACAGGGTTTGAAAATTTCAATTTTTTATTAAGTCGGGTATGATAAAAGAATTTGTTTCGCTCAAATTTTCCTGAACATATTCTTAAAAACGCAATTCTGTCGCGATGGTTCGGATCGAGGTTGGCATGTATTTTAAATACAAATCCTGTAAAATTCTTTTCATTTGCCATAACCATACGCTCATTAGCTTCACGGCTTTTTGGGCTTGGTGCAATGGCAACGAATGTGTCAAGCAATTCGCGAATTCCGAAATTATTTATGGCACTTCCGAAGAAAACAGGGGCAAGTAGGCCTTCAAGATATAGGTCTTTATCCAGATTTCCATAAACCCCATCAACAAGTTCAAGGTCATCCTGTAAAGTTTTAAGTTCCTTAGGTTGCAAAAATTGAGTCAGGAGAGGGTCATTAAGATCTTTGACCTGTATTACAGGTTCGCTGATTTTAGATTTATCAGGCTTAAAAAGATTCAGTTGCTTATCGAAAATATTATAAACTCCCTTAAAATTATAACCTTGACCAATTGGCCATGAGAGTGGGCATACACTGATATTAAGCTTGTTTTCGAGTTCATCAAGCAATTCAAAGGTGTCTTTTCCTTCGCGGTCAAGCTTATTGACAAATATGATCACCGGAGTATTCCGCATCCGGCAGACATCCATTAGTTTTTGTGTTTGTTCCTCAACACCTTTCACACTGTCGACAACCAGAATTACACTATCTACTGCAGATAAAGTACGGTAAGTGTCTTCCGCAAAATCCTTATGCCCGGGTGTATCCAGAATATTGATTCGTTTACCATTATACTCAAAGCCCATCACAGAAGTAGCAACAGAAATCCCCCGTTGTTTTTCAATTTCCATGAAATCGGATGTGCTGCTTTGATTTGCTTTGTTTCGTTTTACTGTACCTGCAGTATTGATTGCCCCTCCAAAAAGAAGAAATTTTTCAGTCAGCGTTGTTTTACCAGCATCAGGGTGGCTAATGATTGCAAATGTTTTTCTTTTTTCAATTTCAGGATTTAGCATATTTAAAAAAGGAGGGTATTGAGATTAATAGGGTAGGTTTAGAGATACCGGTATGATACCTGGATTATTCATAATCCTGCAAAGATAATAATATTTTGTAAGCCTGTCAGCCTTTGACAACCCTGTCAGCCTTTAGAAGGCTGACAGGGTTTTGAAGAAGACTTCAGTTGCTCCGTAGCCGAATTTTTCTTTATAGGCATCCATGAAGGTTTTTACCTGTGGATGTTTGCTGATGATTTTATAGATTTCATTTCTTAAAGTACCATTTCCGGAGCCATGAATAAAAATGATGGAAGGTATTTTATGGACAATTGCCGCATCGAGTGATTTTCGGAAATGGTTCATCTGGATATCCAGAATTTCTGAATTATTGAGGAACTGATAATCATCCCGGATTTTTTCAATGTGCAGGTCGACTTCTTTTTCGGGTCTTTCTATTTGAATTTTTTCTGTAGTAGGTCTGAAAAAACTTTCTTTTAGTTTTTCGGGATCAATTAGAGGTTCGGGACTGTCAAGTTGTATCAGCCACCCGGCTTGTTCAAGTAGTTCATGTTGTTTTTTCGCTCCGGAAAAATCCTTGGCCCTGAATTTTTCTGAAAACTCAATTGGCTTTTGCATCTCTTCATTGCCTGGGCTGAATAAAAGTGCTTGAATATGGAATTCAGGCCATAAATCGAGTTCATTTAATGAGCATGAATAGATATGGACTTTCGACTGTTCGTTTAAAATTCCGGTATATTCGCCTTTATATTGATTCTTTTTACAGGTATAAAGTGTCATTAGCAATTGCCAGGAGCTTGAATTAACTAAGTGGAAATGCAGAACTGAGGGACTTCTTTTATCTGGGCTAAGAGCGAGGAATATACCATTTGAGATGAATTGTGAGGATTTTAAATCAGAATGATTTTCTAAGGTCTGATCATCAGAAAAATCAGTTTTCCCATGCACACGCGTAACCTGACTTGCCAATACCGGAATTTCAAACCCATCATCATCTGTTACAGCTAAGGTGCTTTCATCAATTATCCGTGTGATATAACCTTCTCTACGTTCATTAACAAAGCGAACGAACTCACCTAATTTATACTTCATCATTATGGATTTTGACTGCCTTTGAAAGAGTGTAGCATGAGGCAAATCTATGAAAATAATACGCCGCATATCCTACAATCATGTTTATCGGAATAAATCCAATTTGCTTCCTACATTTGTTTTGAATTAAAATTTTTCTATGATTACTGAACAACCTAATAATCCGCTTCATGGTAAATCCCTTGAAAAGATTCTGGTGTGTCTTGTTGATCATTATGGATGGGATAAACTTGGTGTACTGATCAGGATCAATTGTTTTAACGAAAACCCGGGCATCCCCTCCAGTCTGAAATTTCTCAGGAAAACAGAATGGGCCCGCAAAAAGGTGGAAGATCTGTATATCAAAACAATCCACAATTGAGATCGATTTATATCTTTGTAACTTAAATTATATTAGAATGAACAGATTTAGATTATTTATTTCACTTTTTGCAATTGTTGCTTTGCTTTCCGCCTGCAACCAGTCTCAGGAAAGCAAAGAGACACCTCCCAGTGATTCGCTTGCAAAGGCTCCAATAATTGCAGTTGAATTAAGAGACACATTAATCAATCAGGCTTATAAATGTTATGAGGATCTTAAAGATGTACTTGTAACATCAAATGCATCCGAAGCCAGAATAGCAGCAGCAGAACTTGGAGCAGCTTTGCGTAAGGTCAAGGGTACTGAAAATACCGCAGTTTTAGCCGATAAAATTGCTGCAAGTACTGATCTTGTGGCTCAACGTTCCACTTTTACCACACTAAGTAATGATGTGATTAAACTATTCAAACAATCAGAAATTTCTTCAGGTAGCATTTATGTTCAATACTGTCCGATGGCTAATGAAGGTAATGGTGGATATTGGCTATCTTCCCAACAGGAAATAATGAATCCGTATTATGGTGATGAGATGCTTCATTGTGGTGAAGTGAAAGAAACTCTGGCAAAAAAATAATTCAGACAAGTTTTTTGGTTTGAATTTTATTTTCTGAATTTTTAATCACTATTCAATATATTCAACACTTTCTTTTATTATTTTTAGACTATTTTGATTTTTTAACAAAAATATTGCAAAACCTTTTATCAAAATTAGTTCAAAAGCGTACATAATTATTAGTTTTGTGAATCAACTATTAGAATTTTATGTCAGAATCAGCATCCTTAAAAATAGGAGAACAAACTTACGTACTGCCAATCATTACTGGTACTGAAGGTGAAAAGGCTATTGATATTTCTAAACTTCGGGACGCAAGCGGATATATTACTCTTGATTCTGGATATAAAAATACTGGTGCAACAAAAAGTGCCATCACATTTTTGGATGGGGAAGATGGAATATTAAAATATAGGGGCTATGGTATTGAAGAATTAGCAGAGAAATCAACTTTTATTGAAGTTGCCTACCTTTTGATTTATGGTGAACTACCAAATCAAGTGAAACTTGATGCCTTTCAGTCGAGTATTTCAAGGCATACATTGGTTCATGAGGATATGAAGAAGTTTTTCGATGGCTTTCCTTCAAAATCTCATCCTATGGGTCAGCTTTCTTCATTGATCTGCTCTCTTTCTTCATTTTACCCGGAATCTTTAAATGCTAAACAAACTCCCGAAGAACAAAACCTGACAATTATCAAGTTATTTGCAAAAATGACTACTGTAGTTTCCTGGATTTATAAGAAATCACTTGGACATCCGATAATATATCCACAAAATAGCCTTGATTATGTTAGTAATTTCTTGAACATGACTTTTGGTCAGCGTACTGAAGTGATCGAAATTGATCCTGTGGTGGTGAAGGCAATGAATGTTTTATTCATTCTGCATGCTGATCATGAACAAAACTGTTCAACTTCTACTGTTCGTATGGTGGGTTCATCAGACTGTAATTTATACGCTTCCATATCTGCTGGAATTTCAGCACTCTGGGGTCCGCTTCATGGTGGTGCCAACCAGGCAGTAATTGAGATGCTTGAGCAGATTAAAAATGATGGTGGTGATACCGATAAATGGATCAATAAAGCAAAAGATAAGAACGATGGCTTCAGATTGATGGGATTTGGTCATCGTGTTTACAAAAATTTTGATCCGCGTGCTAAAATTATTAAAAAAGCATGTGATGAGATTCTTGACAAACTGGGTATTGATGATCCGGTTTTGGATATTGCCAAGAAACTTGAAACTGCAGCTTTGAACGATCCTTATTTTGTTGATCGTAAACTTTATCCAAATGTAGATTTCTATTCAGGTATTATTTACCGTGCATTGGGATTTCCAACTGATATGTTCACTGTTCTTTTTGCTTTAGGACGTTTACCTGGATGGATTGCTCAATGGAAGGAAATGCGTGAGAATAAAGAACCAATTGGCAGACCAAGACAAATATATACAGGTGAAACAGTTCGAACTTATATAGATTTAAAGAATCGTTAATAAAAACAGCCCCGGGTAAAATAAACCTTGCTGGAGGAGGTATTTTCCGGCTATTCGTAATATGAAATACAATGCGATTTCTTGCCGGAAATACTCCGTAGGAAAGGGCTGAACCAGCCTATAACACACAGGTATTGATTTTCAAAATCAAATCATTGTGGTTCAAGAGCCTTATCTGACCAAATATAACCGTATTTTTTGCTATTCCTTATATCGTTGAACTCAGGTTAATTTAATCCTACATCAATATTCCTGCAATGGTAGCCGATAGATAGGAGGCAAGTGTACCGCATATTAATGCTCTCATTCCAAGTTTGGCAAGGTCTGTCCTTCTTTCGGGAGATAGCTCACCAATTCCTCCAACCTGAATAGCTATGGAACTAAAATTTGCAAACCCGCATAAGGCAAAACTGGTAATCAATATTGTTTTCGGATCCAGGGTTTCTTTAATCTTTGCCAGGTCGAGATAAGCTACAAATTCATTGATCACCATTTTGGTACCCATTAGCGAACCTGCAATTTGAATATCCTTACCTGGAACGCCCATTGCATAAGCAAATATTGAAAAGAGTGCCCCGAGTATTTGGTTTAAACTTAAAGTCTGCAAATTGATTCCAATAAAAGAAAGGGTTAAACCGAGACTATGAAGGCCATAGCCGATTTTTCCAAGTACAAAGTCAACCAATGCAATGATTGCAATAAACCCGATTAGCATGGCCACAACATTTAAACCCACTTTTAACCCATCGCTTGCACCATGGGAGATTGCATCCACCAGATTTGCGTTCGTTTTTTTAATCTCTAAAGACACCCTTCCTTTGGTCTCAGAGATTTCTGTTTCGGGCCATACAATTTTTGAAATAACCAATGCAGCAGGTGCGGCCATTAAACTGGCAGCTATAAGATATTCTGCCGGTACACCCAGAGCAATGTAAACAGCCATTACACCACCGGCAATACAGGCCATACTGCCGGTCATTGAGGCTAATAATTCTGACATGGTCATACCTTTTAAATAAGGTTTGATCATGATTTGTGCCTCAACTTGTCCAACAAATGCACTGGCGACATTAGAAAGTGCCTCAGAACCTGAAACACCCATTAATTTATAAACGATATAGGCTATGAATTTTACAATACGTTGCATAATTCCCAAATAATAGGCAACACTAACCAATACGGCAACAAAAATGATTGTTGGAATAATATTAAAGAAGAATATAAATTCATTGCCATTTCCAAAAGCCTTACTCATGTTGGCGGTATTGACCAATGGGCCGAATACAAATGCCGCTCCAGCCTGTGAAAAGTTTAGAATTTTTGTAACTGCATCACCAAGCCACGAGAAAATACTTTTGCCAATCGGGATTTTAAGTATGAATACTGCAAGAGAGATTTGTATCGCTAAACCGGAAAAAACCAGTTTGTAATTTATTGCTTTTCTATTATTGGACATCAGAAAGGCAATTGCAAAAATCAATACAACGCCAATCAGTCCGGTAAATCTCTCCATAAGAATATTGAATTCTGATTAAAACGTGAAATTTAGAAATAAGAATTAGAAATAATACTTTTTAAAGAAAATTATGATGATTTTCTTCTTGAAAGTTCATCACGTATTTTTGCAGCTTTCTCATAAGCTTCATCAGCCAGGGCATCCTTTAGCTTAGTTTTAAGTTCATCTTCTGTAAGAGTGCTGAAATTGATAGTTGCAGAAACTACCTTTTCTTCTGTGGGAGCTTCAATATTCTCAAGAAATACAAATTCATTGCCTTCAATTACGATCCCCGCAGTAGCTAAGATAAATTCATAAGTGTAAATCGGACAATCAAAACGAACCGCCAAAGCGATGGCATCAGAAGTTCTGGCATCAATCTCTGAAGTTTTTTTACCGTCGGAGCAAATTAGTTTAGCAAAAAATATCCCATCCACAAGATTATAAATAATAACTTCCTGTATGTTTATGCTGTATGTACCAGCGAGGGATTTGAATAGATCGTGTGTTAGTGGACGACTTGGAGTCATCTTTTCAATCTCTATTGCAATAGCCTGGGCCTCAAATGCCCCAATGATGATTGGAAGTCTTCTACGGCCATTTATTTCACCCAATACAAGTGCATAAGCTCCCGACTGAGTTTGGCTGTAAGAAAGGCCTACAATATCTAATTTTATCTTCTTCATTAAATTTGCTAAAAATCAGTGGAGCTCAATTAATCGTTCCGAAGATTAGGAATTTGATTTATAAGCTTTAATTGCCTCAATTAATTTTGGAACAACCTCAAATGCGTCACCAACGATTCCATAATCTGCAACTTTGAAAAAGGGAGCCTCGGGGTCTTTGTTGATTACGACAATGGTTTTGGACGAACTAACCCCTGCAAGATGTTGTATTGCACCGGAAATACCAATGGCAATATAAAGATTAGGGCTGACGGCAATTCCGGTCTGACCAACATGTTCTTCATGCGGGCGCCAACCTGCATCAGAAATAGGCTTGGAACAAGCTGTCGCTGCTCCCAAAACAGTAGCTAATTCCTCTATCATACCCCAGTTTTCAGGTCCTTTCATTCCTCGACCTGCCGAAACCACAAGTTCCGCATCGGGTAGTGCAATTTTATCACTTGCTCTTACAATCTCAGTGATCATTGTTCTAAAATCAGATTCCCTGAATTCAGGAGTAAAATCTTCTATCATACCAGCTGAGCCACTTTCCTTGACTTGGTATGAGTTTGGATTTAGAGTGATAACCTTAATTGGAGAAACAAGCTCAACAATAGCGAATGCTTTTCCCGAAAATGCTGTTTTCTTTATCAAAAACTTATCTTTATCAAATTCTGGAAGTTCAACAGCTGAATCAGCAAGACCAGCTTTTAACTTCACAGCTACACGAGGGGCAAGGCCTTTTGCACTGAAAGTATTAGAGAAAACAATAACTGTTGAGTCTTCCTTTTTGGCTGCTTCAGCAATGATTGACGCATATGCCTGATTGACAAAGGACTTTAATTTATCATTTGATACATTGAGCACTTTTGCAGCGCCATATTTTCCAAGACTGCTCAGCACATCCTGGTTTACATTTCCTATCGAAATGGCGATTAATTCTGTTTTTAACTGTTCTGCAATAGCAGCTGAATAGGACACAACCTCAAAGATCGATTTCTTGAATTTTCCTTCTGCATTCTCCACATATACTAAAACTGACATATTCTCTTCTTTATAGCCTTAACGGACTTAATGATTTTATTATAGCTTTATATTACTTTAGATTTTGTATGAAGCAAATCAACTAGTTTCTCTGTTTCATCTGCACCCAGCATTGTAACTGAGCCACGTGCTGCAGGAATGGAATAGGTTTGAAAATCAACCAGCTTTTCAATTGATGACGCTTCTATAACTTCTAATGGTTTGGTCCTTGCCGACATGATTCCACGCATATTTGGAATTTTAGCCTCAGCAACACCTTCTGCACAACTTGCAACAAAGGGGAATGAGACTTGCAACATTTCTTTACCTCCTTCAATTTCACGGATAAGGCTGGCCTGATTGCCATCAATTTCTAATTTTTTGATTATTGATATGGATGGGATATCCATGAATTCGCCAATCATTGAAGCAAGCTGAGATCCATTGTAATCAATTGATTCCCTACCGGTTAGTATCATTTCAAAGCCTTTGTCTTTAGCATAATCAGCAATTTGGGCCGCTACAAAATAAGCGTCGCGGGGAGCTGCATTTATCCGCACAGCATTATCAGCACCAATTGCAAGAGCTTTTCTAATCGTTGGTTCAGAACTAAGCTCTCCAACATGTATAATGGTCACAGTGCCTTTCCCACCTTCAGTCAACTCGATAGCACGGGCTAAAGCAATTTCATCATAAGGATTCAAAATATATTGAACACCTGCTGTATTGAATTGGGTATTATCGCCGCTAAAAGTTATTTTTGTTGTGGTATCCGGAACATTACTGACACAAACTAATACTTTCATATAGATTTCTGTTTTTGCAAATCTACTCAAAAAACCTAAATTAAAATGCATCAAATCCGTTTACAAAAGCTTTTGGATTTTCTTAAAAATGAACCTGAAGATCCTTTTTTAAAATATGCACTTGCTACAGAGTATTTTAACATCAACGACCATGAAAATGCTTTATCTTATTTTGAAGATCTGATTAAAAATCATCCTGATTATGTTGGAACTTACTATCATTTAGGTAAATTGTATGAAATCATTGATAGAAAGACGGATGCAATAGATATTTATCAAAAAGGGATGGAGGTTGCAAGAAGTAAAGGAGACATGCATGCTTTTTCAGAATTGCAGTCGGTATTTAATTCTGCGAATGGTTTAGATTACGAAGACGACTAAATTTTATGCTCAGAAAACGTCAGCTTATATTTCTTACTGATGTAATATGGTTTACACTGACAGCATTTGGTGGGGCACAGGCTCATATCGGCATGATGCTAAAAAATTTCGTCAAAAAGCGTCAGTATATTTCTGAAAATGAATTGCTGGAGCTTAATGCTCTGACTCAAATCCTTCCTGGACCTTCTTCCACACAAACACTTATTGGAATAGCTTACAAGGTTGGGGGTCTTCCAATTGCTGTCATCACTTTCATAATCTGGATATTCCCCTCAGCAGTATTGATGTGTCTTGCAGTAATAAGTTATACCATTCTGGGCCAAAAGGAAAAGTTTATTCAGGTACTACATTATATTCAGCCGGTAGCTGTTGGTATTGTGGCTTATGCAGCATATGCATTCGGAGAAAAAGTTTTAAAATCAAAAACATCATTCTGGTTGGCTGCAGTTTCATTATTTGCCACTTTGTTATTGCGAAACGCCTATGCATTTCCAATCCTTATTTTGATTGGAGGAATCGTCTCATCCAGCATAAACAAAGAAGTTGAAGAGAATAATTTGAGAGTCAGACTTTTTTCGAATATAAATCCTCAAAAGATAGCCTATTTTATAGGTGTTCTGCTTTTGTTTGCCGGACTTGGTGCACTAATTAACCGGACATCACCTTTCAGTTTGCCAATCCGTTTGTTTGAGAATTTCTATCGTAACGGGATTATGATTTTCGGAGGTGGGCAGGTATTGGTGCCATTTATGTATACTGAATTTGTGGAAATGAAAAGTTATCTGAGCTCAGATGAATTCCTTTCAGGATATGCTTTTCAGCAAGCTTTACCCGGGCCTACTTTTTCATTCACCTCTTTTGTAGGGGGTATGACAATGAAAAATTCGGGGGCAAGCATTTATGGACAGATAATGGGAAGTATAATAGCAGTTTTAGGTATAAATCTCCCGGGTTTAATTCTGATTTTATTTATTGTTCCTTTCTGGGATGATCTCAAAAAAATAACAAGAATCAAGAATTCATTATCGGGCATAAATGCAGTTTCTGTAGGGTTTATGGGTGCTGCATTTTTGTTGCTGATTCATCCTGTTGGAATAAATTACCTATCGGTTAGCTTAATTGTAATCACTTTCCTTCTACTTGCATTTACAAGAATCAAAACACCACTAATCATTCTTTCGGCCGTGTTAGTCGGTTTGATTCTTTAAGAAATCATCTCTCAGGCTTATTCTTAGAATGGATGTTCATCATCCATATCATCCATTCTGGATGGCCGGATAATAAAGTTGTTCGGTTTCTCAAAATCCTGCGATGGACTTATACCTGCAAGTGGATTAGGGTTATTTGGAGAGGCGTTGCTGAAATCTTCCTCCAGATCAACAAACTTTACATATTTACCGACAAATCGCAAGGGTACTGTGCCTGTTTCACCATTTCTATGCTTAGCCACAATCACTTCCCCAATACCAATTGTAGAACGGCCCTGATCATCTTCAGTTAATCCGTAATATTCCGGACGGTACAAGAAGAGAACCATATCTGCATCCTGTTCGATAGATCCAGATTCGCGAAGATCCGATAACATAGGCTTCTTGGCTGCACCTGGCCGGGTTTCTACTGCCCTGCTCAATTGAGATAAGGCAATCACAGGTACGTTTAGTTCTTTTGCAACTGATTTTAAAGCCCTTGAAATACTGCCAATCTCCTGTTCACGGTTGCCACCTTTGCCATCACTCTTACCATGCATCAGCTGCAGGTAGTCAATGATGATCATTTGGATATCGTATTGAGCTTTTAATCGTCTGCATTTTGCTCTGAATTCAAAAATATTCAGTGCAGGAGTATCATCGATAAATAGAGGTGCTTCAGTGAGTGATCCAATTTTGGAGTGAAGTTTTTGCCATTCCCATTCTGCCAAATGTCCCTTTTTGATTTTTTCCTGTTCGATCTCAGTCTCGCCTGATATCAAACGGTTTACTAATTGAACTGATGACATTTCGAGTGAGAAAAAGACCACTGGTTTATTAAACTGTACGGCCGCATTACGAGCACAACTCAATACAAAGGCTGTTTTTCCCATAGCGGGCCTTGCAGCAATAATCACCAGATCAGAAGGTTGCCAGCCTGAAGTGATGCGATCAAGAGCAGTAAATCCTGAAGGAACACCTGTTAAACCGTCTACTTTATCTTTGATCTTTTCAAGATTTTCAAGAGATTCTCTGATGATATCATCCATCTTTCTGGAATCTCTCCTTAAATTGTTCTGTGCAATATCGAACAGGTTTTTCTCAGCATGATCCAGAAGATCAAAAATATCTGTGGTGTCCTCGTAAGCATTACTAATTATTTCTGTCGATATCCTGATCAACTCCCGCTGTATAAATTTTTGGGAAATAATTCTGGCATGATACTCAATGTTTGCAGATGATGCGACACGATTGGTGAGTTCAGTAATATAGTATGCTCCACCAATCATTTCGAGGTCGCCCTGCAGACGTAATTGAGCTGTAACAGTCAATATATCAACCGGGGAGGATCTTTGAAATAGGATCTGAATGGCTTCAAATATTTTCTGATGGCTGTCTTTGTAAAAAACATCGGGTTTTAATATATCGATAACGGCAGAAAGTGCATCTTTTTCAAGCATCAGGGCGCCTAAAACAGCTTCTTCCAAATCCAGCGCCTGAGGTGGTAATTTCCCTAATCCGCTGGCAATCGTACTCAATTTGTTACGACGCTCAGTTGAAAATGTGTTCTTGTTACTTTTGTTAAATTCCTGATCCTTTTCTAAACTCATAACATCAAAAGTATACAAAAATTTAAGTGAAAATTTTTTAGTTTTTCACACCGATATTTTTTAGCAATTCACACTATTTGCTTAATGCAGTAAAAATCACGCTTTTATTAAAATTAATTGTTTACTATTTATGTTAATAATGATAAATGAGCCCTTAAATCAATATATGACTATTGTTAATAACTTTTTATGATGTTGATAAACTTCAATATATTTCAAAAAAAATCACTCATATATATGAAAATGGAAATAATATCTAACTTCGTTGCTTACTATAATCAATAGAAATGTACACTAACTCTTTTAAAAGAAGAAGGGATAATGAAGGCCATGAATCTAACCAAATGGTATTTGGAATCCGGGCGATTATTGAGGCAATAAAGAGTGGAAAAGAAATTGAAAGTCTCTACCTGCAACGGGGTCTTACAGGAGGTATAATTTTAGAACTTCGTTCATTGATAAATGAACAGGAGATCGGATTTCAGCTGGTACCAATAGATAAGCTGAACCGTTTGACACCAAAGAACCATCAAGGTGCGGTTGCATTTATTTCTCCCATTAGCTATGATAAAATTGAAAATATCATTCCTTCTATATACGAAAAAGGCGAGGTACCATTAATTTTAATACTGGATGGTATTACGGATGTAAGAAATTTTGGTGCAATTGCCCGCACAGCAGAATGTGCAGGAGTACATGCCTTAATTGTTCCGGCAAAAGGTTCTGCACAAATCAATCCTGATGCGATAAAAACCTCTGCAGGAGCATTATACAAGATACCGGTATGTCGTCATGATAGTTTATTTAAAACAGCTAAATTTCTACAGGAATCTGGTTTGCAGCTTGTTGCATGTACTGAAAAGACGAATGATTATCTTTATCAGCCTGATTATACTGTTCCTACCGCGATCATTATGGGCTCAGAAGAAAATGGTATTTCTACAGAACTAATCAGGATAGCTGATCACCTCGCAAAAATACCAATGTATGGAGAAATTGAGTCATTAAATGTTTCAGTTTCTGCTGGTATTTTGCTTTATGAAGCAGTAAGGCAAAAATTAGCTCTTAAATAAACTCCGGTCCAAACCGTTGTTTTACATCACCTACAATTTGTTTGATTTCCTGTTCCTCGCTTCTCGGACATATAAGTAGCGTATTCTTGTCTTCAACTACAATAAAGTCGTGCAGACCTTGCATAATGACAAGTTTTCCTTTTGGGACATTAACCATACAATTAGATGAATCGTACATGATAACCATTTCTGAAGGAATTACTACATTACCTACATAATCTTTTTCTGATAAATCATATACAGATGCCCAGGTGCCTAGATCAGACCAGCCAAAATCAGAAGGTAGTACATAAACGTTTTCAGCTTTTTCCATGATACCGTAATCAATAGAAAGGTTTGTGCACTGGGAAAATGCAGCAAGAACAAATTCCTGTTCCTGTGGTGTATTGTAGATTGCTTCTCCTTCCTTGAAAATATCATTCATCTCAGGTAGATATTTTTTAAAGGCATTAAGGATATTTTTTACAGACCAGACAAATATTCCGGCATTCCATAAAAAATCACCACTTTGGACGAATGTTTTGGCCAATTCTTTATTTGGTTTTTCGGTAAATGTTTTAACCTTATAGAAATCATCGCCAATCTTTTTTGTATTGTACTGAATGTAGCCATATCCTGTATCAGGTCGGGAAGGCTTAATACCCAATGAAATCAAACAATCATGTTTTTTAGCAGTCTCCAAAGATTTCTTTATGCAGCGCGTAAATTCTTCTGGATCCATGATAAGATGGTCGGAAGGTGCTACAACAATCGAGGCTTCAGGGTTAAGTTTAAGAATTTTATGACTTCCATATGCTATACATGGAGCAGTATTACGCATAATTGGTTCTGCAAGTATCTGCGATTCATCCAGATTTGGTAACTGCTCTTTTATCAGCTGAATATAGGATTCATTGGTGAGTATAAAGATATTTTCCCGTGGTACAATTTTTAAAAATCGATCGTAGGTTTGCTGAATAAGTGTTTTTCCTGTACCCAGGATATCGATAAATTGCTTTGGATGAGCAGTACGGCTAATTGGCCAAAATCTACTGCCAATACCTCCTGCCATTATAAGGGCATAATAATTTTTCATATAGATTTTGCTTTTAAATGATGCCTTCTTTCAAAAGGTCATGAAGATGGATGAAGCCTTCAAATTTTGTGCCTGATCCTACAAGTATCTGAGTAATATTATTTTCCCGTAGTATTTCAAGTGCATTTACAGCAAGTTCGTTCTTATCTATGTATTTCGGGGAGCTGGTCATAATGTCTGCCGCACTAACTCCCTCAATTGTACTATTTTTATTTAACATTCTGCGTATATCACCATCTGTTATAATGCCTTTTAAAATTCCATGATCCACAACTGCAACCGCACCCAAACGATTCTTTGTGATTTCAATAATTACCTCTTTGAGGCTTGCATTTGAAGGCACCAGCGGTTTTTCATTTTGTGCAGCAAGATCAGCGACTTTTAGATAAAGCCGTTTTCCTAATGAACCTCCCGGATGATATTTAGCGAAATCAGCACTGCTGAATTCACGACATTCAAGCAGGCTGACTGCCAAGGCGTCACCCATGGCCAATTGGGCGGTAGTACTACTTGTAGGAGCCAGGTTATGTGGGCAAGCTTCCTGTTCAACAGAGGTATCCAAAATCCAGTCTGATTGTCGGGCCAGGAAAGAATCTAAATCACCTACCATTGCAGCTAACTTATTTCCTCCCTGTTTCAATAGTGGAATCAAAACTTTTATCTCCGGCGTATTTCCACTTTTCGAAATGCAAATTACCAGATCGTCTTTCTGAATCATTCCCAAATCGCCATGAATGGCATCTGCGGCATGCATGAAAATAGAGGGAGTTCCGGTAGAATTGAAAGTCGAAACAATTTTTTGAGCTATTATTGCACTTTTTCCAATGCCAGTTACTATGACTCTGGCATTTAGGTACAGAATTTGATGTACTAATTCTGAAAAATTATCATTTAATTGAGTTGCAAGGCGTTTTACACTTTCAGCTTCAATTTGAAGCGTTATTCTTGCTATTTCTAATATTTCAGCATTGCTTTTCAACGATATATTTTTTTAATAAATAGATAATTAATCGCAAAAATATGTTATTTTGAATATTATTATGACCCATTTTCAATTTTTTCCAACCAGGCAATGGAAATAAACAAATCCCTGTTTGATAATTTACAGAATTTTTTCGGTTTTGATAACTTTAAAGGTGATCAGGAAGCTATAATTACCAGTATACTTCAGAAGAAGGATACTTTTGTCATAATGCCAACAGGTGGTGGCAAATCAATTTGTTACCAGTTACCAGCTCTAATGAGCGAAGGCACAGCAATCGTCATATCACCATTAATTGCACTGATGAAAAATCAGGTTGATCAGTTACGGGCTTTTGGAGGTACCGACAGCATTGCCCATTTTTTAAATTCTTCCTTAAATAAATCTGAAATTACCAAAGTTAAGGAGGACGTAACTAATGGGGAAACTAAATTACTTTATGTTGCTCCTGAATCACTTACCAAACCTGAAAATGTTGATTTTTTGAGGGGCATATCCATTTCATTTGTGGCGGTTGATGAAGCGCATTGTATTTCTGAATGGGGCCATGATTTCAGGCCTGAGTATCGTAGAATCCGCCAGGTGATTGACAATATCGGTGAAAATATTCCAATCATTGCCCTTACAGCTACTGCAACTCCCAAAGTTCAGCAGGATATTCAGAAAAACCTGCAGATGAATAATGCGGCTCTTTTTAAATCATCCTTTAACCGTCCTAACTTATTTTACGAAGTACGCGCCAAAAGGAATGTAATTAAAGAAATTGTCAGATATGCAAAAATGAATTCCGGCAAATCAGGAATTGTTTATTGTCTGAGCCGGAAAAAGGTTGAAGAGGTAGCAGAAGCCTTAAAACTCAATGGAATAAAGGCTCTTCCATACCACGCCGGACTTGATCCGAAAACCAGAGCTGAAACTCAGGATAATTTCCTGATGGAAGATGTGGATGTAATTGTTGCGACTATAGCTTTTGGTATGGGTATTGACAAACCGGATGTCCGCTATGTCATTCACCACGATATTCCAAAAAGCATGGAAGGTTATTACCAGGAAACCGGTCGCTCCGGCCGGGATGGGGGCGAGGGTATATGTGTTGCTTTTTACTCACAAAAAGATATTGATAAATTAACTAAGTTTATGAAAGATAAGCCTGTTTCTGAAAGGGAGATAGGTACTCAGATACTCAAGGAAGTAATTGATTATGCCGAATCCTCAGTATGCAGGCGTAAACAGATATTACATTATTTTGGTGAGAACTTTAATGAGACTGGTTGCAATTGTATGTGTGATAATTGCCGTCACACCAAAAAATATTTTGATGCAGAGGTTCCATTACATAATGTTCTGAAATTGATCAGGGAGCTTGGAGAAAAATTTGATGATCAGTATTTCATCAATATAATGATGGGTGTAGAAAATTCCCAGATTACTTCGTATGGACATAACAAAAATCCTCTTTATGGCTCAGGCAATGAGCAGGGTGAAATTCTATGGAAATCCTTAATGAGGCAGGCGGTTCTGAATAATTATGTTCAAAAGGATATTGATAATTATGGTTTATTAAAACTGACAAAATCCGGGAATTCATTCATTGAAAATCCACATTCTTTAAAGTTTATACTAAACTATTTGATGGATGAAGCGGAAGATGAGATTGAAGAATCCCAAATACAAAGTGGAGCACTTGATACGCAGCTTTTACAAATGCTTAAAGACTTGCGAAAAAAGATTGCCAAACAGAAAAACCTACCTCCATTTGTTGTATTTCAGGATCCATCTTTGGATGAAATGTGTATCCACTATCCGGTATCTATTGAGGAGCTTAAACAGATTCATGGTGTTGGATCTGGGAAAGCTTTGAAGTTTGGTCAGCCATTTATTGAACTCATTAAAAAGTATGTCGATGATAATGATATCGATCGACCGGTTGATCTTGTGATTAAGAGTGCTGCCAATAAATCTGCTCTCAAAGTATCAATTATACAAAACATAGACAGACAAATAGCATTGGAAGATATAGCATCTGCGAAAGGAATTTCCTACGATGATATTTTAAAAGAGCTGGAAACCATTGTTAACTCCGGAACAAAATTAAACCTCAATTACTATATTGACGAATTGATAGAAGAAGACAGACAAGATGAGGTTTACGATTATTTCAGATCGACAGAAACTGATTCTATTGATACTGCAATAGTCGAACTTGGAACAGATGATTATACACGCGAAGAGGTACAACTGATGCGTATCAAATTTATATCAGAATTAGGAAATTAATGATCAATACTATCCCGCAGATAAAACATACCCGCTCTGGTAATTTTTTTCTCATGGCCGGTCCATGTGCAATAGAAAGTGAAGAAATGGCTCTCAGAATAGCTGAAAGGATTGTAAATATTACCAATAAATTGGCTATCCCTCTGATATTCAAGGGTTCATACCGAAAAGCTAACCGTTCTCGTCTTGATTCTTTTACAGGAATTGGTGACGAAAAGGCACTTAAAATACTATCTCTGATCAGTCGTGAATTTGCTGTTCCTACAGTAACAGACATTCATGAAAGTCATGAGGCTGCTATGGCCGCTGAATATGTAGATGTATTGCAAATCCCTGCGTTTTTATGCCGTCAGACAGATCTTTTGATTGCTGCCGCAAACACCGGAAAAACAATTAATGTAAAAAAGGGCCAGTTTCTTTCTGCAACCGCCATGCGTTTTGCGGTAGATAAGATTCAGGATTCCGGTAATCCGAACGTGATTCTTACCGATCGGGGTAATACTTTCGGCTATCAGGATATGATAGTAGATTTCAGGGGTATTCCTGAAATGAGGTCCTTTGGTGTTCCAGTTGTGATGGATTGTACACACTCATTGCAACAACCCAATCAGGCGAGCGGAGTAACGGGAGGGAAGCCTGCATTGATCGAAACTATCGCGAAGGCTGCGATTGCAGTTGGTTCTGATGGATTATTCATAGAAACCCATCCAGACCCTGCAAATGCCAAATCTGATGGTGCAAACATGCTTCACCTGGATAATCTGGAAGATCTTTTAATAAAATTAATCCGGATAAGACAAGCAATTTCCTGATCCTGGATAAATTGCAGGATGACATAGAGGACCAGACAAGTAAGTATAAAACTTAGGATTTATTATAAATATTAGTTTTAAGCCATTCCACACTTGATGCCGGATCTTCAATTTGTTTTGCACCATCCTGTTCAATAAATGCGTGTTTAACTCCTGAAAACCGGGAGTTTTCAAAAATGTGCTTAAAATCAACCTTGCCTTTTCCTACAGGGCAAGGCCTGCCTGTCACTTTATCAAGGTCTTTAACATGCCATAAAGGAAATCGGTCCGGGTATTTTTTGAACAAAGCTACCGGGTCCTTACCAGCTGCTGTTGCCCAGGCAAGATCAAGCTCCATAAACACCTTGTTTTTATCGGTGTTGCCTAATACATAGTCGAAAGCTGATGTGCCTTCAATGGCCGTAAATTCAGACTGATGGTTATGATAAGCAAATTTCATTTTATTTTTTGCTGCAGCATCGCCAGCCTTTATAAAGATTTCAGTAGTTTTTTTTATTTCATCAAGATTATTGATTGATGAACTCGAACAAATTACCCAGCTACAGCCGCCTTCAGATGCTTCATCTACGATCTGTTGCAAATTATCTCTCAAATTTCTTGAACCTGTTGCTACCTGTGCATTACGTGGTAAACCTCCCACATGATTTCCTATCCATTTTAACCCCAAATCATTCACCATTGCAGCAAAGTCCCTTGCAGAATGTCTGTAATACAAACCACCAGACCCTGTGGCTGTTTCAAGTTCCTTGATTCCAAGATCTGCAATTTGTTTAAGAACGATTTTAGTATCCGCACCGGGTGCATTAATTATACTATTCAATGTGTAAATCTGTAAACCGAATGGCGGATATTTAAGTGCAGGATATCCATTTACTGAATTAGCCCATACAGGCAAAGCACTACTCAATGCAATAATCCCCGAGGTTTTAAGGAAAGATCTTCTGTTGATCATATATTTATTATTTGAAAACTATTTTTCTGTGGTGTAGAACTGATATTTGATAGCCCAGTTAAATTCCTTACCCGGATCTGCATCAACCTTAATAAATGGCTCAGGACTCAATGTGGTTGGAACCGACCAGTACATGAATTTAGATAAGGCTCTGTCAGCAGTTATTCTTACACCAGCACCAGTTTTTTTGTTCTCGATTCTGAAATCATAATCTTCAACCTTATCTCCCGAATATCCTGTCGGATATTCCATGGTACTTTCTCCTTTATTGAGATCCCTTAGATAAGTCATTTTATTTTCAGTGAAATCCATTAGTTTTTTACCTGTCGGTTTATTTTGAATTTTAAAGGGAAGGGTAACTGTAAAATCTGATCCTGTAGTCTGATTATTTATCACAAAGAAATTATGATTGAAAACACTTGTATTAATTGATTTCTGACCTGTATTCTTTAAAGTATGTTCCAATATCAGTTCAGGTTTTCCTTTTAATAATCTTACCGTTTTGGTGTAGGTATAGGAATAACCATTTCTATCACTAAGTTTATGGATAAAGATGATCCGGTCACTTTTTTTGCGAACTCTCCACATGCCAGTGTCAACTATTTCCATAGGAAGATTAAATCGGTATGGGCCATTATTTACTTTTTTAACTGTGCCAATGCCGATTTTTATGAATGTTTCACCAGGAGCGACTGAATCGTATTCAATTGGATCAAAAGCTTCTACTGGACCGGTAATTGCATCGTGTCTGTTAGGATCATGGTTTGCATACCACTCACCGAAATATTCATGGTCCTTATATTTAAGGCTTGCAATTACACCCGCCCAGTCAAACCTTGTGCCGCGATAAAATCCTGCCTTTATATCAGGTAAGTATAATTTCGCTTCAATTTCCCCATTTGAAATTATGGCGTCAGGATATTGAGCAAATACCTGCAAGCAGGAGAATAGAAGCCATGCAGTTATAATCTGTTTTAGCATATCGTTAATAAATTAATTTAATCAGGAATCATCTTTATGGCCTTATTAATGTGCCATCTGCTTTACGTACCTGCCAGTTTGATTTAGTACCAATCGGATATTTGGCTGCTTCTTTTTCATTGATATCCACACCCAGTCCAGGTACTTCATTCACATACATATAGCCATTTTTCATTGTAGGGCATCCTGAAAACACCTCCTTCATTTTATCAGAAAAACGAATTGACTCCTGTATTCCGAAATTCCATACTGCAAGGTCGATATGTGCATTTGCGGCATGACCTACAGGTGAAACATCACCGGGTCCATGCCAGGCAGTTTTAATATTGAACCATTCCCCAAGCCTCGCCACTTTCATAGCTGGTGTTATACCCCCAATCTGAGAGATATGAATCCGGATATAGTCAAACCATTGGTTCACCATTGGCAATTTAAATTCGTTGATATTGTTAAATAGTTCGCCCATCGCTATCGGTACAGAAGTACTTGTTCTGAGTTGTTTGAACCATTCCATATTTTCAGGAGAAAAAGGATCTTCAATAAAATAAGGGCGGTAAGGCTCCAGTTGTTTGATCATATTGATTGCATCCATTGGTTGAACGCGCTCATGTATGTCATGCAATAGCTCAACATCATCACCGCATTTTTTTCTTACGGCTTCAAAAATCTTTGGAACAGATCTCAAATAAGTCCGTTCATCCATAAAGGCATCATTCGCTCCACCAAATCCAGCTTCTTTAAAATCCGGTTTTTTCTGAGTCACGCCTACAGCACCATAACCTCCCTGTTGTATCCTGACATATTTATATCCCTCGTCCATAAACTTTTGGACATTATCGGTTACTTCCTCAGGTGTACTTCCACTAGCATGGGCATAACAGGGTACTGCAAACCTCACCTTGCCGCCAAGTAGCTGATAAACAGGCATATTTGCACGTTTTCCTTTAATATCCCACAAAGCCTGGTCTAAGCCGCTAAGGGCATTATTCAACACAGGACCATTTCGCCAGTACGAGCTGACATAGACTCCATGCCACATATCCTCAATATTATCTACATCCTTCCCAACACAGAAATCATTTAGGTAACTGTTGATTGCTGTGACCACAGCCATGGCTCTTTGCGTAAATGTAGCACAGCCCAATCCATATAAGCCGGGTTCTGAGGTCTCAACTTTTACAACAATCAGGTTGGAGCCGGCTGGAGCGCAAGAAATGGCCCTGACACTTGTAATTTTTACAGGAGCCAAACCATGCGTGTAAGAAGGTGCTTCCTTTTCAGCGGCTCTGGCAGAAGATGCTGAGCCAAGCATACCCATGATGCCTGCAGTTGAACCTATACCAAGCATTTTCAATGCTTCCCGACGGTCAAATAAGTTTTGATCTTTTTTGTTATACATATTCAAAAAACTGATTAAATATTATTTATTTCATGCTATTAAGGCTTGCCAAAAGATAATAAATTTTTTTATTGTTTTTATATCAACACACCCTGTTTAAACTCTGTGATAGTCAGGTTTCCAATTTTTGATTAACAATTTAATAGCTTTATTGGACATGTTTTCTGAAAGTGCTTTTTGTACAAGTTCCAAAAATTCTTCATCAGAGGCAAAACGAAGGGCCACAATCTGACTTACACGTAATCCTGCTGGTAAAGGTTTACCGCTCAAAATAAAATGTCTGAAATTTTCTTCTGCTCGTATGGCTCTGTCCTGGGCTTTGAGCGGAAAAATCCGTACGAACCAGAAAAGCATGATACTACAAATAAACAATAGCACAAGCAGACTTGCCGAGTAAAGATTGTCTGTTTTAAAGGATTCAATGAGGTTGACAGATGAGCCAATTAATCCTGTTAATAAAAAAACAGCTAATACTCTGTGATAGCCGGTAACAAATCGTGTGTGATTTTTGAAATTTTGTTCCATAATTATTTTGTTGTGATTTTAAATTCTGTTCTTCTGTTATTTTTTCTGTTTTCTTCAGTTAAATTATCATTCAATGGCAGCCTTTCGCCATAACCCTCATAACTAATCTTATTTGCAGAAACCTGATTAGCTAACAGATATTCATAAACAGTGCGGGCCCGGTTTTTAGAAAGTTCAAGATTTGCTTTGTCATCACCAATATCATCGGTATGTCCACCAATTTCGATACTTACCGATGGATTTTCCCTAATAAACCGAATTAAATGTTGCAATTCAGTTTTCGATTCAGGGAGTAGATTAAATCTACCGCTCTCGAAAAAGATATTATTAAGAATTACCTGTCCACCAATTTCGATTTTCTGTAAAGGAATTTCCAAAATAAATGGCTTGTTAATTAGATTAAGATCGGGTGTAAAATTTTGGGAATAAAATAAGTAACCATCTTTAGAAACATTTAATCCAAAAGACTTTCCGGCCATCATGGTCGCTAGAAACTCGCCGGTTTCAGGATTAGCAATGTCATCAAAAATGGCTTTTCCATCTTTTAGATTAATTATTTCGACTTTTGCGTCTAAAATTTCCTTCGTCATTTTATCAAAAACGAGTCCTTTAACATAGGTTACTATACTGGGTCTAATGGCTTCAGGTAATTCGAAAGAGTAGATGTCAAGGCCACCAAATCCGCCTTTCTGGTTCGTAGAAAAGAAAGCAAGTTTGCCATTACTACTTATACTTAATCCGCTTTCCTCACCAAAAGTATTGATAGGATAGCCTAGATTCTGAGGTTTCTTCCAACTTGTTTGACCCCCATCCTTAATAAGTTTTCTGCTCATGAAAAGATCCTTATTTCCGAGTCCGGGCCAGCCATTGGAAGAAAAATATAGGCTTTCATCATCCGGATGGATAAATGGCGATTGCTCATCATAGTAGGTATTTATATCTGAACCCAGATTTACAGGAATACTCCATGACCCACCATTATTAAGTTCAGATTTCCAGATATCATAACCCCCGTATCCTCCATTGCGGGTACTTACAAAGTATAAGGTTCTACCGTCTGCACTGATGGAAGGCTGAGATTCCCAGCCAGGAGTATTTACAGGCGCACCTATATTAAAGGGTTTACTCCAGCCATTTCCTTCCCATCTGGAAATATAGATATCACATCTACCCAAGCCATCAGGGCGGTTACAACCCGTGAAAAATAAATAATTGCCATCGGGCGAGATACATTGTGCCCCCTCATTGTAATTATAAGTATTAATCTCTTTACTCAAGTATTCAGATGTTGTCCAGAGGCTATCACGTTTAACACTCTTGAAAAAGTCTTCATTTCTGTTTGTCTGGCGGGTGAATATGATCATTTTTTCATCTGCAGTGATTACAGGCAAATACTCTTCTTCTTTTGTATTAATTCCGGGACCCAGATTGATAGGTTTGAAACTTACGGGATTTTTTATTGCATCAAGACTAAAACTACAATCTGCGATATATTTGGCTGTTTTTTGTTTGCTTTCGGCACTCAATCCCGGATAAGAAAGATATTTATTGAAATGTTCTTTTGCATTTGCATAACTGCCCGTATTTAATTCGCTTTCGGCAAGACCAAAATATGTCAGTGGTAAAAATTCAGGATCGAGTTCAAGAACCTTTTTATAACTGAATAGGGCTTTGCTGTAATTTCCTGACTTCCGATAAATATCGCCAAGTTGCTGATAGGCAGCAGTAAAATTTTTATCCAGGCTAACTGCCTGATTCAATTCAGTAATTGCCTTGTCATATAATCTGTAGCTAAAATATTGATTCGCCAGATTGTATGATTTTTGTGCCTGTTTAACCGGGGAGGAAGTATGTTTTTGTGCGAAACAAATACAAGGTAAAAGACATAATATAACCAGTAATCTTTTCATTCTTATAAAGCTTTCCCTTTTTATGAAGGTAGAAAATATTCTGTATTAAGACTATGGATAAATTAAGCAGGAATATTAAAAATTCGAAATGGATTGATTCCGAATGAATAGCTATTAATCTGAAGGAGGGGGGTTTTAGGGGATATTAAGATATTTATGAGTCTGTAGTGAGATTTCCCATTTGGGGTTTTCCATAACATAATCAATGATCTGCGGAATTACTTCTGATGATTTGGACCATTCAGGTTGCAGGTATAGTTTACATCCTTCAGATACCGTAGCGGCATATTCTTCTGCCCATTTAAAATCACTTTTGTTGAATACAATCACCTTTAATTCTCCGGCTAATGGAGCGATATCCGGACGGGGGGCTTTGAATTTTTTAGGTGAAAGACAAATCCAGTCCCATGTGCCAGATAGGGGATATGCACCTGAAGTTTCAATAAATGTTTTAATTCCTCTTTTCTGTAATTCTGAGGTAAGATAATCCAGATTATAAATCAGTGGTTCTCCACCAGTCACTACTACAGCTTTTCCGGGGTATTTTTCGGCATTTTTTACGATTTGGTCGGTATCAGTTAATGGATGCAATTCTGCATCCCAGCTTTCCTTTACATCACACCAATGACAACCCACATCACATCCGCCCAGTCGAATAAAATAGGCAGCTTTTCCTGAATGAAATCCTTCACCCTGAATTGTATAAAACTCCTCCATTAATGGTAATGAGGTGCCGTCGGGTGGAATTTGGTGTGCCATTTTGTAATTTAGAGCGCAAATATACTTAAGTTTAAGGGATCAGCCTTGTATAAATCAGATAGAGACATAACACTGACAATTTATCTAATTATGAACTGGATTAACATACTTCCTCCAAGCATTGCTGCCTCTGAAGATTTTATCAGTACTGTGAAAGTATCGGGTAGAAAACTGTGTATAGTCAAGACAGGGAATGAATTTTATGCTGTACAGAGCAAATGCCCCCATGCTGGTGCTGAACTTAGTAATGGATGGTGTGTCTCTGGTAAACTGATATGTTCTTACCACCGGCATGAGTTTGATCTTAAAACTGGCCGCGGTGCTGAAGGACAAGGTAATTATATTGATACCTATCCTGTTGAGTTGAGAGAGGATGGACTTTATATCGGAATTTCAAAAGCCTGGTGGAAATTCTGGTAAATTTCTAATCTAATTTGAAAAGGTATTTTTTACAGAATTCTTCACTGTTCAGTACTTCGATTTCAGAAAAATAGAAATCTGATTTATTTTCAGTAACGATACAGTCACACTTACTTTCAAGGGCAGCATAATATTCAAGTCCATCTTCAAAATCATGAATGGAAGGATTCAATATACATTTCAGAACAGCTTCACATGAATTTTCTGCTATGCTAATATGCTCTGAAAGTATTTTTATCTTGGATTTTGCCACATTGCTCTTATGCTTTTTTTCTGCAAAATAATAGGCAATAGCCAGACATATCGGTGAAGTCAGTAAACAGAATTTTTTGTTTCCGGCCAGACTCAATATTCTTGCTGAATTTGTAAAAGTGGGATATTCCTTGTTTAATACAGAAACCAGAATGTTAGCATCCAGAAAAATATTCATTTTTTTGAATCGAAAAACTCCTTTTTAGCTGATTTTCTACTTCGTTTAGTTTGATATTCAGCTTTGCCTTCGGCAATCAGATTTACCCAATCAGCAATAGGGTAATCTTCGAGGGATTGGTAATCAGTTGAAGTAACTTTTGTTAAAAGAAATTCTATTAGCCTTGAAAGACTAATGTCGTTTTCTTCTGCATACTTTTTTGCTTTATTGATGACCTCTTCATTAAAGCTAAGCGTTAATTTAGCATTCATAATAAACTCCTCTCTGTTTTTACACAAAATTATTATTTTTTACGTATACTTTTTAATTATTTTACGTATAAAATTAATAAATTTCTTTTTTTGCAGAGGCTAGGGTATTTTTGAGTAAGCCTACAATGGTCATCAAGCCCACACCTCCAGGAACAGGAGTAATCCATGAGCATTTAGGTGCTACATTTTCAAAATCTACATCTCCGTAAAGTTTATAACCTGATTTGGTCTCTGAGGAAATTTCGCGATTCATGCCCACATCAATCACAATAGCACCTTCTTTTACCATGTCGGCTGTAATGAAATTCTTTTTACCAATTGCAACGATCAGTATATCAGCATCAAGACTGTATTTTTTAATATCCGGAGTTTTACTATGGCAGATGGTTACTGTGCAATTTCCAGGATTTGTATTCCTTGCCATTAATATACTCATCGGTGAACCCACAATATTACTTCTGCCAACAACCACACAATGTTTACCAGCAGTATCGATTCCGTATTCCTGAAGCATCAGTAAAATGCCATAAGGAGTTGCCGGTAAAAAGGAGGGAAGATTACGTTGCATCCTGCCGAGGTTAACCGGATGGAAGCCATCTACATCTTTTGATGGAGATATTTTTTCAGTAACCTTATCTGCAGAAATATGTTTTGGAAGAGGAAGCTGTACAAGGATGCCATCTGTTTCAGGATCTCTATTTACTTCCTCGATTTTCCGAAGTAATTCTTCCTCAGTGATTGTATTCTCAAAGCGATACAATGTTGAATTAAAACCTACCTTTTCACAGTTCTTTATTTTGCTGGCAACATAGGTTTCTGAACCACCATCATGCCCAACAAGTATGGCTACCAGATGGGGTTTACGGCCTGTATTTTTTAAAATTTCGGCCGCCTCGATTGCGATTCTTTCTTTTAGTTTCTCTGAAACAAATTTCCCGTCGAGTAACTGCATTTTTGTTAAAATATGGTATTTATTAACATTTAATGGCTTATTAACATATTGATTTCGCAATTCGCGTAATGCGAAATAGTAAAATTAATCTAATTTTAGGACTGCCATGAAGGCTGTTTGAGGAATTTCCACATTACCTACCTGTCTCATTCGCTTTTTACCTTTTTTCTGCTTTTCGAGTAACTTACGTTTCCTTGAAATGTCACCACCATAGCATTTTGCGGTTACATCTTTACGCAAAGCTTTTACAGTTTCACGAGCAATAATTTTTGCTCCAATGGATGCCTGAATAATAATCTCAAACTGCTGACGTGGGATAAGTTCCCGAAGTTTTTCACAGATTTTTTTCCCGAAATTATAGGAGTTTGTTCTATGAATCAATGAGGAAAGGGCATCAACAGGTTCACTGTTTAAGAGAATATCTAAGCGGACCAGATCAGATTGACGGTAACCAATCTGATGATAATCAAATGATGCATATCCTTTTGAAATTGTTTTTAAACGATCATAAAAATCGAAAACAATTTCACCCATTGGCATTTCAAAAATCAGCTCAACCCGGTCGGAGGTTAGGTAGGATTGATTGACTATTGTGCCACGTTTCTGAATACAAAGAGACATGATTGAACCTACAAATTCAGATTTAGTGATGATATTTGCCTTAATATAAGGTTCTTCAACATGATCCAATTTACTTGGATCAGGCAGATCGGATGGGTTATGTACATCGATCTCCAGACCTTTGGAAGTAAATGCCTTATAGGATACGTTTGGAACAGTGGTAATCACGGTCATGTCGAATTCTCTTTCCAGCCTCTCCTGAATAATCTCCATGTGGAGCATACCCAGGAAACCGCAACGGAAACCAAATCCCAAAGCTGCTGATGATTCTGGTTCGAATACAATAGAAGCATCATTAAGCTGCAATTTGTGCATACTCTCACGAAGTTCTTCGTATTCATCCGTGTCAACCGGATAAATACCGGCAAATACCATTGGCTTTACTTCCTCAAAACCTTTTATCGGTTCTGAACTAGGCTTATCCTTATGTGTAATCGTATCTCCAACTTTAACTTCACGTGCTTCTTTTATCCCCGAAATGATATAACCCACATCCCCGGTTTTTATTACATCTTTTGGTTTCTGAGTCAGCTTTAAAGTCCCTACTTCTTCTGCAATATAATCCTTGTCTGTTGCTACAAACTTCACCTTATCACCTTTACGGATCTCTCCGTTAAGTACTTTGTAATATGCAATAATTCCCCTGAATGAATTAAAAACAGAGTCAAATATCAAAGCTTGCAATTCGCCATCTGGATTTCCCCTTGGAGAAGGAATACGTTCGATAATGGCTCTTAAAATATTATCTACACCTAAGCCTGTTTTGCCGGATGCCGGAATGATTTCTTCACGTTTACAGCCTATTAGCTCAATAATCTGGTCTTTCACTTCTTCAGGCATGGCTCCCGGTAGATCCATTTTATTCAGGATCGGAATAATCTCAAGATCATGTTCAAGTGCCAGGTATAAATTAGAGATGGTTTGAGCTTGAATTCCCTGAGAGGCATCCACGATGAGTAATGCACCCTCACAGGCAGCAATAGAGCGCGAAACTTCATAAGAAAAATCCACATGACCAGGTGTATCGATCAGATTGAGAACATAGGGCTGACCGTCTTGAATGTAATCCATTTGGATTGCATGACTCTTAATGGTAATTCCCCGCTCACGTTCCAAATCCATATCGTCAAGCAGTTGAGCCTGAGATTCACGCTGAGTGATTGTATTAGTGAACTCTAGAAGACGGTCAGCCAGAGTGCTTTTACCGTGATCAATATGAGCAATTATGCAAAAGTTACGTATATACTTCATTTGAGGCGCAAATATAGTTTATTAAGCTCAAATTTTATTCCAATAAATGAATTCTTGATCCCGATTACTTTAGCAGCTTAAGCCTGAAGTACACTTAGAAGTATTTGTAATTTTTTTAATGCAGCTTTCTTTATAGCTATTTTTTTTTCTATTTTGGGACATAATCACTTCATAAATATTATAAGAATTCATGACCATTGGTATTTTGCTTGAGCCCAACCCGGAAACACGGGTATCATTAATTCCCGAACATATTTCAATCCTGAAAAAACAAAATATAAATGTATTGGCCGAAAGCAATTGCGGTTCAAATGCATTTGCTCCTGATATACTTTATACTGAACAGGGTGCAGAAACTGGTTCAAGAGAGAATGTTTTAAAAAATTCAGACATCTTATTGAGTATTCATCCACTAACTGAGGATGACCTTAAGAAGGCAAAAAAATCAGCCGTTATATTGGGTGTTTTTTATCCCTTAGCCAATTTCGATTTAATTAAGAAATGGGCCGGGCTTGGATTCACGACATTCAGTATGGATATGCTACCCCGTACAACCAGGGCTCAAAGCATGGATATCCTGAGTTCGCAGGCTAATATTGCTGGCTATAAAGCTGTAATTTTAGCTGCTATGCAACTTCCTAAGTATTTTCCGATGTTTATGACTGCTGCCGGGAGTATCGCTCCGGCAAAGGTGATGATTCTTGGAGCAGGAGTTGCCGGACTTCAGGCTATTGCGACAGCCAAACGTTTAGGTGCTGTTGTCGAAGTTTTTGATACCCGCCCTGCAGTTAAAGAAGAAGTAATGAGTCTTGGAGCCAAATTTATTGAAGTGGAGGGTGCCCTTGATGCTTCAAAAGCAGGAGGTTATGCGGTTGACCAGACCGAAGAATATAAACAAAAACAACAGGCCCGAATTGCAGAAGTTGCATCCAAAGCGGATGTAATCATTACAACTGCACAGATTCCTGGTAAAAAAGCTCCGATTCTATTGCCCGACAGTATTTTGGATAATATGAAAGCCGGTTCTCTTATAATCGACCTTGCCTCGATAACGGGAGGAAATACAACCAGAACTAAAGACTGTGAAACTATAGTATATAAAAATGTAACAATTATTGGCAATTCAAACCTGCAGGGAACCATGCCATCTGATTCAAGTAAGTTATATGGTAAGAATATTTTAAACTTTCTGCAACTCATCATCGGGAAAGAGGGACAACTCAATTTGAATTTTGAGGATGATTTGGTGAAAGGTACTTGCATCACCAATAATGGCGAAGTGTGTAATGACAGGGTGAAGGAATTGACTGGGAGTAAGTTGTAAGTTATAAGTTGTAAGTTATAAGTTATAAGTTATAAGTAATAGGTTTTTAAAAAGCAACAAACTGCTAAATCATAATATTTAACAATAGATATAGAAAATGGAGGAGATATTTAACTGGCTTAGCCAGCATCAGCAAATGATTTACATAGTAATTCTGAGTGTATTTCTTGGAATTGAGGTTATTGGCAGAGTTCCCAGTGTTTTACATACGCCCTTAATGAGTGGTGCCAATGCGATACACGGGGTAGTTATCATAGGAGCAATTATTGTGATGGGAAAGGCAGAAGGTGATAATCTGCTAGCCCTTATTTTGGGATTCCTTGCGGTGATCCTTGGCACCTTGAATGTTGTGGGTGGCTTTGTGGTGACTGATCGTATGCTTGAAATGTTTAAAAAGAAAAAATAATAAACCTGATCTAAATCAGATCTGATCTAATCCAACCCTTATAAAATTCAGAAATTGAGTATAATGGAATTAAATATCTTAATTATTTGTTACCTGATCGGTTCCGTAACTTTCATAATTGGTTTAAAGATGTTAAGTCATCCCGAAAGTGCAAGAAAGGGTAATCTTACTGCCGCCGCCGGTATGGCTGTTTCAATTTTTGGTACAATCTTTCTTTATGAAGAAGAAGGACTAAAGCTGGGGAATTATGCCTGGATTTTTTCTGCCTTAATCATAGGTACAATTTTAGGTACCATGACCGCCAAGAGGGTAAAGATGACGGCTATGCCCGAAATGGTGAGTTTATTTAATGGAATGGGAGGGGCCTGTGCAGCTCTGATTTCCATTGTAGAATTTGACCATTTATCCCATCAGGTACAGGCTGGAGCTACTGTTGATCGTGGAATATTACTGATAATTTTTGCAGGATTGATCATTGGAACGATTTCGTTTGCAGGCAGTATGGTCGCCTGGGGTAAATTAAACGGGAAAATCAAAGACATCTCATTCAATGGACAACATATTGTAAACCTGGTTATTTTCGGTGTCATAATTGCACTTTCTGCATATCTTATCATTTCTCTTGATCCGGCAGCCAGTACATTGTTCTATGTCATATTTGCCTTATCAATTATTTATGGACTCTTATTTGTTTTCCCGATTGGAGGTGCTGACATGCCTGTTGTTATTTCATTATTGAACTCGTTTACCGGAGTTGCCGCCGCATTTGGAGGTTTTCTTTATGATAATCCGGTGATGTTAACCGGGGGTATTCTGGTTGGCTCTGCAGGTACTATTTTGACAATTCTGATGTGTAAAGCTATGAACCGACCACTGAGTAATGTTCTGATAGGTTCATTCGGTGGTTCTTCTGCAGGATCATCCGGCAAGGAACAGGGTGCTTATAAAGAAATCAGCATCAGTGACTCTGCTGTAGTCATGAGTTATGCCAAACGGGTTATGATTGTCCCTGGATATGGTCTTGCGGTTGCTCAGGCACAACATGTATGCCATGAACTGGAAAAGTTACTTAGTGACAAAGGAGTTGAGGTTAACTATGCTATTCATCCTGTTGCAGGACGTATGCCCGGTCATATGAACGTTCTACTTGCTGAAGCAGATGTGGATTATGGCAAATTACTTGAAATGGAACAGGCAAATGAAGAATTTCCGATGACTGATGTCGTTTTGATTTTAGGTGCAAATGATGTAGTCAATCCCGCAGCAAAAACAGATCCGGCATCTCCAATTTATGGTATGCCTGTTCTGGATGTGGAACTCGCTAAGCTTGTGATTATTAACAAAAGAAGCATGAATCCTGGCTATGCAGGGATCGAAAATGAACTTTTCTTTCAGCCTAAATCCTCAATGCTTTTCGGAGATGCTAAATCAGTGCTTCAGCAGCTGGTTACTGAAATCAAAACACTCTAGCTGAGCTTAAAGCCAAAAGCTAAAAGGATAAAGCCGGATTGGCTCTTAACTTACTTCTTTTCGACTTAAACTATTAACTGTTAGCTTTCTGCTTTTAGCTTTCCGCTTCTATTCGGCTCTTTTCAGGCCATATTTTTCAATTTTACTGTACAGATGGCTTCTTTGTATATCTATGTCATCTGCCGTTTTTGATACGTTCCAGTTGTTTTTTTCCAGTTTATATTTGATATAATCCTTTTCTGCAAAATCTTTATACTCCTGAAAGTTGGTAAACTGATCAAAATTTTGCTGAGGAGCTGCTGCGGTGCTTTCAGTCCCGGTTGAAAAGGAAGATGGATTTGCATAATTAATTACATCAGCTTCTGTAATTAATCTATCACTCAAAATAATTAACCGCTCAATCATGTTGCGAAGCTCCCTGATATTACCGGTCCAGTTCATTCCCTGCAATGCAATCATAGCTGAATCGCTTATTTTTTTAATTGACATTCCATAATCAGTACAGATTTCTTCACAGAAACTTTGTGCAATAAGTGGAATATCATCCGTTCTCTCTGTTAAATGAGGTACATGAATCAAAATCACACTCAAGCGATGGTAAAGATCCATTCTAAAATTTCCTGCTTCAATTTCCTTCAAAAGGTCCTTATTTGTCGCAGCAATTACCCTGACATCAACATCAATCTCTTTTTCGCCACCAACCCGGGTTACTTTATTCTCCTGAAGGGCACGTAGAACTTTCGCCTGAGCAGAAAGGCTCATGTCTCCAATTTCATCCAGAAACAAAGTGCCACCACTTGCTTGTTCAAATTTTCCAATTCTTTGCTTGATGGCTGAAGTGAAGGACCCCTTCTCGTGACCAAAAAGTTCGCTTTCAATCAATTCCGATGGTATTGCAGCACAATTTACCTCAACAAGCACGGAATTGGCGCGATTCGATTTTTCATGCAACCAGCGCGCTACCAGCTCTTTACCGCTACCATTTGCACCCGTAATAAGTACTCTGGCATCAGTAGGGGCAACCCTTTCAATGGTAGCTTTGATTCGTTCAATTGCGGCTGAATTGCCAAGCATCTCTCGAGTTTTGCTAACCTTGCGTTTTAAAACTTTGGTTTCTGTTACGAGAGTTTTACGCTCTAATGCATTTCTTACAGTAATCAGTAAACGATTTAGATCAGGTGGTTTCGAAATAAAATCATAAGCTCCCTTTTTACTGGCTTCTACAGCTGTTTCAATGGTACCATGACCAGAGATCATAATGAATGGTAGATCCGGTTGAATTTTCAATCCTTCGGTAAGAACCTCCAGACCGTCCATTTTATTCATTTTAATATCGCAGAGAACCAAATCATACTCATTTTTTCTGATTAGTTCCAATGCATCGATTCCATTATCAATATCCTCAACCTGGTACTCCTCGTACTCAAGTATTTCTCTTAATGTATTTCGGATTGCTCTCTCATCATCAATGATTAATATTTTTGCCATAAGTATTGAGTAGATTTTTAATATACAACGGTATAATACCGAATTTCAGAATAGTATCTGTTATAACAAACAAGATGCCGAAAACCCTATAATTCAGGACTTTTGAAAAATAAAAAAAAATGCAAGCCTGTAAGCCGGGTTCTGTATCCGCCAAGGGCGGAATCTATCATTTATCTGGTCGCGCAATTACTCGCGAGATCTAACGACCTACCCATTCCGGATAATCCCGTACGTACGGGATAAGAAGGCGAGCAGCCTCACTTCCGGAACCTATTTGGTCTTTCAACTCCTGGGGTTTACCGCACTGCATGTCACCATACAATACCGTGAGCTCTTACCTCACGTTTTCACCTTTTCCCCCAAACAAAAGTTTGAGGGTAGTATATTTTCTGTGGCACTTTCCGTCACCACTTTCGCGATGCCTTCCCGTTAGGAAGCAGGATGCTCTATGTTGCCCGGACTTTCCTCTTTCCCGCAAATGCGGGAGAGCGATAGATCGGCTTGCTTAACAAAGATAGTAATTTGTTATTAAGGGTATATGCGGCTAAGATTTTTGTCAAGACTAATGATGCTTTTCAGAATTGCAAGACTCGCTGAATGGAAAAAATCCTGATTTATATTAGTAAAATCATCGCTTGGTTTGTGGTAATCGTCATGGTCTTCAACTCCAAAATAAACAAAAGGAATATTCTCCTTCGCAAAGGGCCCATGATCGCTTTGCATAGTCCAGTCATCTTTCCCGGTTCCCGGTTCATCATGTCCGAATTTGATTGTGATACCTGTATTCTTGTCAGCAAGCTTAAGAATATCTTTGATGATAGGGGTTTTAAATGTGCCGGCAGCATATATTTCAGATTTATCGTTATGCGAAACCATATCCAGATTGATATTTAGTTTTATACTCTCCCTTGATGGTAAAGGGTATTTTAGAAAAGAATAGGCACCCTGTAAACCCATTTCCTCGGCGTCAAATGCGATGAATAGAAGCGTGTTTTTTGGCTTATTTACCTTAAAATATTTTGCAATTGACAATATTGCAGCTACACCAGAAGCGTTATCATCAGCCCCGTTAAAAATCTCAGAATTGTTTATTCCAACATGATCATAATGTGCAGAAATGACAATTACCTCTTCTGATTTGCCTTTAATATATCCAATCAGGTTAACCCCATTGATTTCTTCGTTCCTACGGTTTTTAAACATAAAGGGATGCTTAAAATCTCTATTGTAGGATTTCAGGCCAATTTCTTTAAATCTGTTAATAATGTATTCAGCAGCCAGGGCATTCCCCCGGCTGCCTGTTTTCCTGCCTTCATACTTGTCAGATGAAAGTGTTTCTATATCATTTAGCAATATTTGCCGATTAATATTTTGTGCATTAGCACTGTAAATGGAAAATATTAACAGAATTTTTATGAGCTTTTTCATTTTTTAATTTTTAAATCAGGCAAAAACTTTAACAAACTCCATGTGCTTAATTTGATGAAATTTTATGCTACTTCACGAATATCAACAGCCACAACCCTCGAGACACCCTGTTCTGCCATTGTCACACCATAAATAATATCTGTACTGGCGATAGTTCGTTTATTATGAGAAACAATAATAAATTGGGACTGATCTGAAAATTCCCTTATAATGTTATTGAACTTATCAATGTTCGTGTCGTCCAATGGTGCATCAACTTCATCGAAGATACAGAATGGGGCTGGTTTTAACAGGTATAATGAAAATAGCAATGCCGTTGCTGTCAGCGTTTTTTCACCTCCTGATAATTGATTGATAGATAGTGGTCTTTTACCTTTGGGGCGGGCAATAATATCAATGTCAGATTCCAAAGGATTTGAAGGATCTGCCAATACCAGATCGCAGCTATCTTCTTCATTAAATAGTGAACGGAAAACCTGTATAAAATGAGTCCTTACCTCGCTGAAAGAAGCCATGAACTTTTCCTTTGCCGTGTCATCAATTTCTTTTATAGTTTGTAATAAAGAATATTTAGCTTCCGTCAGATCCTTTTTCTGAGCTTGAATAAAGTTGTAACGCTCATTCATTTCCTGGTAAGCTTCCATAGCCATAGGATTTATTGCGCCAAATTCATCCATTTGCCTTTTTATACGTTCAGTCTTTTCACGGATATCCTGCTCATTGTTATTATATTGTTCTAATAATTCTTCATCGAGTAAGATAGAAATATCAACATTGAATTCGACAGATAACCGTTCCTTTAAGGCGTTTAATTCTATTTTTATTGCTGTTTTCTGATCTTTTAGCTCAGTCGACACAATTTCTGCCTTTTCTTTATTTCGGCGTAATGAGCTTATTTTTTCTTCCATCTCAGTAATCTGCAGTTTTGAGGCATAATAGCTCTGTTCAGCCTCATTGACTGCGGTCTCAAATTCCTCTTTTTGAACATACATCGCGATCAGGTCTTCGTCAGAATGATCTGCTTGTTCTAGTGTTTCTTTAATGCCTGCTTGTGTTTTTTCAAGTTCAGCCTGATTTAAACTAATACGCGTTTCCAGATTCTTTTGCTGACTTTCACGATATTCAAGGTCTTTCTCTATACCTGATACTTTGTTTTGTTGTTGGTGGAAGCGGATATTCTCCTGGTTATAGAGTGCTGACCTTGAATTTAAGCTTTCTGCAAGTTCATTATAGCTTTGCTGGTTGTTAAGAACCTGCTCTTGTTTGATCTGCTTTCGAACATTTAGCTCAATTAGCAATGGTTCTGATGCTAATAATTCATTTCCTATACTCGCTATTTTGTGCGTTATATCCTGTTTTCTATTAAGGCTATTTTCAATAAAGGCAAGATATTGTTCTTGTTTGGTTTTTACAGACGTGTAATCATTGCTTAAGCTGTTGATTTCAATCTGAGATTGCTGAAGGAGATCTTTTTGTGAAGAATCTCCCAGATCTTTTAATTTGATTTCTTCTTCAGCAATGGAGTTCTTTAAATTAACAATTAATGTCTCTCCGATATTAATTTCTTTTGAAAGTTTTTCAAGATTTTTAGCCCTCCCGATACGTTTACCCTCAAAAAGTCCGACAGATCCACCCGACATTCCGGTTCTTGTTTTTGTAAACATTCCGGTCTTACTTAAGATCACAACCTGTTCTGAAGGTAAGGCAGAGTGAAATTCATTTTCTTCTCCCGATTGCAGCAGATAAACATTGTAGAGCAGCATTTCACAGAGCGGCCGATATTTGGGATCTGCATCAATAATTTCCAGAGCAGGAATCAGGTCTTTACGATCAGTATTAATTGAAGGCCGTTTTCCTGCTTTAGTTAAAGCCTCAAGTATAAAAAAATTAGCCCGGCCTCTCGAAGAATCATTGAGTAATTGAATTGCCTGAACAGCTTCAGATTGTGTTTCTACGACATAATGGTTCATAACTGGCTCGAGGTAGTTCTCAATGGCTACACGGTATTCTTCCCGGCAAAAAAGTATGTCCGAGAAAAGTGGTGCCTGTTTCGTCCAACCGGCATTTTTTTTCAGAAAACGGATCGACTCCGGAAATCCTTCCAGGTTATCAACCATCGATTTTGTTAGGTTATACTCATTCTGTTTGGAATCGAGTTTTCGGCTCTCTTGGTTGAGAATTTCTTTTTGTTCCCTCAGATGCTCAGTACTCCGCCGAATTTGTCGGTCCAGTTCATCCTCATGCTCTTTATTCTGAATAAATTCTTTTTGTTTACTTTCCAGATTACTTTTTAACTCAGTAATAACTTTGTTAAATTCATTAAGTTCAGTTTCTTTCGATTCAGTATCAGCCATATTCCGGCTACTTTCCTGATGAAGTGCTTCCTTCTGAATATTCAATATGGCAATCTCTTTTTCAAGCTTATACACCTGATTCTGGAGTTCATTGTTTTCAATGCTGATCGTGTCAAGTGCAGCTTTTGATTTTTGCTGTTCTAATCTTAATTCATTAATTCCCTGATGCTGATTTTCTGTTGAAATACGGGTCTTCTCAAGGATTTCACTTTCCTGTAAATATTCTTCATTTAAGCGCTTCTGATTGTAAAAGACATGGTTAAGCTGATTTTGATCTTTTTCAAGTTCATCAATTAATCTGTTTTTTTTATCTTCCAGAAAACGCAACTGCTCATTCTTTAATTTCTTATCACTTTCGTAAGTACGAATCTTGGAAATAAACTCATTGGTAACTTTTTGCTGAATGGAAAGATTCTTTTCCAGATTCAGGTTTTCAAATTTAACTTTCTGCAAAAAAGCTTCCAGATTACTGATTTCAGTGTTTATTCCGCTGCTATCAAGAGAATGCTGTTGCTCCTTGTCTTCAAGTTTAGTCAGGGATTCTCTAAATCCAATTATACGATAGGAGGCAAGGCTCAAACTTAATGTTTTGTATTGTTCCTTAAGACGGTAATACCTTTCCGCTTTTTTAGCCTGATTTTCAAGTGTTTTCAGATTTTTTTCGATCTCGAACAAAAGATCATCAACACGGCTAAGGTCAGCCTCTGTATCTTTAAATTTATTGAAGGTTTGTTTTTTCCTCAGCTTGTATTTAGATATGCCCGAAGCCTCCTCAAATAAAGCCCTTCTCGAATTGTCCTTATTAGCAATGATCTCATCAATCATTTTTAATTCGATAATAGAGTAGGAGTCTGATCCTATTCCTGTATCAAGAAATAGATCTGTAATGTCTTTCAGTCGACAGTGTACATCATTTAACCGGTACTCACTTTCACCCGAACGATACAGCTTACGGGTAATGGTAACCTTTGTGAAATCAGTGGGAAGAATGTTTTTGGTATTATCGAAAGTCAGGGATACTTCAGCCAGATTGGAAGGTTTGCGTGTTTTCGTTCCATTGAAAATGATATTTTCCATTTTCTCAGAGCGAAGCATCCGGGTACTCTGTTCTCCAAGTACCCAGCGTATTGCATCTACAACATTTGATTTTCCACAGCCATTAGGACCAATAATGGCTGTAACACCATCATTGAAATTGATCGTGATCTTATCGCCAAAGCTTTTAAAACCTTTGATTTCCAGTTGGGTAAGCTGCATTTTCTTCTTTCCGCATCAAGCGGTTCATGATTAGTTTTAAGGCTTCAATTTATAAAATTCTTCAATGGTATTAATCATTTAAAACCATGAAATCATAAAATTTTTTACAATTACAAAGCGTATTTTTATCCGGGAAATGAACATTCAAATTTAATTATATAAAACTATGGAATACAGACGTTTAGGTAAATCTGGTTTAAAAGTAAGTGCCCTTTCATTAGGAAGCTGGTTAACTTTTGGGCAACAGATTGAAGATAAGGTAGCTGAAGAATTAATGGACATCGCTTACGAGGGAGGAATAAATTTCTTTGATAACGCTGAAGGTTATGCCGGAGGTAAGTCGGAAATTGTGATGGGGAACATTTTAAAAAAGAAAAAATGGGATCGCAGTTCATACATTGTTTCAAGTAAGATCTTTTTTGGTGCAGAGGAGAAAAAACCGAATATGATCGGACTTTCTAAAAAACATTTATTTGAAGGGACTCATAATGCCCTTAAACGTTTACAGCTTGATTATGTCGATCTGATTTATTGTCATAGACCTGATAAGGAAACACCGATAGAAGAAACTGTTTGGGCAATGCATCAGCTTATTCAACAGGGAAAAGCATTGTATTGGGGAACATCTGAATGGAGTGCTCTGGAAATTATGCAGGCTCATTATTTTGCAGAAAAAAACCATTTGGTTCCACCAGTGATGGAACAACCTCAGTACAACATGCTTTGGCGCGATAAAATGGAAATGGAGTTTTTATTATTGTTCAGGGATTTTGGAATGGGCACCACAATCTGGAGCCCAATGGCCTCCGGATTACTTTCCGGGAAATACAATAATGCAGATCCAAAAGATGCACGTTTCAGTATGGATAATCTTGAATGGTTAAGAAACAGGTTACTGATAGAATCAAACATACATAAGGTTAAACTATTGCAGGCAGTTGCAGAGAGACTGAATACGTCTTTGGCTAAACTTGCTATTGCCTGGTGTTTAAAAAATCCTCATGTTAGCACCGTTATTTTAGGTGCTTCAAAAGCCTCACAGCTCAAGGAGAACCTTACTTCCCTGGAAGTTGTACCTTTACTGACCAATGAAATTATGTTGGAAATTGATGAGATTACAGGAACAAAACCACAAGTTATAATTCCTTAGAACAAGGCTGACAGGGTTCCAAACCCTGTCAGCCTTACACAATATCAGTTAATTTAAAGGTATCCTTTACTCGGATGCCTTTTTCTGTTTCCTGAAGGGTACAGCATTCATTTATAGGGTCGTGTTCCAGATATAGGATGTATTCATTCTCAAGGGCCTCAGTTAGAAACTTTTTCTTTTCATTCAGGGTTTTGAGCGGAAACATATCGTATGACATGACATAAGGCATTGGAATATGTCCAATTGATGGGAGCATATCGGCCATATAAAGTATTGTTTTCCCTTTGTAGCTGATTTGAGGGAGCATCATTGCATCAGTATGCCCGAATGCAAAGCGTATTTTGATATGATCCGTAAAGGCTATTCCATCGGTGTTGTCAATGAATTTAAGTTTACCACTTTCCTGAATCGGCAGAATATTTTCTTTTAAAAAGGATGCTTTTTCTCTGTCATTTGGATGGACAGCCCACTCCCAGTGTGCTTTATTACTCCAATAAATGGCGTTTTTAAACGCAGGAACAAGTCTTCCATCTTCAAGTTTTTCTATTGAGCCTCCGCAGTGGTCGAAATGAAGATGGGTTAGAAATACATCTGTGATCTCATCTTTGGTAAAACCGTGATTTTTCAGGGACTTTTCAAGAGAATCTTCACCATGAAGGTAATAGTGCTTTAAAAAGCGCTCATCCTGTTTGTATCCGATTCCATTATCAATCAGAATTTTACGATCTCCATCAATAATCAGAAGGCAGCGCATAGCCCAATTGCAAAGGTTATTCTCGTCTGCCGGGTTGGTCTTCTGCCAGATAGATTTGGGAACTACACCAAACATAGCCCCACCGTCCAGCTTAAAAAATCCTGCGTTTATAGTAAATAATTTCATATCAAACTTTGCTTGAGAGTTTTAATCCAATGATTGAAGATAATAAAAGAAAGAGGAAAAACATCCGCCAGAATTCGGTTGGGTCTTTAAATAGAATTATTCCTGCAATCACCGATCCTGCGGCACCAATTCCAGCCCAAACAGCATAAGAAGTGCCCATCGGTATGGTTTTAGATGCAAGGTATAATAAATACATACTGATTGAAACACTAATCAGAAAACCCGTTATCCATAAAATGAATTCAATACCTGAAGTTTCTTTAGCTTTAGCGAGACAGCTTGTAAAGGCTACTTCAAATAAGCCACCAATAATAAGGTAAATCCAGGCCATAGAATTTAATTGAGAGTTGAGAATTGAGAATGAATAGTCGGTAATTTTCAACTCTCCATTCTCCATTCTCAATTATTAAAGGTGTATCACTTCCCCGTAAGCATCAGCAGCAGCTTCCATAATTGCTTCACTCATAGTAGGGTGTGGGTGGACAGTTTTTACAATATCCATACCGGTAGTTTCCAGTTTTCTGGCGACTACAACTTCTGCAATCATTTCTGTCACGTTGGCACCGATCATGTGTGCGCCCAGAAACTCCCCATACTTAGCATCGAAGATTACTTTTACAAAACCATCTTTAGCACCGGCCGCACTTGCCTTCCCTGAGGCAGAAAATGGAAATTTGCCAACTTTTATTTCGTATCCGGCTTCTTTGGCTGCTTTTTCCGTATAACCTACAGATGCAATCTCAGGGGAGCAATAGGTACATCCCGGTATGTTGTTATAATTTAAAGGCTCTGGATGATGTCCTGCAATCTTTTCAACGCATATAATGCCTTCAGCAGAGGCAACGTGTGCCAGAGCCTGTCCTTTTACGATATCACCAATCGCATAAACACCTTCAATATTTGTTTTGTAAAAATCATCAACCTTTATACGACCCTTGTCGATCGTAACTCCAAGTTCTTCAAGTCCGATATTTTCAAGGTTAGGACTTACCCCAATAGCAGAAAGAACTATATCACACTCAATTGTTTCTGTACCCACTGCCGTTTTTACCAGTACTTTACATCCGCTGCCGGAGGTGTCCACTGATTCAACATTGGTTCCGGTCATTACGTTGATGCCAGCTTTTTTAAAGCTTCTCAATAATTGCTTTGATATATCTTCATCCTCTACAGGAACTATATTTTCGAGATATTCAACAATAGTAACTTTGGTTCCTATAGCATTGTAGAAATATGCAAATTCCACTCCTATTGCTCCTGATCCAACAATAACCATAGATTTAGGCTGCTGCTGTAAAACCATTGCCTGACGGTATCCAATTACTTTTTTTCCATCTTGCTTTAGGTTTGGTAATTCCCTTGATCTTCCACCTGTTGCCAGAATTATATGTTTGGCTGTGAATTCTTTATCTGTGCCATCCGGACCCTTAACTTCAACTTTTCCACCTTTTTTTACCTTTCCTGTTCCTGTGATCACATCAATCTTATTTTTCTTCATCAGGAACTGAACCCCTTTGCTCATTCCATCAGCAACACCGCGGCTTCGCTTAATTATGGCACCAAAATCAGCACTTGCATCCTTCACCTTGATTCCATAATCTGAAGCATGGCTTATATATTCAAAAACATTTGCACTTTTCAGAAGGGCTTTTGTGGGAATACACCCCCAGTTTAAACAGATTCCTCCGAGGGATTCACGTTCAACCACAGCAACTTTTAAGCCTAATTGAGATGCGCGAATAGCTGCCACGTAACCGCCTGGTCCGCTACCTATAACTATGATGTCGTAGTTCATATATTTATATAATGATACAATAGAGATTGAGCGCAAATCTAACAAAATACTTATCGGGTTGAAAATATTTGATTAGACTATCGGTGCAGATTAAATCTCAAAATGTTGAAAAGTGTGAATTGTCGAAAAAATTCCTTAAAATTAACATTAAGTTCACACTGGAACTGCCTAATATTCAGATTGGGTATATATCTTTGTACAGATTATTAAAAACCAATTAATCAGTCTCACTTAAAATATAATTTATGAAGAAGTTTTTACTCTCAACACTTGTTGTTTTACTACTTGCATTTAATTTGAGTGCACAGGTTACAACCAGTAGTTTGTCGGGTACTATCCGCGATTCCAAAGAATCGCTTATTGGTGCTACGATAAAAGCCACACATCAACCAACAGGTACCATTTATGGTTCATCTTCGGGCGTTGATGGCAGGTTTAATATTCCAAACATGCGTGTAGGAGGACCATACCTTATTGTGGTATCTTATGTAGGTTACCAATCCGAGTCATTCAGTGAAGTAATGCTGAAATTGGGTGAGCCCTTTGTTTTAAATGTTTTACTGGCCGCCTCCGGCAGAGAACTGCAGGAAGTTGTAATTACAGCTCAGGATCCAAATTCAGTATTGAATGCAAACCGTACCGGCTCTACCACTAACCTTGGCCGTGCTCAGATTCAGAGTGTTCCAACGATAACCCGGAGTGTAAACGATCTGACAAAATTTACTCCTCAAGCAAACGGGGCATCTATTGGTGGTGGAAATTATCGTCAGAACAACTTTACGGTTGATGGTTCTGATTTTAATAACCAATTCGGTATTGGAAGTAATTTACCTGCAGGTGGATCACCTATCTCAATTGATGCAATAGAGGAAATTTCGGTAAATGTAACACCTTATGACGTCAGAATGTCCGGTTTTGTAGGTAGTGCAATTAATGCAGTAACCCGCTCAGGAAGAAATGATTTTTTTGGAAATGCCTTTTTTGGATTTAGAAATGAAAGCAATCAGGGTAATAAAGTTGGTGCTAACAACATTGTGTTACAACCGCTTGATGAAACTCAGTTTGCCTTCAGTTTAGGTGGACCAATCATCAAAGATAAACTCTTTTTCTTTGCAAATATCGACCGGACTGCTCAGGTTAGACCTGGTCAAAACAGACTTGCGGCTACGCCTTCTGCACCATTTGGATCAAATCCAAACATTGCTCGCCCAACCTCTACAGAGCTTGATAATATTCGTAGTTATTTGATGAAAACCTACAATTATGATCCGGGTATTTATCAGGGGTATGCCAATGAAACCTATAATAATAAAATACTAGCCCGCTTAGACTGGAATATCAATAAGGATCACCGTTTCAATATCCGTTATAATCAGGTCGAAAGTGCTTCACCTTCTTTCATCAGTACTTCAACTAGTGGAACAGGATTTAATTTCCCTAATAATGGAGGTAGAAACAATCCGGGACACCTGCATTTCAGCAATTCAAATTATACTCAGGAAGCTAATCAGTACTCATTGGCAGCTGAATTAAACTCTACATTAGGTTCGAAACTATCAAATACTCTGAGAGGAAGTTTTACACACCAGAATGACCCAAGGGGTTCAGCAAGTGATGTTTTTCCTTTGGTTGATATCATGAAAGATGGTACGGCTTTTACAACTTTCGGATATGAGCCTTTTACATATGGAAACTTAAGAGATGTACAAACCTATAGTTTCACAGATAACCTAACCATGAGTTTAGGAAATCATGAACTAACGCTTGGTTTACAGATGGATTTCAGTACTACCAAGAATGGTTTTCAGCGTTTCGGAACTGGTGCATACCGTTTCAATTCATGGGATGATTTTGTGAATGGAGTAAAACCAAATGATTATGCTATCACTTATTCACTATCACCTGGTTATGCTCAGGCTTTCCCAACATTTAAATTTCAACAGTATTCAGCCTATTTTCAGGATAATTTTCGCGTAGGAGAGAAACTTAATATTACTGCTGGTTTACGATTTGAACTACCTACTTATCCGGATGTACCTGAGATCAAGACTCATCCTTTAATCGCTCCTCTTACTTTTTCTGAAGGCAGAAAACTGGATACCGGAGTATTACCAAAGGAAAGAATCATGTTGTCTCCAAGAATTGGCTTCAATTATGATATTAAAGGTGATCGTTCTTTACAGTTGAGAGGTGGAACCGGTATTTTTACAACTAAAGTGCCTTTTGTTTGGATCGTTGCTCAATCGGGTGATGCTGGTCTGATTCAATTTACTCAAAACTGGAATGGTACTGCAAATACTCCAGGACCATTTAGTCAGGATATCCGGAAATATCTTCCTGCAACACCTCCAACTGCAGGAACTTCTATCCCAGCAACAATCAGTGCCATTGACCCTGATTTTAAATTCCCTCAAACATGGAAAAGCAGTTTAGCACTGGATGCTAAATTGCCATGGGGAATTGTAGGTACTTTAGAAGGTATTTATAACAAGGATTTGAATATTGCAAAAGGATATAATGTGAATCTTGTTGATCCTGCTGCTTTAAACGTTTCAGGATATCCAGATAACCGTCCAATGTATCCTGCAGCAAATGTAAGTAAGTTCATTAATAAACTTACAAACGGTCAGGCAAGTGCAACTGGAACAGGTGCGTTAAACCCTGTTGTTTTGGATAATGCTCAGGATGGTCATTCCTGGTTCCTAACTGCATCTTTAAACAAATCTTTCAGTAGAGGCTTATCAGCGCAGGTATCGTATACAAAAAGCCAGCAGAAAGTCCTTTTTGATGGAAATGGTGACCAGTTATTTAATACCTGGTCATTGACTCAAACATCTATTACCGGTAATAATCCCGGTTTGAGTTATTCAAACTTTAACATCCCTGATCGTGTAATTGCTGGTCTTTCATACCGTCAGGAGTACATTAAAAATCTTGCTACTACTGTTTCGATGTTTTTTGAAGCTTCACATCAGGGAAGATTCTCTTATACTTATTCTACAGATTTTAACCGTGACGGTCAGACTAATGACCTGATCTACATACCAAGGAATGCAAGTGAAATAACTTTTACTGATCGTCCTGCTTCTTCTGCAACAAGTAACGTAGCTTATACTGCTCAGCAGCAAAGTGATTTATTCTTTGCTTATATCGAGCAGGATGATTACCTGAAGAAAAATAAAGGAAAATATGCTGAGCGTAACGGCGGAAAGCAGCCCTGGAGAAATCAGGTAGACATCAGATTAACTCAGGAAATTTTCAAGAACTTCGGTAAGAGCAGAAACAATTTTCAGTTCACAATGGATATTATGAACTTTGGAAATATGTTAAACAGCAGCTGGGGTAATGTTGATTTTGTTAAGTCCGCTGGTTTACTTGTACCACAGAACGTAGCCGCTCTAACACCAGGTGGAACCGTTAAGCCTACATTCTGGTTAAATACGTTTAATAACAAGCCTGTAGATTCAACTTTTGGAACCACTCAGACGTTTGCTTCAACATATTATATGCAATTTGGATTCCGTTACAATTTCCAATAACAGTTTTAAATTCAAAAAAAAGCTTCGGATTCCATCCGGAGCTTTTTTTTTGAAAAAACAATTGTGTTGTCTGGTTTTATTTCTTTTGGCTGTATATTTGAGTTGACCAATTAATTAAAATTCCATTTTATGAAAAAAGTGAATTATGTCATAGCACTGCTGATGGCATTTGTACTGGGTTTTGGAAATCCGGTGAAAGCCGACGAAGGGATGTGGTTGCCAATGCTTATTGGCAAGAACTACGATCAAATGAAAAAGCAGGGCTTCAAATTAACCCCTGAAGATCTTTATAGTGTAAACAAAGCTAGTATTAAAGATGCGATTGTATCATTTGGGGGCTTCTGCACTGGAGAAATAGTATCTAAAAATGGTTTGATTTTAACGAATCATCATTGCGGATATGATGCTGCTGCATCTAACTCGACCTTAGAGAACAATATTCTGGATAATGGTTTTTATGCAAAGACTTATCAGGAAGAGAAACCCATTCAGGGATTGTTTGTACGTTTCCTTGTACGTATGGAAGATGTTACTCCGAAAGTAATGGCTGCATTAAATGGAGTTGAGGATAAAGATAAAGCTGCAAAAATTGCTGAAATCATTAAAACCATCACTACTGATGCAACTTCGGGTAATACATTTGAAGCTGATGTTAGAGATATCTATAAAGCCAATCAATACTTGCTTTTTGTTTATGAACGGTTTAATGATATCCGTTTGGTAGGTACTCCACCACAATCAATTGGTAAGTTCGGGGGAGATACTGATAATTGGGAATGGCCACGCCACACCGGTGATTTTTCCGTATTCCGCGTCTATGCAGATCAGAATAATAAATCTGCAACTTATTCTGCGAATAATAAGCCATATACCCCTAAAAAATCACTTCCCATTTCTATTAAAGGTGTAAAGAATGGTGATTTTTCAATGGTTTATGGTTTTCCTGGCCGTACAGATCGTTACTTAACCTCCAATGGCGTTCAAATGGCTGTCGAAAAATCAAATCCAACAATTGTTAAACTACGCGACATACGTTTGAAAGCATGGAAAGAGGAAATGGATAAAAGTGATGCTACGAGGCTTGCCCTTTCATCAAACTATGCCAATATTGCTAATTACTGGAAGTATTTTATTGGTCAGACTGAACAACTAAAAAGATTGAAAATATTAGAAGAAAAGCAAAAGCAGGAAAATGATTTCACCCAATGGGCAATGTCATCACCTGATTATGCAAATTTGATGGTGCAATATAAAAATGCATATTCTGCTTTCGAACCTTATGCTGTTCATTTCACCTATCTTAATGAGGGACTACTTGCTTCTCCATGGGTTAGAAATGTCTCCCAGCTTGGAAATACTTTAAAAACAATGAATGCCCGTAAGGATGATGCTGCATATATTTCACAGCTCAATCAAAGTTTAAATGCTATGGTGAATGCTTATCAGAAGACTTATAATGAGACTGCTGATAAGAAGATCTTTGCCCAAATATTGAGCTCTTTTTACAATGATGTTCCCAAATCACAACATCCAAAGTTCATTACATTAATTGTAGAGGATTTTTGGAAAGGTTCTGCAGAGGCTACATTTCAAAATTATGCAGATAATTTATGGAAAAACAGCAAGTTGATTGAACCGGAAAACCTAAGGAAATTTCTGGGTAATCCCTCAATGGAAGAACTTCAAAACGACCCGGCTTATAAATATGCCCTTAATTTAATTCCTATGGATTATATGAAGAACAATTTTGGTACTGTTTACAGTCAGTTTCAGGCAGAGAAAAATCGTTTGGATAATCTCTACCTTAAGGCTTTACTGGCAAAAAATAAAGGTGCCTTAATCTATCCTGATGCTAATTCAACTATGCGTATCAGTTACGGACAAATTCAGAACTACAGTCCGAAGGATGGAATTACTTATAACATCACAACCACAATTGATGGAATGATGGCTAAGTACCAGTCTGGTGATGATGAGTTTGATCTTCCTCAATCTTTAATAGATGCTTATGCTAAACGTGATTTCGGTCAATATGCTGAGAATGGAACTCTGAATGTAGGTTTTATCAGCAATAATGATATTACTGGAGGTAATTCCGGATCACCGGTATTGAATGGGAGCGGAGAACTGATTGGTATTGCCTTTGATGGTAACTGGGAAGCGATGAGCGGTGATATTGCCTTCGATAAGCAATACAAGCGTACAATTTCTGTAGATATTCGTTTCGTACTATGGTGTATTGACGTTCTCGGTGGTGCAAAGAATATCATCAATGAAATGGATATCAGAACTAATAAGTTGCCTGTTCCAAAGGATAAATTGATAATGAAGAAAACGGAATAGGTGTTGTCAGTTACCAGTTGTCGGTTACCAGCCTGGCAACTGACAACCGGTAACAGGCAACTATTTAGAAAGAAGGCTGACAGGGTTCCAAACCCTGTCAGCCTTCTTATAATCCTATAATCCTATAATCCTATAATCCTATAATCCTATAATCCTATAATCCTATTCAGTTATAGGTAAATTCCCCATAATCCGAGCGAATAGTCACCTGCTTCATTTCTGATTCCTCCACACGACCGATAATCTGTGCATCTACATTAAATTCCTTTGAAATCCGGATGATATCATCTGCAATTTCTGAAGGAACATAGAATTCCATCCGGTGACCCATATTGAAAACCTTATACATTTCTTTCCATTCTGTTCCTGATTGTTCCTGAATTAAGTTGAATAGTGGTGGCACTGCAAACAGGTTATCTTTTATGATATGTAAATTATCAATGAAGTGAAGTATTTTGGTTTGAGCGCCTCCGCTGCAGTGTACCATACCATGAATCTGAGACCTGTATCCATCAAGAATTTTTTTTATGATAGGAGCATAGGTGCGGGTTGGAGAAAGAACCAATTTACCAGCGCTGATGCTTAAACTTTCGTTAAAATCAGTCGCAGGAATATCAATAGAATCAGTCAATTTTTTATTTCCTGAGAAGAGCAGTTCATAGGGAACTGCAGGATCATAACTTTCAGGATATTTCTCTGCAATGTATTTATGGAAAACGTCATGTCTGGCAGAAGTCAAACCATTGGATCCCATTCCGCCATTGTATTCGGTTTCATAACTAGCTTTACCATAAGAGGATAGCCCAACAATTACATCACCTTTTCGGATTTTATGATTCGATATAATATCCGACCTTTTCATTCTGCAGGTTACTGTAGAATCAACAATGATCGTTCTGACAATATCGCCAACATCGGCGGTTTCACCTCCGGTTGAATAGATTCCAATACCTAAATTGCGTAATTCGCTGAGTATGTCTTCTGTTCCATTAATCAGTTCGGCAATGACCTCACCTGAGATAAGATTTTTATTCCGGCCAATAGTTGATGATAATAAAATATTATCTGTTGCACCAACACATAGCAGATCGTCAAGATTCATAATGATCGCATCCTGGGCAATCCCTCTCCATACTGATATATCACCCGTCTCTTTCCAGTAAACATAAGCAAGAGATGATTTTGTACCGGCACCATCTGCATGCATGATATTGCAATAATCATCATCAGATCCCAGAATATCCGGAATAATCTTGCAAAAGGCCTTTGGAAAAATACCTTTGTCTATATTTTTGATGGCATTATGCACATCTTCTTTATCGGCAGAAACGCCACGTTGGTTGTATTTTAGATCTGACATTTATGCAAAAATAGTACTTAGTATTGAGTATTGAGTACTGAGTATTTAGTATTTAGTACTCAATACAAGAAATTTTGTTTGTGATTATGAATAATAAACTTTTAATCCAAATGTATAAGATTGTACCAGATTGGATTAATTTGTTGTAAACAAAAAGAGTCCCCCATTAGGAAGACTCTTTTTGAACTTAGTTCAGAATTTTCAAATCTCGATACTCTGTACTCAAATCTCAATACTACTTTATAAACAACAACTCCCTAAACTTTGGAAGAGGCCACTTTGTATCATCAACCAGTTGTTCCAATTTATCAACATGATAGCGGATTGGTTCAAAATATGATTTTACTTTTTCATCATAAGCGATAGACTTATCTCTGATATCTTCAATGTTATTAGCTTTTTTACGCTCATTAACCATTTCCAGATTAGCTGTTCTGATAAAGTTTACATGCATTGAAATTTTCTTGATAATATCAAGCTGAGCACTATAGGTATCTTCTCCAAGTCCGATCTCTTTCAAGCCTTTTACGTTCTCAATCAGTGTAGTTTGATAACTGATTGCCGTAGGTATAATCACATTATCAATCAAATCACCCATAACGCGGGCTTCAATCTGAAGCTTTTTGAAATAGCTTTCAAGTAAAATTTCATGACGTGCATGAGATTCACGCTTGCTGAATACTCCTGTATCCTCAAACAACTTATCAGTTTTAGGGTCTAATAAAACATCCAGTGCTTTTGGGGTAGTTTTAATATTTGACAAACCTCTTTTTTCAGCCTCCTTTGCCCACTCATCACTATATCCGTTGCCTTCAAATCGGATGTTTTTAGATTCTTTAATGTAGCGTTTAATAATGGTCATAATCGCAACATCTTTCTTTTCGCCTTTTTTTATTAGTTTATCCACTTCTGCTTTAAACTTATTCAATTGATCAGCAACAATAACGTTTAATACTGTCATCGGATTTGCTGAATTCGCTGAAGAACCAACTGCACGAAGCTCGAACTTATTACCGGTAAATGCCATTGGCGAAGTACGGTTACGGTCAGTATTATCAAGAAGGATAGAAGGGATTTTTGGAATATTAGTCCACAAGGCTGAATCCTGCTTCATTTTTGAAGTTACCCTTGAGGTTTCGATCTCATCCAATACATCACTCAACTGACTTCCAAGAAAGGTTGAGATAATAGCCGGAGGAGCTTCATTCGCTCCCAAGCGGTGGTCATTATTCACTGAAGCAATCGATGCTCTTAATAAATCTGAATACTCAAACACAGCCCTTATAGTGTTTACAAAGAATGTAAGGAACATCAAATTATTTTTCGGGGTTTTACCAGGAGAAAGCAGATTCTTGCCAGTATTTGTAATAAGCGACCAGTTATTGTGTTTACCTGAACCATTGATGCCTGCATATGGCTTTTCATGTAATAAAACCTTGAAATTATGTCTCCTGGCTACTTTATCCATCAAATCCATCAATAATGAATTGTGGTCAATAGCAAGGTTCATTTCTTCATACAATGGAGCACATTCAAACTGAGATGGCGCTACCTCATTGTGACGTGTCTTTAATGGAATACCTAGTTTAATCGCTTCAATTTCCAGATCTTCCATAAATGCAAGAACGCGTTCCGGAATTGATCCGAAATAATGGTCATCTAACTGCTGGTTTTTGGCTGACATGTGACCGAATAAAGTCCGGCCTGTCAGATACATATCCGGTCTGGCATTAAACAAAGCTATGTCAACAAGAAAATATTCCTGCTCAATTCCAAGTGAACTGTTAACCTTTTCAATTCCTTTATCAAAATATTGAGCAACGGCAACTGCAGCTTTATCCATCAGGCCAATTGCCTTTAATAGGGGAGCTTTGTAATCCAGAGCTTCACCGGTGTAGGAAATGAATACAGTAGGTATACATAAGGTAGACCCGATAATAAATGCAGGTGAAGATGGATCCCATGCTGTATATCCACGTGCTTCAAAAGTACTTCTTATACCACCATTGGGGAAGCTGGATGCATCCGGCTCTTGTTGCGATAAAGCTTCACCTGAAAATTTTTCCATTCCATGACCGTCAGATCCGGGTTCAAAAAAAGAATCATGTTTTTCAGCTGTGCTTCCTGTCAGAGGCTGGAACCAGTGCGTATAATGTGTTGCTCCTTTTGACATTGCCCATGATTTCATTGCTGAAGCCACTTGTTCTGAAATACTTCTGTCAATTGGAGTGCCCGAGTTAACAGACTCGATAATACCGTTGTAAGCTTCCTTGGATAAAGTATCCTTCATTTTTTTCTGATCGAAGACGTTTACACAATATAAATCAGAAAGTTTTGATGATGGAGTTTTTGCTTCAGGAATTGCCCTGGTAAGTACCGCGTTTAATGCTTGGAATCTTAAAGATGACATCGTTTTGCTTGGTTTTGATTAAAATTTTGATAAAAATAAATGTTTTGATGCATAATATTCTAAAAAATGTCAAAAAAATTATAAAAAAATAAAAAATATGAGACAAAAATCAAAAATTTATGAAAATATTCTCTTTTTAGACTGCAACTCCTTAAAAAACATTCATTCTATTAAAATATACAATTCACTTTGTATTCAATTTAACTATTTAAAAGGTAATATTAAAATTGCGCTGCTGTATATAGATTATTTTGTCGTAAACCTTATTTTAAAATCATTCAATTGAATTAAAGCTTTTTTCCTATATTAAGATTGCTTTTATCTTTTTTCGTTTAGAATAACCATGCTTAAATTAAATTCCATACATCATCTGGCAATTATTTGTTCAGATTATCAGGTTTCGAAACATTTTTATACCGAAATATTAGGTATGAAAATTATGTATGAAGTTTACCGGGCTGATCGGAATTCCTATAAACTAGATCTTTTAGTTAATGGAAAGTACCAGATTGAATTGTTCTCTTTTCCTGATCCTCCGGTTCGGGTTTCAGACCCTGAGGCCAGGGGTTTGAGGCATATTGCTTTTGAAGTAGAAAACTTGACTGGATCTGTAAATGAATTAAATAAACAGGGAGTGATAACCGGGGCAATAAGGGTTGATGCGGTCACAGGAAAGAAATTTGTTTTTTTTTTCGATCCCGATGGATTACCTATTGAATTGTACGAGAACTGATGTCATCAATATTTCATTTTAAGCAGTTTATGATTGATCAGGCAAATTGTGCAATGAAAGTGAATACCGATGGGGTATTGCTTGCTTCATTAGCCGATTTCATGAACCCTGCTAAAATACTCGATGTGGGAACAGGTACCGGATTGATTGCTTTAATGCTTGCGCAGAAATATAAATCTGCAATAATTCATGCCGTAGAAATTGATCAGAATGCCGCTAATACTGCCAGGGATAATTTTTCAAACTCTTCATTTTCGAATAGGGTAAAATTATTCCATAGTTCAATTAAAGATCATTTTGCAAATACGAATGAACATTATGATTTAATTATTTCTAATCCGCCTTTTTTTATTGATTCATTGAGTTCACAAAACCCAAGGAAAGGGCTTGCCAGGCATACAGATCTCTCTTTTTTTGATTTATTGCTTACAGAATCAGTGAAACATTTAAATCAATCAGGTCACCTTTGTATTATTCTACCCCTAAAAACTGCTGCCTTAATAAAAAATATGCTTCCCGGCTCAGGAATTCTAAAAATCCAAAAGGAAATTTTGATTTATTCATTCCCTGGGTCAAAACCACATCGTACAATTATAGTCATGGGTTTTGATACACTTGTTCCGTTAGAGCAGCAGCTGGTCATTTATGAAAGTAGGGGCGTTTATTCAGCAGCTTACAGTAATCTGTTAAAGGAGTATCTCACCATTTTTTAATGCATATTCATTAATGAAAACAATCGGACTAATTTCAGATACTCATGGGTTCCTTGATAATGCTGTATTCAAGCATTTTGAAAATTGCGATGAGATCTGGCATGCCGGCGATTTTGGCACCATTGAAATTGCAGATCAATTGAATGCATTTAAACCACTCAAAGGAGTTTATGGGAATATTGATGGGCAGGATATTAGAACACAATATCCTGAACATTTGCGATTCAATTGTGAAGAATTAAAGGTTTGGATTACCCATATTGGGGGATATCCGGGAAGGTATTCTCACGGTATCAGAGAAGAAATAATCCGTAATCCTCCTGGACTTTTTATCACTGGTCATTCTCATATTCTTAAGGTTATTTATGATAAAAAAATAAGTTGTTTACACTTAAATCCTGGAGCTGCCGGAAAACAAGGATGGCATAAAGTTCGCACATTGCTTCGATTTTGCATTTCAGGAGAAAAAATTCATAACTTAGACGTTATAGAATTAGCAAATAGATAACGTAAAAAGTACACTAAGTATATGAAAGGCATTTTAACATTAGGACAATTCATAATTGAAAAGCAAAGCGATTTTCCATATGCCAAAGGCGAGCTGTCACGACTTCTGAGAGATATAGGCATTGCTGCAAAAATTGTTAACCGTGAAGTAAATAAGGCGGGTCTGATGGATATTCTTGGAGATGTTGGTACGATTAACATTCAGGGTGAATCACAAAAAAAATTAGATGTTTTTGCAAATGAACAATTTATTGCTGCATTGAGGAGTGGTGGAGAATGTTGTATCGTTGCTTCTGAAGAAAATGATGATTTTGTCTACATAGATGGCGAAGTTTCAAAAAATGCGAAGTACATAGTAGCTATGGATCCATTGGACGGATCTTCTAATATTGATGTAAATGTAGCAGTTGGTACCATTTTTTCAATTTACAGAAGGGTATCAACTGCTGGTAAAGCCACGCTTAAAGATGTGCTTCAAAAAGGGACTAAGCAAGTGGCTGCTGGGTATATAATTTACGGATCCTCAACCATGCTGGTTTATACAACAGGCAAAGGAGTAAATGGATTTACTCTAGACCCTTCGATTGGAGAATTTTGCCTTTCACATCCCAAAATGAAAGTTCCTGAGGATGGTGTCATTTATTCAATTAATGAAGGGAATTACGTTCATTTTCCGGAAGGAGTGAAGAAATATTTGAAATATTGTCAGGTTGAGCACGAACAAACATCGCGTCCTTATACCTCCAGATATATCGGTTCTATGGTAGCGGATGTGCATCGTAACATGATAAAGGGTGGAATTTTTATTTATCCCACCACTTCAGGAGCACCCAATGGTAAGCTTCGATTGGTTTATGAATGTAATCCTATGGCTTATATAATTGAACAGGCCGGAGGTCGGGCAACAGACGGTTTTAATAGAATACTCGATAAAGATGTCACCTCCCTGCATCAGAGATCTGCGATTTTTATAGGTTCAAAAAATATGGTTCTGAAGATTGAGGAATTGATGCATACTTTTTCATCAAAAACGCCTGATGAAAAAGCAGAGGCAAAGATGGAGAAATTGGGAATAGTAGGAGGGATAGATTAAAGATTCAATTTTAGTTCCTCTTTCTCAAAATAAGTATCAATATGAAGGTTTTTTTGTTTAGAAGCCTCAACAGCCAGTACATCACATCGTTCATTCTCAGGGTGCCCGCTATGCCCTTTTACCCAGGTAAAACGAATTTGATGCAATTTATAGACTGATAGAAATCGAAGCCAGAGATCTTTGTTTTTCTTATCCTTAAAATTAGTTCTGACCCAGTTAAATACCCATTTTTTCTCTACAGAGTCAATAATATATTTAGAATCTGAATAAATCATGATCTCCTGGCCGGGATTTTTAATACTTTCCAGACCGGTGATTACTGCGAGCAATTCCATACGATTATTGGTTGTCTTTCGAAAACCCTCCGAAATTTCTTTATAATACTTGCCCGAATGAAGAATTACTCCAAATCCTCCAGGACCAGGATTACCACTTGATGCACCGTCAGTATAGATATTGATCATTAAAAATGCTTTTAAAGCGCAATTATAGTGATTTAGTTTTTAAGCGGATTGAGTTACCAATTACAATAACATCAGAAAATGCCATTGTTAAGGCTCCAACCATTGGGTTAAGAAAACCAAAGGCTGCTATTGGTATTGCTACAATATTGTAGAAAAACGCCCAGAAGAGGTTTTGTTTAATCGTTAACAGTGTATGCTTCCCGATTCGTAACATATGATCTATAATTCCAAGTTCATTCTTTAAAAGCACTACTTCAGCAGATTGGATTGCAATCTGACTTGCATTACTCATTGAAATTCCTACATCTGAAGTAGTTAAAGCGGGAGCATCATTTATTCCATCACCTACCATTGCCGTTTTACCTCTTTTTTTTATTAACTCAATGATCTCAAGCTTTTGATATGGCTGTGTTTCGGCATATACTTCCTCTATTCCCAGGATGGCAGCCAAATCATCACATTTCTTTTTCAGATCACCACTCAGTAAAACCGGTTTAATTCCCATATTTTTTAGAGTATTAATCAGTTTTGATGCATCGGGTTTAATATCATCTTCAATCGCAATCCGGGCTATGAGGCTTCCATTCATATTAAGAAAAAGGCTATAATCTCCCTGCTCTTCTTTGGGATTTAAAATTTGCCTGGATCCAAATTGATAGGTGTTACCATCAGAATCAGTTCCGTTCATTCCCAGACCTTTTTCCTCAGATACTTTTGTGAATATTATTTTTTCAGTGAAACCTGTACTAAGCTCCTCGACCAGAGAACGTGCAATTGGATGATTTGAATAGGCTTCTATACCATAAATGATTGATTCCACTTTCTGCTGTGAAATCTCCCTGCAATCGATTTTTTTGATTTTGAATTTTCCGGTTGTAAGTGTTCCGGTTTTATCGAAGACCATATATTTTAACTTCGCTATCTCCTCAAGGGTATTTCCTCCTTTGATCAGTATCCCATTTTTTGCAGCCCTGCCCAAACCAACCATAACCGCAGTAGGTGTAGCTAAGCCCATAGCGCAGGGGCAGGAAATGACTAAAACAGCTATTGCATTAAGCATAGCTTTTTGAAAGCTAAGGTCGAAGGAATAATAAGCCAGAACGAAGGTGAGTACAGCAATACCAATAACTACCGGCACAAATATCGCAGCCACCTGATCTCCAAGCTTTTGAATCGGAGGCTTTGCCGATTGTGCTCTTTTCATCAGATCAATAATCTGGGATAAAATAGTGTTTTTTCCTGTTTTGGTTACGAGAATATGAATGCTACCCTTTTCGATGAGTGTGCCGCCAATTACCTGATCATATTTCGACTTCTCTACCGGCAGACTTTCTCCTGTTAGCATGGATTCATTAACAGAGGCTTCTCCCCAGATAATTTCGCCATCAACAGGAATTTTATCACCTGAATTGATGACTAAGGTATCCCCTGGAACTACTTCTTGTGAGTTTATTGATGTTATTTCACCGTTCAATAGTTTATTTGCCTTTGCTTCCTGAAATTTCATCAGTTCTTTTACTGCAGAGGTGGTTTGTGAAACTGACCTCTTTTCGAGGACATTTCCTAAAAGCACCAATGAGATAATTGTAGCGGCAGTTTCATAGAAAAGAAAATCCGGACCTAAATTCTGAATGGTTCCGTACAAACTGTATACAAATGCAGCGCTAGATCCTATGAAGATAAGAACATCCATATTTGGAATCCCATTTTTTAATGAGTTGAAAGCACTTTTTCCGAAATGAATACATCCTAAAATATAAACCGGAATACATAAGCCCAACTGAACCATAGGATTGTGCAGCCAATGGAAAGGCAGGAACATGTGCGAAAAAAGTGGGATTGTAAAAATAAGACTGAAGTAAAATTTGTTCTCTAATTTTTCGTAATATTTTTCCTGAATAGGAATACTTTCCTCACTTACCTTATAACCCAGTCCTTCGATATCCTTGATGATTTGGGGTGTTTTTGAGGGATTATTTGTTTTAAATTTAACTTCATCATTCGCAAAATCTACGTAGACATCCTGCAAGCCTTTTTTTTCCAATAATTTATGGACTGATAGCGCACAATTATTGCAATGCATTCCGCTTACCTGAAGTTCAATCAATTCTTCTTTTTCCATGGCATAATATATAAGAGATTTTTGCCAAATTTAAAACTTATGATGGCTAAAATAATAGAGACAAAATATAATGTTCTAATTATGACAAGGTTTTTAGAATCATAGAAGGAGTTAAATGAGCTTAAAGCTATTCTGGAACGGCATCATGCTGATTATCAGCATCGAAATTTAATATAAAAAATTTGCAATATCTGTCGAAATGCTTAGTTTTGCAGAAATAAAACGGTGGCTGTAGCTCAGCTGGTTAGAGTATTGGTTTGTGGTGCCGAGGGTCGTGGGTTCGAGCCCCATCAGCCACCCTTGACGGGGCAAAAGCTTTTCAAAAGGGTTTTGCCCCGTTTTTTTGAATCTAATCTCCACAACTTTTGAACCTGATCCATTAAGTCCCTTTGATGCGCTTGCGCATAATGTTCGGGTGCATTTAGAGCAATCTATGAATCCCTTCAGAGAAAGCTGGTCGTTTGCTATAATTTTTGTCATTAAAGCCCTTTTCTTACCATCTAAAATATCTTGTACTTCATAAAACAATGAACTTTGTATTAAATGGATAAAAAAATCTATTCAACTAATTTGTATAATAGTTTAATAGATACTACATTTACTGTAGATAAATATTTTATATGTCAGCATCGTCTATTAAAGAACAGGTTTACCAGGAACTTTCAAGAGTAACTCATGCTATTTCCAATCCAAAAAGGATGGAACTAATTGATGTCCTTTCCCAAAAGGACTATTCTGTAGAAGAACTTTC
>CAYHGN010000002.1:0-64756 GCA_964356005.1 uncultured Sphingobacterium sp.
ATCAATGGTTTAAGTTTTTAAGCTACCGGATTTTCTTCCAATGCAAAACCTTCATCTACAAGTATACGTCCACAATGTTCGCACACAATAATGCGCTTACGCTGGCGGATGTCTAATTGTCTTTGTGGTGGTATCTGATTAAAACAGCCTGAACACGAATCACGTTGTATAGTTACAACAGCAAGACCATTCTTGGCATTACTTCTCAAACGGTTATAAGCGATCAATAAACGCTCATCAATATGTTTTTCAGCATCCTGAGCTTTAACTAGAATACCTTCTTCATCCTTTTCGGTTTCAGCAGTAATCGTATCTAATTCAGCTTTTTTAAGCTCAAGGTCTTTTTTACGCTCTGTGATATTCGCCAAAGCACTCTCATAAACCTCAGTCTTATTCTGAATCTCAAAAGAATATTCCTTGATCTTTTTCTCTGATACCTGAATCTCTAATCCCTGAATTTCAATCTCTTTTGAGATTGCATCATATTCACGATTATTCTTAACATCGTTAAGCTGGGTTTCGTATTTTTTAGCAGCAGCTAAAGCTTCTTTGATTAGATTTTTTCGGGTTACGATCGAATCTTCCAGCTCATCAAGATCTGCTTTAATTTTTTGTATACGGGTCTCTAAACCTGCAACCTCATCTTCGAGGTCAGCAACCTCCATCGGAAGTTCACCTCTTGTCTGACGGATCTTGTCGATCTGTGTGTGCAAAGTCTGAAGTTCGAATAATGCCTTTAATTTGTCTTCTACTGATTGTTCCATTAAATCAAATAATTTATGGGGTTTGTGTTCTGTAACGTTAAACGGAGGGCAAAGTTACTAAATTTTTCTGTAATTAATTCCAACAATAATTCCTGCGTAAACTGCTCACTCTCAAAATGTCCCACATCCGCAATAATAAGTTTTCCTTCAGCATCAAAAAACTCATGGTATTTAAAGTCGCCGGTGATGAATATGTCGGCCCCTGCCCTTAGTGCATTGGGCAATAAAAAACTTCCGGAACCACCACAAACCGCCACCCTGCGTATCTTTTTGGACCTTAGTGCCGTGTGACGGATGACTTTGGTACCAAGTCTTTCCTTCACGAAATTCAAGAACTCCAGTTCATCGGAATCGCTCTCCAGATTACCGATCATTCCGGATCCTACCTGCTGATGGCTATTGCTAAGCGGATAAAGATCATATGCAAGCTCCTCATAAGGATGCGCTTCAAACAATGCCGCAAGAATTTTCTGTTCCAGATTTATCGGATAAATCGTCTCAATTCTAATCTCGGATTCGTGATGCTGTTTACCCGGCTCGCCAACAAATGGTCTGGCACCTTCGGCAGCGTTAAAAGTGCCTGTACCGCTTACATTATAACTGCATTCAGAATAATTACCGATATTGCCCGCCCCGGCCCTGAACATGGCCACTCTTACTTCCTCAGCATAGGCTTCCGGACAAAAAGTAATTAGCTTCCTGAGGGAATCCTCTCTGGATTTTAAAATAAGTGGATTCTTTATCCCAAGCTTATCGCAAATCTTTTTGTTTACTCCGGCAGACACCTGATCCAGATTCGTATGAATCGCATAAAGTGCAATATCGTGTTTTATTGCTTTCATCACGACCCGTTCCACATAGGTTTTACCATTAAACTTTTTCAAACCCTTGAAAACTATCGGATGATGCGAAATAATCAGGTTTAAACCATGTTGAATCGCTTCATCAACAACAGATTCAGTACAATCCAATGAAATAAGGGCACCATTCACTTCCTTATCAGGATGACCAACTATCAAACCTGAATTATCATAATCTTCCTGATAGGCAAGCGGAGCGAGCGTTTCGAGAAAAGATGTAATTTCTCTTAATTTCATAAACAAAGATAACCCATAAGTTTTGAGTGTAGAAATCCTTAAATTGCAGATCAGCCCCACCACCGCGGGTAATGTGCCGGACCATAATTCATCCGAAATTTACATATTGCAAGAAAAAAACACTTGTTTTATGAGGGGTTTTCAGCACCCGGATTACTCATAATTTTTACAAGCTGGGCACTTTCATAGGCAGCTTTCTGGTTATACTCGAGGGTAATGGACTTATGATTAACAATATCTACTATGGTTCCTATAAAACACAGTCCAAGAGTCAAAAAATAAAGAATACCCATTCCCATTTGACCGGTAATAAACCGTTGAATTCCAGCAAAACCCAGAAAACCAAGCAGGGTAAATAAAAGTATTTCCTGGGGATCCTTTCGCCTTTCCGAATAAAACATGACGAAATTTTGAGACTGCCGTGGGTTCATCCCTTCAACAACCTGTTTCAAGTAAGAATACTCCTCAAGGCTCATGCCCCTAAGGTTAATAAGCGGATCGTTTTCCATAATTAATACGGGTTTGTAATCTTAAATTTAAAAGGAATATTTTAGATAATTGCAATATCCTGTAAAACAGAATGAAAAAAGCCGGAATTCCAAACCAGTGATTTTGAATTGATAAGCGAAATTCTCCGTGTAATAAAAATCGGATGGAACGACCCAGTCCGCATCCCGGACACCAGACTATACCCAGGTTGTCTAATGGGCACAAACCGGAATGTACTGATCCGGAAACCGTAAAAGCCAAAAATAAAATAGCACTTATCCATACTATTAACTCCAATGGCAGAGTCGTTAATAAACCAAGAAACCGGTTTTTATTCATTAAGTAGTTGAAATATGTCTCAATAATTCTGTTTTTGTTTAAATAAATATAGTTTAAATTCTGTTTTCAACATAGGATGTTTCGTTTTTGCAGTCTTGATCAATTTTTGCTACATCAAAACGTATATTTGCGAGGAAAATCAGTGTGTGAATATTCGGGATATTATAAATCAGTATAAATCGGACCCCCGGATTGCCTTTCTGGCAGAGACCCTGAATAAAGGGAAAAAAGGGCGGGTTCATTTAAAGGGTCTGGTCGGATCAAGTGATTCGGTCATGGCCCTAGCTTTGTATTTTCTTCTGCACCGGCATATGATTTTTGTCCTCCCGGAGCGGGAAGAAGCAGCATATTTTCTCAGCGATCTCGAGAATCTGCTCGAAAAAGAAATACTTTTTTTCCCATCTTCCTTTAGGAAATCCTTTGAATTTACCCTGGTTGATAGCAGTAATGTGCTTCAACGGGCTGAAGTTTTAAACGAACTCAACCATTCTGCCGAATACGGAAAAATTATCGTTACCTACCCTGAAGCTTTGGCCGAAAAGGTAATCGATCGCGCAGCTCTCGAAAAAAACACGCTCGAAATTGCAATAGGAAATAAGCTAAGCATTGATTTTATCAATGAATTTCTGATTGAATATGATTTTGAACGGGTAGATTTTGTGTATGAGCCGGGACAATTTTCTATCAGGGGTGGAATAGTAGATATTTTCTCTTTCTCGCATGATATTCCCTACCGAATTGAGTTCTTTGCTGATTACATAGAAAGTATCCGGACCTTTGAAATTGAAGATCAGTTATCTGTTGAGCAGGTTAAAAGCATCACTGTGGTGCCTAATGTACAATCAAAATTCCTTACCGACCACAATATTTCCCTTCTTGAATACATCGACCAGGATACCATTATTTGGTTTAAAGATGTAGAGTTTACCTTCGATGTAGTCAAGGATGGTTATAAAAAAGCCGTTGAATACTGGAAAGCTCTCTCTTCTGAAGATAAACAGCAAAACCCACATTGGATAGATCCCAAATTTAACTTCACAGATGAAAAAATGCTTGCTGATCAGCTTCGTGATTTTGATATTCTGGAATTTGGAAAACAATTCTATTATCAGGCTGATGAGACAATTCGTTTTGATATCAAACCCCAGCCATCATTCAACAAAGATTTCAACCTGTTGATTCATAATTTTAAAGAAAACAAAAAATCAGGTCTCGAAAATCTCATTTTCACCGATTCGACCAAACAGATTGAGCGCCTGTACAGTATTTTTGAAGATCTGAATGCCGGTGTGAAATTTAAACCGGTTCACCTATCCCTGAGAGAAGGCTTTATTGATCAGGCCCAAAAACTAGTTTGCTATACTGATCATCAGATCTTTGACCGCTACTATAAATACAAGTTAAAGAAAGGCTATATCCGGAATCAGGCAATCACCCTCAAAGAATTGCGGGAGTTAAAGCCCGGAGATTTTATTACTCATATCGATCATGGGATTGGCAAATATGCGGGTCTTGAAAAGGTGGATGTTAATGGCAGATCACAAGAAATGATCCGTCTGGTCTATGCGGATAATGACCTGCTTTATGTCAATATCAACTCCCTTAACCGCATCTCCAAGTACTCTGGTAAAGAGGGCACTGTACCCAAAATGAATAAACTTGGTACAGATACCTGGGAGAAGCTGAAAAAAACAACTAAAAAAAAAGTTAAAGATATTGCCCGCGACCTGATTAAGCTTTATGCGATCAGAAAGGCACAAACCGGAACAGCATTTACACCCGATACCTATTTACAAACCGAACTTGAAGCCTCTTTCATTTATGAGGATACACCCGATCAGGTTAAAGCCACTGCCGATGTAAAAAAAGACATGGAATCGGCACATCCTATGGATCGTCTGGTTTGCGGCGATGTAGGATTTGGTAAAACAGAGATAGCAATCCGGGCAGCTTTCAAGGCGGTAACCGACAGCAAGCAGGTGGCTATTTTGGTGCCAACAACCATTCTGGCATTGCAGCATTTTAAAACGTTTCAATCCCGCCTGGCAGATTTTCCCTGCACTATTGATTATATAAACCGGTTTAAATCGGCAAAACAGATCAAAGAGTCTCTTCAAAAACTCGCTGAAGGGAAGATTGATATTATAATTGGTACCCACCGTATCGTGAGTAAGGATGTAAAATTTAAAGACCTGGGACTACTGATTATTGACGAAGAGCAAAAATTTGGGGTTAGTGTAAAGGAGAAACTAAAGCAATTCAGAGCGAATGTGGATACCCTGACACTAACAGCCACTCCGATTCCAAGAACCCTGCATTTTTCGTTAATGGGCGCCCGGGATTTGAGCATTATCAGCACCCCACCTCCAAACCGCCAGCCTGTACTAACAGAACTGCATGTATTCAATGAAAAACTAATCAAGGAAGCGGTGGAGTATGAAATAGACAGGGGCGGACAGGTATTCTTTATTCATAACCGCGTGCAGGATTTGATGCAACTGGGTGGGTTAATTAACACCCTCGTTCCGAAAGCGAGAATTGGTATTGCTCATGGGCAGCTGGAAGGAGATGCACTGGAAGATGTGATGCTCAAATTCGTTGGAGGCGATTACGATGTGCTTGTTGCTACAACAATCATTGAGGCCGGACTGGATATTGCAAACGCCAATACCATTCTTATAAATCATGCCCATATGTTCGGGTTGAGTGATCTGCACCAGATGCGTGGAAGGGTGGGTCGCTCGAATAAAAAAGCATTTTGTTATTTATTAAGTCCGCCGCTATCCACGCTTACCAATGAAGCCCGAAAACGTCTGAGTGCAATCGAAGAGTTCTCTGATCTGGGAAGTGGTTTCAATGTTGCTATGCGAGATCTGGATATTCGCGGAAGCGGCAACCTGCTGGGTGCCGAACAGAGCGGATTCATCGCAGAAATCGGATTTGAGATGTACCATAAAATTCTGGATGAAGCTATTCAGGAATTGAAGGATGATGAGTTCAAAAATTTGTTCAAAGATGAGAAACCAAGACCATTTATTTCATTTACACATGTGGATACCGACCTGGAAGTGATGATCCCCGATGAATATGTGACCAATATTGCCGAACGATATAATTTATATACCGAGCTTTCGAATATTGAGACTGAAATGGCCCTCGATGATTTCAGGCAAAACCTTACCGATCGTTTTGGACCGGTTCCTCAACAGGTAATTGAACTGATCAATACCTGGCGACTGCAATATCTTGGAAAAATGATTGGCTTTGAAAAAATTACCTTCAAAAAGGGGGTACTGAGGGGGTATTTCATCGCTAACAAACAATCGTCCTATTTTGAATCGGTACAGTTTGGGCGTGTGCTTACGTTTTTACAGGCTCACCCCCGGATAAGTAATCTGAAAGAGGTTAAGAATACGCTTCGGTTAGCCATAGAACATGTTTCCTCCCTTGATACGGCCATAGAATTACTCCAGGAACTTACAGGAGTAGTAGCTCCTAATTCCCCAGCATAAAGGTTATTGGAAGAACATAAGAGGTTCTTACAGGTTTATTGTTAGCCATACCGGGCTTCCATGCCGGCGAGGACCTGAGCACACGAATCGCTTCTTCATCACATCCACCGCCTATACCCCTAACCACCTTAAAATCGGCCAGACTACCATTCTTCTCTACAACAAAGCCAATATAGACTTTGCCCTGAATTTTGTTTTGCCGGGCCCCGGCGGGGTAACGTAATCTGGATCCAAGATATTTGCCCAAAGCCGTTTGTCCACCCTGAAATTCTGGTGCAAGCTCAACGCTTGCAAGATCATAAAGCTTTCCTTCATAGCGGGCTTCAGGATTAGAGTTTTCAAGTGGTTCAGACAGGGGTTCTGCAACTTTTTCGGGTACGGTTGATGCCTGGCTATAGTCAATTTCATTATTGATTATGCTGTCGGAATAAGAATTAAGCGATGTCATGACAAGATTCTTGATTTCAGTCTCCCTGAGCGACATGATTTTTCCTTCCTCATTAACCGCCAATTCGAATTTTATATCGCCCGACACTTCAGCATTCCGGGAAGGCTGCACATAACTTACTTTTGCCCAATAACTTGCAATCAGTTCATTATTATTGCGATCGTAATCAAGGCTCGAAACAATCCAGGTAAGATTGTAGTTCCTAAGATCAGACATTCGTTTTGCATGTACCTCCTTCAGGCGCTTGTAAGTAAGATTATGATAGTTATAATAAGTTCTCGTAATTGGCGAAAAATAGCTCGGAGGATCAAAGTATCCCTTTCTTTGGTCATTATAAAATGCTTCGATAAACTTAATAAGTGAGCTTCGGACCTGCTCATCACTCATGCTTGAGTTCTCGATCAGAACATCCGAATTGTTGTCGTCAATAACAGTCACAACCTCTTCCCTTTTGTTTGAAAAAAAGGAACTGGTGTCATCTACATAAAGTGTCAGATAACCCATGACCAATATTATTATACCAAGCCCAATGGCCATGTATCTCAAAGATCGGTCCTTTATTACTTCATTTTCAGACATGGGGTCATGCTGTGTGTTATTCTCTCTTTCCAATTAATAGTATTTATACTTCATATTAATAAAAATCGTTCCAATAATTTTCCATAGCCCATAATTGGAGCAGGGGTTTATGAACGGGATCAGAAAATCTTTACGAAAGACAAATATACAAACACAAGAGGAGCGGCAAGTAATAATCCATCAAAACGATCGAGCAGACCACCATGGCCCGGTAAAAAAGAACCTGAGTCTTTTGTCGAAAGGCTTCTTTTCAGCATTGATTCAGAAAGATCTCCCAGGGTGCCGGAACTTACTATGATTACTGAAACAATAAGCCAATGGATTAATGAGAGCTCAGTGAAATAAATACTTAAAATATAACCCGAAAACAAGCTGCATAATAAACCACCTGCAAATCCTTCCCAGCTCTTTTTGGGAGAATGTCTTTCAAACAATCTGTTCTTGCCCAAAGTGATGCCAAAAAGATAGGCTCCGGTATCACTCGCCCAGAGCATGATCAGAAAAGCAAGGGGTAAATGCCAGGAATAATCACCATCCATAAAACCCAGGGCATAGAAAAAGCAAAAAGGGATTGCTGCAAAAATTACTCCGAATATGGTGTAAGCAATGTTGTGAAAAGGATTCTTCAGATCCCGGTAAAGTTCGGCGATTATTATTAAAACAAAAAATGGAACACAAATGAGAAGCACCTCTGAGGGCGCATCATGCAGAAAATATAAACCAAGTGGTAAATAAATACTAATCACCAGAATCCAGCCCCATAAGCTCTGTGGTTTCAGACCATCAGCACGCACCAGTTTATAAAACTCTTCGGTACTGAACAAGCTAAGCATAAGCAAAAAGACTGTAAAAGCATAAGCACCCAAAAGAAGTGAAGCAAGCATCACCGCTACAAAGAAAAATGCTGTTATTGCTCTTGTTTTCATTTACAACTCATTGTTTACTATGATTTCAAGTGCCTTCTGAAATTCATCTTCATGGAGATAAACCTCTACCTCTCCAATACGGTAGGGAAAGCCCTGTTTATCAATAATTATTGCCTCAATTTCGTGGTCAATTAAGACCTGCCTTACAAGTTCTGATTTAAAAAAATCAGCCGATGTATAAATCTTAACCCACCCCGCTTCCATCCAGCCGTTCCCCGTTAATTTCGTTTAATTTTTGTGTATATCTATAAAAATATCGGATTGATACAATAAATAAAATAAAACTGATCCCGATCAGTATCGGACTTGAAGGTTCAGCTTCAAACATTTTATCAATTGAAAGTCCTTGCCGCTGATACCAGTATGCCGTAAAAACCGCCAGAGCATTGTTCAAAAAATGTCCCAGAATTGGAAGCCATAGACTGCCGCTCCAAACCATTAGATAACCAAACAATGCACCCAGAAACATCCGTGGAAAAAATCCATAAAATTGAAAATGTATCGAACTGAAAATAATTGCAGTTAACCAAATTGCAACATGATAATTTCCAAACCAGCGACTGAAGATCTGCTGAAATCCACCCCTGAAGATCAGCTCCTCCCCAAAAGCAGGAATAATTGCAAGCATGAGTAAATTTATTAGTAGTGCCGGCATAGAATTCATCACAATTAGCCGTTTTGTCATCAGCTCCATTTTCAATTCTTGTTGTAGCATCCATGTCTCTAAATCTTTAAGAAAATACGGGAGTTTCATTTCCTTATTTAATTGCATGGTGTATTCTAGAGCGGGACTAGCAGAAAACAGTATCACAATGGTAAGCAATGCCAGATAGGCAGGAACAGGTATAATTTTGAGATATCCCAGCCAGTCTTTATTTTGAAGTTTAGCATAAATTAGGGTGGGAATGATAAAGATTCCAATAGATGAAATAATCTGAACCAGCTTGATTAGATCAAGGTTGCCCAGATTCCCTGCAGATAGCTGCAGCATGGTTTCGGCACCGTAAATTGAGGTACCTAATGCGAAAGCAATACCGGTAAAAACCACAGCCCCCGCAAAAATAAGCAAGAGTAAAAGGATCAATGAGCTGAAAGGATTACGTTCTACTGACTTAGATTTGAACATGCTTATATTTTATTTGTAATTTTGCGTTTTAAATTTGAGAAATACAAGGTTGAAAGATAGCTAATGTCTGTTAAGATTGGAAATATAGATTTAGGCGAATTCCCGCTTTTGCTGGCGCCAATGGAAGATGTAAGTGATCCTCCATTCCGTTTCGTTTGTAAGCAAAATGGGGTGGATATGATGTACACTGAGTTTATTTCTTCAGAGGGTCTGATACGTGATGCCGCCAAAAGCAGGGCAAAACTCGACATATTTGAATATGAACGTCCAATCGGAATACAGATCTTTGGAAGTGAAATAGAAAGTATGGCTGAAGCCACCCGGATTGCAACAATGGCAAAACCGGATTTAATTGATATAAACTATGGCTGTCCGGTAAAAAATGTTGCTTGCCGTGGTGCCGGAGCAAGTTTATTACAAGATATTGACAGGATGGTTGAAATGACAAAAGCGGTTGTCAATGCCACCCATCTTCCGGTTACTGTTAAAACACGCCTTGGCTGGGATGATGATACCAAAAATGTTTATGAGGTTGCCGAACGCCTGCAGGATATTGGTATTCAGGCGCTGACCATCCATGGCCGTACCCGGGCACAAATGTACAAAGGTGAGGCTGATTGGACACTGATTCGTGAGATCAAAAGAAACCCAAGAATCAAAATACCAATCTTTGGAAACGGGGATGTCAACTCTATTGAAAAAGCTGCCAGTTGGCGAATGGAATATGAAGTTGATGGCATCATGATTGGCAGGGCAGCAATCGGCTATCCCTGGATATTCAGGGAAATAAAACACTTTTTTAAGACTGGAGAACATTTACCTGAACCCACAATTACTGAAAGAGTAGAGGTCTGCAAAACCCATCTTGATAAATCGATCGCCTGGAAAGGGCCCAGAGTCGGTGTTTTTGAAATGAGAAGGCATTATTCAAATTATTTTAAGGGTATCCCTGACTTTAAGGAATATCGAATTAAACTGGTCTCAATAGAAAAAATCGATCAAATTCATGAAGTTCTGCATGAAATCAATGAACGATTCCAGACAGAAATGGCTTGATTATTGGGTTTATATTTATATTGCCTACTACTAAAATTAATAATTATGGTAACCAAGATTACTGATGGGGTCAAAATTTCTGTAGAAACCATTTACCAGCCCGAATACTCCAATCCTGCAAACGAACATTTTATGTTTGCTTACAGGGTGAACATTGAAAATATGACAGAAAATAGTGTTCAGTTATTGAATCGTCACTGGAATATTTTCGATTCAAACGGTTCAAAAAGAGAGGTTGAAGGAGAAGGTGTGGTTGGCCTGCAGCCAATAATCGAACCCGGCGATAATCATGAATACGTATCCGGTTGTAATTTAAAGACCGATATGGGTAGCATGAAAGGATCTTATGAAATGAAAAGAATTGTTGACGGACGTAAATTCAGTGTAAATATTCCTGAATTTTACCTGATTGCACCCTATAAGATGAATTAGCAGGAAATAGAATAAAAGAAAAGCCCCATTATGTTGTCATAAAGGGGCTTTTCTTTTTAAATTAAACCGAGTTCGATATAAGGAAGATTAACAGACAGGCTTATAATTATTCAGATATTCTATGGAGTCAGTTAATTTGATATTGAAAAACAATGCCCGTGGGTCATAGGCTGCTTCAGCCCTTTCCTACGGAGTATTTCCGGCAAGAAATCGCGTTTATTTCAAATTACGAATAGCCGGAAGATACCTCCTCCGGCAAGGTTTATTTTACCCGATGCTGTTTTTCATTGGGACTGCAGTCCGGCAATAGTAGCAATTGCAATTTGAAATAAACCCGGGTGACAGCTTTAGCTTTTTTGCAATACTGAATTTCACGATATGTATTAAATCTGTTGCAAAAAACTAAGGCAATGTTTTATGTCAAACTAAAGTTAAATCAAACTTCTATTCCCTTCTTCCAATTAACATGCTGGCATAATAAACCAGTGTTGCCAATGAGCCCAATGCAGCAACCACATAAGTCATAGCAGCCCACCACAAGGCATCTTTAGCCTGATCATTCTCAAGGCTGGTTTGCATTATACCACGATTACTTTGTAACCAGGCCAAAGCCCTGTTACTTGCATCAAACTCAACAGGGAGAGTAATGAATGCAAATAAGGTGACAAGTGCAAGCGCCACCACACCAATAGCAAGTACGGTGATGTCTCCTGAAAAAATAAGAAGCATCACACCAATCATTAATGCCCATTGAGTAATCTTTGATGCAACATTAACTGCCGGAACAACAGAAGACCTGAACTTTAGCCAGCTGTAGGCCTTTGCGTGCTGCACAGCATGACCACATTCATGAGCTGCAACAGCCGCTGCCGCTACACTGCGCCCGTGATATACTTCAGGACTCAGGTTTACGGTTCGGTCTGACGGATTATAGTGATCTGATAACTGACCTTCGGCAGAAATAATCTGCACATCATATATTCCGTTATCCTTTAACATTTTATCAGCTATATCTTTACCGCTCATCGCTGAACCAAGAGGCATTTCAGAGTATTGCTTAAATTTGCTTTTAAAACGCCATTGGACAGCAAAACTAACCACCGCAATGACAATCATTAAAATTAATCCCATAGTATGTTTTTTCTATAAACTTATTCAATAACTATTCCGAATAAAAATAATCACAAATAATTTACCTTTAGATTATATGTCAAATCTTTTTTCTTACTGGGAACAGAAATCATTCTTATCCGGCTTTGACGTGATCATTGTTGGAAGCGGAATTGTTGGATTAAGTTCAGCTCTGTCTTTAAAATTAAGGCAGCCTTCATTAAAGATTGGGGTTCTCGAATCCGGTTTTCTGCCTGCGGGCGCAAGTACAAAAAATGCGGGTTTTGCGTGTTTTGGCAGCATTTCTGAGTTAGTAAATGAACTTGAGTCCAGAACAGAGCATGAGGTTTTGGAAATGATTGATATGCGTTGGAGAGGTCTGAAAAAACTCAGAAATAACCTTGGGGACTCTGCAATTTGTTATGAACCCAATGGGGGTTATGAAGTATTTAAAAATAGTGAAGCCGATCTGGCAAATCACTGTATTGATAAGATATCCTGGTTTAATACATTTCTGAAACCGGTCATTGGAAAACATGACATTTATGCAGTTTCCTCTTATAAAATTGCAGAATTTGGTATGAATGGTATAAGTAATATCATAATAAACAAATACGAAGGACAAATCGATACGGGCAAAATGATGATCGCCTTGCTTTCAAGGGTTCAGGGGCTTGGAGTATCTGTTTTTAATAATTGTCGGGTTCAAAAGATTGAAAAGGATCCAGGCAATAAAAATATCATTACCAATCAGGGTATATTTAATGCGAAATCTGTCATTCTCGCTACCAATGCCTTTATCAAAGATCTGGTTCCGGAGCTAGATGTAATTCCGGGAAGGGGGCAGGTACTGATTACCGAACCCATAAAGCATCTGAAAATAAAAGGTGCCTTTCATTACAACAAGGGGTATACCTATTTCAGAAATATAGATGATAGAATATTGTTAGGTGGCGGACGTAACCTGGATTTTAAAGAAGAAGAAACCACAGAACCTGGTGTCACGGCAATTATCCAGGATGAGCTCGAGAAACTATTATATGAGACCATAATCCCGGGACAAAAACCAAAAATTGAATACCGCTGGAGCGGGATAATGGGCTTTGGTAAAGAGCTAAAACCTATCGTTAAGGAAATTTCACCCGGTTTGTATTGTGCTGTCCGTTGTAATGGAATGGGCGTCGCAATGGGAAGCCTTTTGGCTGAGCAGGTCGCAGATCTTGTTGAGATTTAAACCGGGTTCACTTTCGTATGTTTGATAAATTAAAGAAATGGAAATTTATATTCTGCCGGCAGCGGCTATAATTATTGTTCTTCTATTCATTCTCTTACGTGCAAAACCAAAATCCGGTATTGCTGTTCCGGAGGAATTCGATCGTCTCAAATCTGAGAATGAACGATTAAAAATCAGTCTGGCAAAGGCAGAGGAGCGGGCTGAAAATCTAAGAACAGAACAGGAATATATAAAAAAAGAGTTAAATACAGCGCGTGAAAAACATTCTGAAGCCATGCGTTCCCTGGAAAGTTCACGCGCTTATTTACAGGCTCAACAAGAAAAAATAGATGAGCAAAAGTCGGAAATCAAAAACAATCAGGAAAAATTCAACAAGGATTTCGAACTGATTGCTTCCCGGATTCTGGAAGAAAAAAGCATAAAATTCACAGAACACAGTCGCGCCAATCTTGATCTGATTATCAAACCTCTACGCGAGAATATTAAAACCTTCGAAGATAAAGTTGATAAGGTTTATAAAGCTGAGTCGGATGAGCGGAATATCCTTCGCGGACATATCAATCAGCTCATCGAACAGTCCAGCCTGATGAATCAGGAAACCAAAAACCTTACCAGGGCCCTCAAAGGGGATAGTAAAAAGCAGGGTAACTGGGGTGAACTAATTTTGGAAAGGGTTTTGGAGCGTTCGGGTCTTGTGAAAGATCAGGAATACCGAATCCAGGCTTCTCATCAGTCTTCGGATGGCAGTCGCTTCCAGCCAGATGTGGTGATCGATCTGCCGGATGATAAACACCTGATCATTGATGCAAAAGTTTCCCTTACTGCCTATGAGCGGCTTGTTAATTGTGAAACCGATGAAGACCGTAACTTGTTCAGCAAACAGCATATCGGTTCTATTCGAAATCATATTATTGAACTTTCATCTAAAAATTACAGCGAACTATATAAGATCAATTCTCCTGATTTTGTGATGCTTTTTATTCCGATTGAGTCCAGTTTCAGTATTGCGGTACAACATGATGCTGAGCTGTTTAATTTTGCCTGGGAGAAACATGTAGTCATCGTAAGCCCTTCTACTCTGCTTGCTACATTACGAACCATTGCGAGCATGTGGAAACAGGAACGTCAGAACCGGAATGTTATGGAGATAGCCCGACTGAGCGGTGAAATGTACGATAAGTTCATTGGATTTATGGCTGATATGGAGGGTATCGGCAAAAACATCAAACAAAGCCAGGATGCTTATGACAAGGCCATTAATAAATTATCCAGCGGTAGGGGAAACCTGAGTACTACGTCAGAGAAGATAAAAAAACTGGGTGCCAGAACCGGAAAGCAGCTCGATCAAAAATTTATCAGCGAGGACGACGATTAATTGTTTTTTGTCGTTTCGGGTAAGAGCTTAAAATAAGAGGTAGTTTTTCATTTATTATTTTTTAGTTCAATAGATTTCAGCATTGGATATCAATGGACATGCTTTTGAGTCATTGATACTGATCCTGATTCTGGAGGTCATAACAGGATCTATCCTCAATATTCTTTTATAGCCTATTGTCGTTTCTTCAGCAACTTTCTGCCAGTTACCATCTTTCCAAACATCAACAGTAAAAGTTTTAACCCTCTGCCCAAGCCTGATATATTCCTGCAATACAATGTACTTAACTATTTCTGCTTTACCCAGATCAATTTCAAAGCTTCCGGTATTCAAATCAGTATCTGTTGTCCAATATGTATCCTTTTTACCATCAGTGATCTTTTTACCCGCAAAAAGGGCAGAGTTTGAACGAACAGAACTGGTTTTTACCCTCGCTTTTTTAGCAATATTTAAGGAAAATTCAGTGTCCAGCAATTTTTTATATCCTTTCAGGGATTCAATATCATTTTCATGGAAAAGTCCGCGCTGATCGGGCGGAATATTGAGTAAAAGTGTCGAACCGCGGCCAACCGAACTTAGATAGATCTCAAATAATTGCTCTGCAGTTTTTACTTTGGAATCTTCACTGGCATGATAAAACCATCCCGGACGGATTGAGACATCTACTTCTGCCGGTACCCATTTATCCCCATTAGCAGAACCTGAATTTAAGATGTCGGATATCCCCGGTTTACCTGCATGCAATGTGTCTGTGGATATGGTATTCCAATTCGTTTCACCAGCGATGCCGCGTTCATTACCTACCCATCTTACACCGGGTCCCGCATCACTAAAAAAGATCACATTGGGCTGAATATTACGGACTATATCCAGAGTTTTAGGCCAGTCATAATAACTCACTGCGTTTATTTTGCGGATTTCACGAGAACCACCATAATATCCATCACCACCATTGGCACCATCAAACCACATTTCGAAAACAGGGCCATAATTACTAAACAATTCGCTAAGCTGATTTCTGTAATAATCCAGATAAGCCGGCTTCCCATATTCCGGATGATTTCTGTCCCATGGAGAGAGATAAACCCCAAACTTTAGCCCGTACTTTTTTGCTGCCTCAGCTGTTTCCTTTACAAGATCGCCTTTACCATTCTTATACGGACTGTTTTTTATCGAATGTTCGGTGAATTTACTTGGCCAGAGACAAAAGCCATCATGATGCTTTGTAGTCAGAATCAGCGTTTTAAAACCGGTTTCTTTCAGGGTCTTGGCCCATTGCCGGGTATCGAGAGCTGTTGGATTAAATATAGATTCCTTTTCGTCGCCATAACCCCATTCCAGACCCGTAAAAGTATTGGTTGTAAAATGTACAAAAGCATTAGTCTCCATCTCATGCCATTGCATCTGCTCTTTGGTAGGCAAAGGAAAAACAGGGGCCGGTGCATCAACTTTTTTGTTTTGAGCATTTATCGCCGTTGAAAAAATGAGAAGAAAGAAAGTGAGTTTACTTGTTCCTGGAATCATTTTTTTTAATAATTACTTAAATATAAAAATTCACAGCTGGCAGTTCTAAAAATCATTGCTGGCTTCCCTTTAAAGAATTCCATCCCTGTGCTTTTATTGGATGTACCCTCTCTGATTTTGATATCAGGTTACAGCCTGCCGAAGCTTCTGTCATATGTCCGATAATTGAGATATCCGGATTGTTTCTGATCTTTTCAAAATCCGATTGTTTGATAGTAAAGAGCAATTCATAATCTTCTCCTCCATTTAAAGCACACACAGTTGGGTCAATTCCAAAATCGCGGGCTGTATCATAGGTCATAGGATCTATCGGGATCTTTTCCTCATACAAATTACAGCCCTTGTCAGATTGCTTACAAATGTGCAGAATCTCAGAAGCAAGGCCATCAGAAATATCGATCATCGCTGTTGGTTTGATCTTCATCAGTTTCAAAGCCTCTATGATATCCTTTCGGGCTTCGGGCTTCAATTGCCGTTCAACAATATAATCCTTGCCTTCCAGGTCGGGTTGTATATTGGGGTTTTCAAGAAAAATACCCTTTTCACGTTCTAATAATTGCAAACCGATGTAGGCTCCACCCAGATCCCCCGAAACACATAAAAGATCCCCCTCATTTGCCCCGCTTCTATAACAAATATCCTTTTCATCCGCATAACCAATACTGGTTACACTAATTACAAGGCCCTGTTTTGATGAAGTGGTATCGCCTCCGGCGAGATCAACTCCAAATTTTTCACAGGCAATACTGATTCCCTGATACAATTCTTCGACGGCTTCAAGCGGAAATTTGCTCGATAAGCCAATAGAAACAGTTACTTGAGTAGCAATTCCATTCATCGCATAAATGTCACTTAGGTTGACCTGGATTGCCTTGTATCCCAAATGCTTTAATGGAGTATAAGAAAGATCGAAGTGGATTCCTTCGAGTAAAAGATCGGTGGATATCAGGGTTTTCTTCCCTTCAAAACTTAGTACAGCAGCATCATCCCCGATAGCCTTTACTGTACTCTTGTTTTTGATCTCAAAATTCTTCGTCAAATGATCAATCAGACCAAATTCACCCAATTGCTCAATCTCTGTGCGTCCTTTATTTTCAAACATATTTAGCTTATAAAATACAAAGGTGCTAAATTTTTAAGGAAGGGTGGTTTTGGTCTTAGGGTAATTTGTACATGCTTTTTAATTTGCTGTACTCGGCTAAGGGCAGTTGAACCAGGATCGGGTTTTGCTTTTTGTCAAGAAAATTTATCAGTTTTAAAATGTCAGACTCCTTCATTGCAGTGCAGCCAGCTGTTGGCTTATCGCTGCCGCTCCAGATATGCATAAAAATACATGAGCCCATATTGGGGATAGCGGGCCTCACATTATAATCCACGAAAATTCCAAACTTATATACATCACTTTTCATGCGCATGGTTTCTGCCGAATTCCAGTCCTTTTTAACCGTATCTGACTTAACTATCTGATTATAGTATGCTGATTTTGAATCGTCTACGCAAAAAGTTTGCTTATCAACTTTCAAAGAATTCATCTCAGAACGGATATCTTCATAGCCAAATAAGCCACTCAGGTGAAATATCCCCGCAGGTGAATTTCCATCCCCCTCTTTTTTTAATTTTCCTTTGTTCAGTTCTGCTTTATGCAAACCCTTTCCCCAGGCCATACCACTCCTGCCTGTAACAATTGGGATTTTTGAAAAAACGGGCACCCAGCGATTTCCTTTATATTCATAAACAGACATCGTGCCCTCAATCTTATTCCAGGAATTTGTGCTAACTACAATCAGTTGCCTGGTATTAAATCTGACATTCAGATCAATAGGCTGTTCATTAAAGGAAAATAAAATGAAAAGGTATAGTGAAATAATAAAATTCATGGCTATTTAAATAGCAGTTTTAAGCCAGTTTTTGCCTTCTGTAAACCTGGTTACCAGCATAGCTGAAACGGTGTCGCCTGTAGCATTTAAAACAGTAGCCATAGGATCAACAAGAGTACCTATAATCATCACTACCGGTAGCATTTCTACAGGAAAACCATAAACAGTCATTACCAGAATTTCTCCTATATAACCACCATTGGGTATTCCACCTTCAACCATACTCACAATGATTGTTATACCCAATGCCATCAATATGGTGACCGGATCCATAAAATCCTTGCCCATTATTGCAAATACTGCTGCAATTTTTATTATTGAAGAAACACTTGACCCATCTTTATGTAGCGGGGCCCCAAGAGGAATAACCAGATTACAGATATGTTCCGGTATTTTCATTGCCCTGGCAGCAGCAAGATTAGCTGGTATGGTTGCTACACTGCTACAAGTACTTACTGCTGTAACTGTTGGAACGATATTATTCTTCCAGAAAATTTTGACTCCCGGAATCCCTCCGGCAATAAAGGCATAAAAGGTAAAGAAAACAATGAAATAAAAGGTACAAAAACCATAATAGATAGCCATAGAATGACCGTAGGTTCCAAATAGCTGTGGACCAAAAACGCCTACCTGGTAAGCAAAATAAGCCCCTAATCCAATTGGAGCAAGTTTCATGATCATGATAAGGAATTGCTTCATCACCTCATCACCGGCAATCAAAAATTTCTTAAAAGGCTCAGCAACATCACCCGATCTTGAGGTTGCAAATCCAATAAAAAGTGAAAATATAATGAATGCCAGCATACTCTTTCTGGATAATAATTCCGAAAATTCATTCACTGTTAATAAACTGGTTGCCTGCTCACCAAAGCTTGCTGTATGTACTTCTTCAACTACATTAGCTGCAGTTTCTATATTCTGGGGTAGTGGAAAAATCCATACAGTAAAAATTGTTAGTATTGCTGATATCAGTACTGTTCCTAAAAAGACAAGAATCATAACCAGCATAACCTTTCCCATCTTTTTTGAACGGTCAATATTAGCTATTGATGATGCTATGGCGAAAAAAATAAGGGGTATTACTGCTGTAAAAAGTAGATTCAAGAATATATCCCCAATTGGTTTAATAATTTCAACCTGTTTGCCTAAGTACAGACCTAAAAAAGTTCCAATCGTTATACCAAGAAGTAGCCGGAGAATACTGGCATAATTCTTTAAAAAACCGGATTTCCCTTTATTCATTTTTATAAACCTAATTTGGCAGATATTTCAAGCATACGTTCAATTGGTAATCGGGCTCTTTTAATAATTTCTGCTGGAACAGTAACTTCAGGCATTCCATTTTTTATACACAAATACAGCTTCTCGAGTGTATTTCTTTTCATGTGGGGACAATCATTGCATGCACATGAATTATCCGGTGGAGCGGGAATAAATGTTTTATAAGGACTTGCCTTTTCCATCTGATGGATTATACCACTTTCAGTTGCTACAATAAATTCCTTTGCCGGATTATTTATAGTGTATTTTAATAAACCGGTAGTAGATCCTATGTAATCTGCCATTTTTAAAATAGCCTCTTCACATTCTGGATGGGCTATAAATTTGGCTACCGGATGTCTGTTTTTCAATTTTAAAATACGTTGCTGTGAAAAAATTTCATGGACCATGCATGCCCCATTCCATAAAACCAAATCTCTGCCTGTTTTTTTTGCTACCCATGCTCCCAAATTTTTGTCAGGTCCAAAAATAATTTTCTGATCCTTAGGTAAGCTCTCGACAATTTGTACAGCATTTGATGAGGTACAAACTATATCGCTCATCGCTTTTAACTCAGCAGTACAATTTACATAGGTTATTACTAAATGATCAGGGTACTTTTCTTTAAACTTTGCAAATAATTTTGGCGGACAACTATCTGATAATGAACATCCTGCTTTTAAATCAGGCAATAATACTTTTTTTGAAGGAGATAATATTTTTGCGGTTTCAGCCATAAAATGAACACCGGCAAATACAATTACATCTGCATCAGTTTTAGCTGCCTGCTGTGATAAACCCAGACTATCTCCAATAAAATCTGCAATATCTTGTATATCGGGCTCCTGATAATAATGTGCTAAAATAACTGCATTTTTTTCTTTTTTAAATCTGCTTATCTCAGCAAAAAGATCAAGAGTTGGATCTATTGGCTCATCAATAAAACCTTTAATATTTAATTCTTCTAAGGTATTCATTTATCAACTATTCAATAATTATAATTTATATTATAGATAATATCTTATTGTTTATTAGAGTGTTGGTAGTGTTAATAATAAACCTAAAATTTTATCGTATTAATTATTTTTAATTAATTATCCACAAAATTTTAACAATATTTTTTGTTAAATAATTGATTATTAAGGTATATACTTTTGTAAGTATTTTTTCAAAATTTTATTTGTTAATTATTTGTTTCTTATAAAAAGTGGAATACTCTTCATATTTTGCTCATAACTATTTCAAAAATAAGGTAAATTCGGCTGATTAGATGTATTTATAAGTCTGTTTGTAAAATAATCAACCAGTATCAGTAGTAAATTAACATCTTTGATGAGCTTGTTAACATTTTTATTCGTTTACACTATTCCATATTTTTTATTGCATGAAAAATGTTGATTTTTTAGTTATAGGATCAGGTATTGCAGGATTAAGTTTTGCTTTAAAAGCTGCTAAATATGGAAAAGTTCTTATTGTTACCAAAGCTAATGAGGATGAGTCTAATACTAAGTATGCACAGGGTGGTGTAGCTGTTGTTGTGGATAAAGAAGAAGATTCTTTTGAAAAGCATATTGATGATACATTGATTGCCGGTGACGGATTGTGCGATAGGAACATAGTTGAAATAGTAGTTAAAGAGGGTCCAGCCCGTATAGATGAAATTATCAAATATGGTACCCATTTTGATAAAACCAATAAAGGAATATTTGACCTTGCGAAAGAGGGAGGTCATTCTGAAAGTCGTGTACTGCATTACAAGGACATAACTGGTTTTGAAATTGAAAGAGCTCTCCTTGCACAAATACATAGTGATCCTAATATTGAGATTTTAACACATTATTTTGCTGTTGAATTAATTACCCAGCATCATATTGGAGAGTTTGTGGATAGAAAATCTGATAACATAGAGTGTTATGGTATTTATGCTCTTGATACCTCGACCAATAAAGTTGAAAAGTTCTTATCCAGGGTTACATTAATGGCTTCAGGCGGTGCAGGCCATATATATGCTACCACTACTAATCCTATTATTGCAACGGGCGATGGAATCGCAATGGCTTATCGCGCCAAGGCCAAAGTAAGGAATATGGAATTTATTCAATTCCATCCTACAGCTTTATATAATCCAGGTGAATATCCTTCCTTTTTAATATCTGAGGCTGTGCGTGGTTTTGGTGGCGTGCTTAAAACGAAGAATGGCGAGGAGTTCATGCAGAACTATGATGAACGTGGGTCTCTGGCGCCGCGCGATATAGTCGCAAGAGCGATTGATGCTGAAATGAAGAAATCAGGAGATGATTTTGTATACCTTGATATCAGGCATCGTCAAAAATCTGATATTCTGTCTCATTTCCCAAATATTTATGCAAAATGTTTGAGTATTGGTTTGGATATGACCCGTGATCTTATTCCGGTTACTCCTGCAGCTCATTACATGTGTGGTGGGATTATGGTCGATGAAGATGGTAGATCCTCAATACATCGGCTCTATGCTTGTGGAGAGTGTACATCAACCGGTTTGCATGGAGCAAACCGACTCGCATCTAACTCCCTGCTTGAGGCTCCTGTGTTTGCACACAGGATATATGTAGATGCGATTACGGTTTTTAAAAACTATGAAATACCTGATAACATACCTGAGTGGGATGAAACTGACACTAAACTTTCTAATGAAGACATTCTTGTAACTCATAATCTTCGGGAAACACAAAAAGTAATGAGCGATTATGTTGGTATTGTCAGATCTGATTTTAGACTTGAAAGAGCCATGCGACGGTTAGGGTTGTTGTATGAAGAAACTGAAAGCTTTTATAAGAAGACAACACTGTCTGTTAAGTTATGTGAGCTTCGAAATGTAATTCAGAATGCTTTTATTGTTATTAAATCGGCAATGTTACGCAAGGAGAGTAGGGGACTTCATTATACAACTGATTATAAGCCCAATGCTCTTGAGCCCAATGACACTGTTTTTTAATAATTGTAGCCATGGCACTTATCTTACCTGTTAAAAATGTTTTTCCAGAAATTGGCAGTAATTGTTTTCTTGCCGAAAACAGCACAATAGTTGGTGACGTTGTAATCGGTAATAATTGTTCCGTTTGGTTTAATGCGGTAATCAGAGGGGACGTAAATTACATCAGGATTGGTGATAATACAAATATCCAGGACGGTGCTGTAATACATTGTACCTACCAGAAAGCAGCTACCGAAATTGGTAACAATGTTTCAATAGGCCACAATGCGCTTGTTCATGGTTGCACACTGTATGATCATGTTCTCATCGGAATGGGTGCCATTGTGATGGATCATGCCATTGTGAATGAGTATTGTATAATTGCTGCCGGAGCTATTGTTCTTGAGAATACTGTTTGTGAAGCAGGATTTTTATATGCTGGCATACCGGCCAGAAAGATTAAGCCTTTAACAGTTCATCAAATCGAAATGTTGAATAAGCTTCCCGAGAACTATAAGTTATACTCAACCTGGTTTATTAAGGATCCGGAATAATCACATTTTCTTCTAAATCCCAGTTAGGTCTCAGCGATATTGTTTTATCAAAATTCCATGTTTTTTCAGGTTGTCTTCCTTCTTTAACATTTCCCGTATCCCATTCCCCGTTTGCATTGTCATCATATATAATGCGAATTAAATATTTTGCAGTTGGGTATCTTATATAGTTCAGTAATGTGTTCTTCTTAATCTGGTTTTGTTTAAGGATATCTTTACGTTCATTTAGCCATTGCACCAGATAAGTTTTTGTAGTATCCGGAACGCTAATGTTTATGGATATACTACCATAATTGTCGTCAATATCCATCTCAAATTTTTTGGAATATACCTTTGATTTGGTATTCAGAACATCAGTAAAGGCATTCTCTGCCAACTTTAAAATGTATTGTTTTTTAGTTTTCCAGGGATATTTTATACTATAGATCCTGGATGAATTGGGATCTTTTACAATTTGGTAGCCCTTTGCCGGTATGGAGTCTTCGAGCAACGTGATTTGAGTTTCCTGATAGGATTGAATTGGAGATGAAAATTTGAGAATTAGTTCTGAACCTGGCCTTATTTTGCTTCCGGAGAGATTGTCAGATGTTATTAACGATTTTACATAGACATCTCTTTTATTTCTTCTGAGTGTTACTGTATCCAGTGCTTTCCCAGCGGAGTTGACTACCACATCTATTGAATCAAAGCTTAATTCAGGCAGCCATACTGTTGCCGAATCACGTGTCAAGCTAAATTCAACGGTTTTACTTTGATTGATGCCTAGCGGTTCAATGATGCTTATCGTAGGCTCAGTTATGGGTCTGTTAAAGGTTAAATTTATTCTTCCGTCTCCTTCAATACGGCGATCCTTAACCATAAAAATAGTTGGATATTCTTTAAATACCTGTATGAGGATTCCGCTGGTATCTTTGCTTAGTTTAATAGGATTTCGCAGAAAGCCAATCTCCTCATTTTGACCGTTGTATATTCGATCTCCGCCTTGTTCGAGAAGTGCATATAGTTTGTAAGTATTTTCCCTTAGGTTTGATAGCTTAAACGTACCTGCAGTATCTGTTATATTGAATACGCTGGCTTTCTTTTTTCCAAACAGGCTGTCCTGAGTCAGTGGTAAAATGAATACAGTAACATCTTTCAGTTTTTCTTTTGTTAGTGAGTTAATAACTCTTCCTGAGATTGAAAGTGAATCAATTTCATTACCAGTTGAAAACACATATGAGTAATTTTTAAGAATGTTACTCTCGTTGACATCTGCTATGGCCTTACCAAAATTTATAGAATAAGTTGTGTTTGCCTCAAGGTTCTGTTTAAATTCTATTTCCAGATTTTCCTTTTTTACTTTGAATGCGGGAGGAATGTCCATTGCTGGTGAGATACTAATTTCAGTATACTCATTATTAAGTTTTATAAATTCATTAAACTCTATTTCAACTTTTTTAGCCGTGAAATTTTTTGTTAAATTCTTTGGCACTTCATTTATTATTCCTGGTGGGATACTATCTTTTGGACCCCCGGTTGGAGATTGCATGCTTGCACAACCCGATGCAAAAGTCGCCAGCCAAAAGATACCAATGAATAGATGAAAAAATATGCTCCTTTTATTATTTGCCATTTATAAGCCTTATAGTCGATTTTTTATGATTTTGGAATAATGCTATTGCCTGAGGTGAGAAAGTTGCGTATATCTAATTATTTAAGTCGCGCCATAAAAAATGATAAGTAATTGATAGTGAGATAGTTATAATTTATCGTGCCATATGAACCATTAAAACTGAGATATCTGATGGAGAAACCCCTGAAATCCTGGATGCCTGGCCGAGTGTTCTTGGTTTTATTTTCATCAATTTTTCCCTTGCTTCTTTTGAAAGTGACAAGAGGTCAAAATAATTAAACTCAGGATTGATTGTCTGATCTTCCATTCTTTTCATTTTGTCAACAATCTCGAGTTCTTTTTCGAAGTAACTTTCGTATTTCACTTTTATTTCTGCCTGCTCCGCCGTTTCTTTATCGTAGAGATTTAATAATATATTAAACGCCGCATCAGCCTTTTTAATATGTTCAAAACCAATCTGTGGTCTGGTGATTAATTGGAACATTTTTACGTTTTGTGAAATCCCCGGAGTTCCCTGTTCTTCAAGAATGGCATTCACAGCATCAGGCCCTATGGATGTTGTTTTTAAATAGTTAACCAAATGATCAGCATTTTCTATTTTCCTTTTTACTTTGTCAAGCCTTTCATCAGATATTAAGCCTAATTTATGACCAATGGGACTTAGCCGAATATCTGCATTGTCTTGTCTCAAAAGTAATCTATGCTCTGCTCTTGATGTAAACATTCGATACGGTTCCTCAGTTCCTTTTGTAACCAAATCATCTATCAAAACGCCGATATATGACTCAGACCTTTTCAGAATTAGTTCCTCTTTGCTATTTATCTTTAGGTGTGCATTTATACCTGCCATAAACCCCTGGCAAGCGGCTTCCTCATATCCTGTTGTTCCATTTATTTGTCCTGCAAAGAACAAATTCTTTATTTTTTTTGTCTCCAGATTAAGCGCTAATTGGGTAGGTGGGAAGAAATCATATTCAATTGCATATCCCGGTCTGAAGATCTTTACCTTTTCGAAGCCAGGAATTTTCGTTAATGCTCTGTATTGAACATCTTCTGGGAGTGAAGTTGAAAATCCGTTAACGTAAATTTCTATAGTATTCCATCCTTCCGGTTCAACAAAAATCTGGTGTCTATCGCGTTCTGCAAACCGATTAATCTTATCCTCTATTGATGGACAATAACGTGGACCCAAACCCTTAATTCGTCCCGTAAACATTGGCGATTTTTCAAAACCTTCTTTTAGTGTATCATGTACTTCTGAATTGGTGTAAGTTATCCAGCAGCATTTTTGTTTTATTGGTAAGGTTACATCTGTATAAGAAAACCGTCCGCGCTCCTCGTCACCCCATTGTTCTTCCATTTTTGAATAGTCAAGCGAACGGCCGTCCACGCGCGGCGGCGTACCGGTTTTCATTCTACCTGCTTCAAATCCGAGTTCCACCAGTTGTTCAGTAATTCCTGTTGCTGATTTTTCTGCTGTTCTACCCCCTCCAAACTTCTTTTCGCCAATGTGTATTATTCCATTCAGGAAAGTACCATTCGTCAGTACAACCGCGTTAGATTTTATTTGTATCCCCAAGGAGGTCCTTACCCCGCATACCTTGTCGTCTTTTATCAATAGGGAAGTTGCCGTATCTTGCCAGAAATCAACATTTGGTGTCTTTTCTAAGGCCAGTCTCCATTCCTCAGCGAAACGTTTTCTGTCGTTTTGTGCTCTTGGACTCCACATTGCTGGTCCTTTAGAACTGTTTAGCATCCTAAACTGTAGGGTAGTTTTGTCTGTTATAATCCCCGAATACCCGCCCATTGCGTCGATTTCACGCACAATTTGTCCCTTTGCAACACCGCCCATCGCCGGGTTACAACTCATCTGTGCTATGGTTTCCATGTTCATGGTGAGCAGTAAAACCTTTGAGCCCAGGTTCGCGGCAGCGGCAGCGGCTTCACAGCCCGCATGTCCGGCGCCTACTACTATTATATCGTATTTATTAAACATTTTTTGGTTATGTTCCACGTGGAACTTGAGATTTTATAAAAATAATCATTACTTTTTAATAATTGTTCCACGTGGAACATCCTTAAAAAGTGCGATGATTGCAACAATTGCCCAAATACTATTTAGAAAAACAAATGGGTAGAATTGTATTAAATAAGAAGAATATCCGCACAATGCTGCTCCTGTTAAATTTAACGAGCTATACCATTTGTTCTCTGTAGGCATCAGCTTCTTTAAATTGAGATAAAATGCAATGAGGAGTAAGCTTACTCCCGCAGATGCCAAAAGATCTGATAAGCTCATATTCATTTTTTATTCTGATAATTCCAACCAACGAAATGATTGTTCATCGATCTTGTCTTTAATTTCCTTTATTTTGGTTGCAATATCAGTTAGTTTATTGTGATCGGTTATTCCAGAGTTTAATTCCAAAGTAAGGACCTCTGTTTTTTGTTCTAGCTCTTTAATGCTTATTTCAAGTTCAGAGCGTTCTTTCTCTTCCTTAAAGCTTAGTTTTATATTAGTTTTATTGGTTTTAGGTGTTATAATAACATTTTTAATTTCAGGCCTTGCTGGCTTTTTTGGCTCATCTTGTTCAAGCCTGTAATCAGTATAATTACCAGAATAGATTTGCACGTTTCCATCTCCTTCAAAAATAAAAAGCTGGTCTGTTAAACGATCGATTAAATACCTGTCATGCGATACAAGCATTAGAATTCCCGGAAAATTAAGCAGGAAATCTTCCAGAACATTTAATGTATCAATATCCAAATCGTTTGTTGGTTCATCCAGTATGAGGTAATTGGGGTTCTTCATCAAAACCCGCATTAGCTGGAGTCGTTTCTTTTCACCTCCACTTAATTTATTTACCATGCCATATTGCTTTGCAGGTGGGAAAAGGAAATGAGATAGAACCTGACTTGCGGTGAGGTTTTTTCCATCGGACATGGTTATAAATTCTGCAATATTCTTGACTACATCTATTACACGCTCATCCTCTTTAAACTCAAGTCCACCCTGTCTGTAATAGCCAAAAACAGTTGTTTCACCAACATTAACCTTACCTTTATCGGGCTTAACAGCTCCTGTAATAATATTTAGCAGCGTAGATTTACCCGTTCCATTTTTACCGGCTACTCCAATTCTGTCGCCCTTTTTAAAGGTGTAACTGAAATCATAGATTACCGGTTTGCCATTAAATGATTTAGACACATGTTCCAGCTCAAGGATTTTGTTTCCTTGTCTGGAAACATTGACACTTAACTCGAGCGATGATTTTACATTTCTGCCTTTTGTTTTTTCTTCAAGGTCATAAAATGAGTCGATTCTTGACTTTGATTTTGTTGTTCTGGCCTTTGGTTGACGACGCATCCATTCCAGTTCTTTTTTCAAGAGGTTTGTGTTTTTACTAAACGTAGCATCTTCAGCGGCATTTTGTTCAGTTTTCTTTTCCAGATAATAACTGTAATTGCCGTTGAAGTTTTGAATTTTACCCCTGTCGAGTTCTATTATTCGAGTTGAAACATTATCCAGAAAATACCTGTCATGTGTAACGAGCAATATTGTTTTCTGGCCACTGGTCATATAACTCTCAAGCCATTCTATTGTTTCTATATCCAGGTGGTTAGTTGGTTCATCCAGGATATAAACATCGGGGTCGTCAATGAGTAGTTTTGCAAGAGCCAAACGCTTTCTTTGCCCGCCCGAAAGGGTAACAATTTTTTGTTCAAGATGTTGTATTCCCATCCTGCCCAAAATCGTTTTTATTTCATATTCATACTCCCAGGCATTTGCACTACTCAATTCATCCATGAGTCTGTTCAAAAGTTTTTCATTGTGAACCTCCTGATTAACAGCTTCTTCGTATTGACGGATGAGTTGCTGACGTTCATTTCCAATGGAATAAATGAAGTCGCTGATGGTTTCCTGATTGCTAAATTGAGGATCCTGTTCGAGGTAGCCAATCCTCAAATCCCGTTCGGTAACAACTTTACCAAGGCCGGGTTGTAATATACCCGAAAGTATTCTAAGTAATGTTGATTTTCCTGTTCCGTTAATGCCAACCAGTGCTACCCGATCGCCTTTATTAAGACCTAAATAGAGGTCTTTAAATAACCAGTTGTCGTTAAATGAATGTCCTAATTGTTCTGTAGATAAAATGCTCACGCTAATTCTTGTATTTGTATGGAAGGATAAATAAAAGTTCCTTTAAGTTCTTTTAATGATTGATTAAGCATTGCCTGTGCTACGGTTTCTGCCTTGATGCTATGGTATTTTTTTAATGGGCCTATAAGAAGCGGATCGATTAGTTTAAAAACGGAAATAGCAAATTTTTCGCTCAGACGTGACTCTCTGCGATTTCCGGTTAATAGTGATGGATATTCAAGATCTATTTTTCTGTATAAATCAGGATCGGGAGTCGCGGCTTTGGTGGTACCGAGACAGCTGTATATGATATCACCCTTGATATCAGTAGAAAAGCTCTCTAATTCATCAAAATTAATAATCAATTCCTGAACTTTTGGATCAGAGATATTAAGCGACTTTCTAAGTACCAGTAATATCTTTGATATTTTTTGGGATTCGATTAGTATAGAGAGTAAGTGACTGCCAATAAGTCCGCTTGACCCGACTAAAACAACTTGATATGACATTAATTCGTGTGATTAATCTGTAAAGGTACACATTAGTAAGTTTGGAATTAATATTGTATGTTTAAACACGTAATTATAACTCAATAATATGAAAAAGATTATTCATCGAGGAGCCGATCGTGGAATTCAGGATCATGGCTGGTTAAAGGCAGCGCATTCATTCAGTTTTGCCCAGTATCATGATCCCGCGAAAGTTCATTTTGGCATGTTGAGAGTGCTGAACGACGATATTGTAGTGCCCGGGATGGGCTTTGGTACACATGGTCACGATAATATGGAAATTGTAACTATTCCATTAAAAGGAATACTTGCTCACAAGGACAGTTTAGGTTCTGAAGGAAACATAAGTTATGGTGAAATACAGGTCATGTCAGCGGGAAGCGGCATCCGACATTCGGAATTTAATGGTTCTTCTACCGAGGAGGTAAATTTGCTTCAAATTTGGGTATTTCCAAAGGAGCGTAATATTCAGCCCCGATATGATCAGATGAGCTATAATCTCGAAAATGTAAATAATTCATTTTTGACACTTGTTTCGCCCAATGTGGAAGAGAATGTAATGTGGATTAATCAGGATGCATTCTTCAGCTTGGGAACCTTTGATGGCAGCAAAACGACCAATTATAACATACAGCATCCCGGAAACGGTGCTTATGTATTTTTAATTGACGGTGAAGCAGAATTGGATGGCACGCTTCTAAACACGCGTGACGCTATGGGCGTTTCCGAAACAGATAAGTTAGAATTTAAGTTTAATAAAAATTCCAGGGTATTGATCATAGAAGTTCCTATGCAATAAACTCAAAAGTTTCTTTTTGACAGATATAGATCTTCTTTTTCTGTCATTAAGACTTTTGCAGGTTTACTTTTATCCTGATATCCAAGGAGGTGAAGTGTTCCGTGGACCATTACCCTGTGGAGTTCATCCGTTTCATTTACATCTTGTTCTATTGCGTTTTCCCTGATCCTGTCCAGACTAATAAAAACATCTCCGGTAATTTCCTTCTCAATGTCACCATTATCGAAAGTTATAATATCAGTATAGGAATCGTGATTCAGATATTGCTTATTGATATTCAGGAGATATCGGTCACTACAGAAAATAAAATTTAACAATCTGAGCCTATGGTTTTCGGCTATAATTGTATTTCTGACCCAGTTTCTGACTAGACCCTTTTGTTTTAAAATAAAGGATGTGTCTTCGGTAAAGAAATTAATAGGTATTTGGCCCATTAAATTTTAAAATGGAGTTCGAGCTCGTTTCCCTTTGAATTGAATATACACTGATCAGCAAGCTTTTTGATTATAAAAACCCCCCTACCCGTTAAATTTTCAATATTTTCTGGCGCGGTAGGATCTGGAAGATTATTAAAATCAAAGCCATCGCCTTCATCAGATATTGTAAAAATTAGTCGTTTATCTTCGATAACCTCGAGGTTGATGTATACCTTCTTCTCCAGACTTTCACGATTTCCGTGAATAATAGCATTGATTACTGCCTCGCTCAGACAGGTAAGCACATTCGCGTAAAGCTCATCACTAAGACCATATTTTGCACTCAGCCCATCAATGAAGTTTTCAAGAATGGTAATACTATCAATTCTGGAAGGTAATTGTAGAGTGTACAATGAAGTATTATCCGAAAATTCTGTTTGCTTACTCATTTATCCCCCGAATTTAAATATTTAAAATAGTCCACCACTTTTATTTTGTAAAATGAATTTAAAGAAGGGGTCACGGTTTTTAGCAAATCGATTTCTTTTTGCTTTATTTTCTGGAATTCCTGTAAAATTATTGGATTTGAAGATGGAGGTGCAATTCCCTCTTTGCTTTCTCTTTTCTGATCCTCTTCGCGTTCCCGATCTGCTTTTTCTGCATCAAGTAATTTACTTAGGATTTCCTGTTGTCTGCTTAGAGTTTCTTGTTGAATTCGTTTGTTTACGAGATCTGTTTCAGTTTGTTCCATCTCTTTCATTAATTTATCCAGATTTCCCAAACTACCTTTTCCATCTTTATTTTCCATTTTATTAATCTCTTGCATAGCTTGTCTGATCATCTGTTGCTCCCGAGCCATTTTCGCAAGTTGTTCGCTCATTTCCCGGCCATTTTTACCCTGTTGCCCGCTTTTCTGTTGACCCTGTTTTTGCATATCTTCCCTTGCTTTTTGCATGTTTTTATTCAATTGTTCCTGCATTTTACTTAGCTGGGAAAGGTTTTGTTTTTGCTTACCCTTTCCTCCGGGTTTGCCATTCTGTTGTGCCTGCTGTAATTGATCCAGGGCTTCATTTAACATTAAAGCCAGATTATTTATAGATGTCATAGCAATTTGCTGATTTCTGTTTGCTTCTGCTGTGCGACGTTCGCCAAGGCTTTCTATTGCTTTTCCAATATTAAAATTTATTGCCTGAATTTCTTTATTTACAACGGATTGAATTTGAGGAACCCTTTTACTCAAAGAGTAAAGGCTATCTTCAATCATTTTCATATTGATTTGAATGTCTTTCTGCTTTTGACTCTGAATAATATAGTTAGGATCACCGGTATTGGTTTGGCGTACAGTTTGCATCGTTTTTTCCTGATCAAAAGAGCTGATAATGAGATTATCAAGTATTTCACGAAGGCTTTTGACATTAACCTCACTTTCCTTTTCCTCGGATTCCTGTTGCATACTCTGCAAATCTTTAGTTAGTTTTTTTATTTCTGCTGCAGCTTTCTTTTGGTTTTCTGCAGCTTTATTCTGGTCTTTCTTTTCCAGATTTTCAGAGCTTTTTTGTTGCTCCTTATCTATTTCCTGCTTAGCCTTTTCCTGATTTTCAAAATCATTCTTTTGTTCAAGTTCCTCATTTTTTTGTTCAAGTTCGCTGAGCTCCTCTTTCAAACCTTTGAAATCTTCCTGTAGTTGGCTTTGTTCCTCTTTTAGTTGATCAATGTCTGTCTTTTTATCTTGCGATTTTTCACTGAGTTCTTCCTGATTCTTTGCCAGCTCACCGAGTTTTTCTATCGTGTTGCTTAACTTCTGATCGAATTCAAGCTGTTTGTAAAGCTCTAAAATACGGTCAAGTTCTTTTTGCAGCGATTTGTTGTCCATCTGCATTTTGGCCAACTCCTCTTGCGTGAGGTTTTTATTGTTTTTTTCAAGAAGCTTTTCAATATTCTTCAAAATTTCGCGTGTCTTTTCATCCAGAACATTATTGAAAAGATCCTCAATTTGTTTTTGCTTTTCAAGTATTTGTTCATTTTCTTCCTGCTGTTCAGCTAAATTTTGCTTGTTCTCTTTTTGGATCTCTTTAACTAATTCATCTATTTCTTTCTGCTTTTGAAGAAGGTTTTGGATTTGTTTTCTTTCTTCAAACGACAAACTTTTTTTATTCAAAAGTTCCTGGTTCAATCTTTTGGTGTCTTTCTCCAACTGAGCAGATTTTCTGATTGCCTGCTCCATTTTTTTCTTAATCTGTTCGGAATTTGCTTCCATTTTTTTCTCTAACTCAGCGTCAGAAGGTAATTTCAAAGTTTTTATAGATGATTTAACAGACTTCGGACCGTTAACTCCATCATTATCAAACAATTCAAAATAGTATTCAATCTGTTCTCCCGGTTTTGCTGCTACCTCTTTCACATCCCAGAAATAAATGAAATTACTCCGAAGAGCATTTTTATCAAATTTTATAGATTTTATCTCTGATTTTTCAGTTTTTTCAGAAAGCACCCTGTAATTGAAGTTCAGTTTAGAAAATCCATGATCATCACTGGCTTGGCCTACGAAATAAATGAGACTGGAGTTAAGAGAATCTACTCTTTCGTTTACATCAATTAAAGGAAGAAGGTCAGGAATCACTCTTAACTCATAGGAGACAGGGCTTGATTCCTGCACCTCAGAATTAACAGGTCTGATGCTGTAAGACAAGTTTTTTAATGCCCTAAAGCTGAAGTTAAACAGGTTTTCTCCCGATTCCTTTAGAACATATTTTTTTTTGTCCACAAGCATATCAATCTGATTGGAGTTTTGTGCTCTGAATTTCCAGCTGATTCGTGAACCTTCCGGAACAATTAAGTCGCCGGTATTTTTAAGCTTTTCATTGCTTTTATTGATGTAGGCAGGATATTCAATAAATACATCAAAATCCAGAAGTGTGGGTCGAACCTTAACTTCAAGTAAATAATCTTCTGAGCGAAATTCACCAGCCTTCAATATAATCTTTTTATCTTTCTGCAGATTTCTGAAAGTGTATTTAAAGCGGATGATATTTTCCTTTTCAAGTTTGAAAGTATTAAGACCGTCTTCAAGGTAAATATCAGCGGGGATTTCAGCACCTGAAAGTTTTACCAATAACGTAAAATCACTACCCTGTACAACAGATAGTTGCTCATTTATAATTTCAAAACTGAATGGAGCTTTTCTAACGAATCGTTTATTATGATTTATCAAGCGTTCTGTACTTTCACTAAGTATGGAGGGTGCCGCAAAGAAAACAATTATGATAATTGCCAGAGGAGCCAAAAGATATTTTAAATATTTTCGGTTTTCGTTAATATGAATTGCGGATGTAAAAGGAACCGGTTTGAGTTCTGCAATCTTCTGATTAATACTGGCATCAATAAGGTTGCGCTGTTCGGGGTTAAGTTCAGATAGCCTCTTTAATTGCAAGGTATTTAACAATTTGTCTTTTACCGGTGTAAAATGCCTGCCAATTATCGCAGAAGCCTGCTCATGGCTGATTGTATTTCCAAGTCTGAAGTAAGCTAATAGAGGTAGAATAATATAGGCTGCAAGTACGAATGCATTACCGGTTATGAAAGTATAGAAAAGAACACTTCTAATTGTAGGATCAAAATGACCCCAATACTCTGCAAATGTTAAAATTAAATAGGCAACAAGTAAAGATGAAGCCAAAAAGATTGAACCTTTAACGACCTTATTCAGGTAATACTTTCGTATAAAACCATCAATTTTATTGATAAGATAGCCATAGTTATTTTCAGACTTATTCATACCTTATGATTCAACAGGATAGTTTACATGAATTTAATGAAAATTAAATATAATTGGTGTAATTCAGTAGCTTAAGTATATAATTAACAGATATGTGACCATTTAAACTATTTTTTCTTTAGCAAAACCACATTTGCAACTTTTCGCTCTCCTTCATGATCCCACTTTCTATTGTCGGTAGGAAAATTGACTACACCTGTTTCCATATAATTATTTATCCATAGTGTGGTTGATCCACCCCCATCTAAATTAATCGCATCAGCTGCATTTAACCAGCGCATTAGCTTTGTTAGTTCAAAAAGGCTCATGCCTGCAGAATTTTCATGACGTCCATCTACTGTGATTAACAGAACGCGTTTGTTTTTTGTTATGGCTACAGCTGTCCGCGGGTGTCTGGTTTTATTGAATGTATTTGCTGTATCCAATTTTTCAACAGTCTGATTCAGTATCAGAAGCGGCCCGCTAACCATAATATCTTCACCTATAAGCGATTTTTCCCAGTCTTGTTTCCCATTCCTTTTTGCAATGCTCAACTTCCCCCTATTAAAAACCAGAGCAGATTCCTGATGTGCTGCTCTGTTCCCACCCTTTCCAAGACGGTTTTCGTTGATTATAAGGCCATCTGCCCTGATATAATCCACTGACCCGCCATTTGCAATATCAAAGAAAGTCCCGTTTAATGCTGCCAGAGCATTGTTTTGTTTGCCAAAATCGCTCGTCGTAATAAGTACTTTGGGATCATAACCCAAGTCAAAAAAGAGTCTGCCTTTTTGTTTTATCTCCAGAATACTTACGTTCTGATTAGAATTAAAGAGCGATTTATTAAAGCCAAAAGACTTTAAACGAACACCGGATGTTATTTTCTCTTTTTTCCAATCTGCATTTAACACAGCCAGAGAATCAGATTGAGCAAATATTTCACCAGTGATGAATAAAAGCAACAATGCGGTCATTGAAAAGTTTTTCATGGGCATAAATATTCCTCTAATTTACCAAAACTCATTAAACAAAAAGCCCCGGCAAAATAATTGCCAGAGCTTTTATATAAAAAAACGATTCTTACTTTTTAGGATCCAAAGCTTCTGCGATGCGAACCAGAACATCATCAAGATGTGCTCTCAATACTGGGTTAGAATACCTTGGTAATGCTGATCTGACCTGTACTGCCAATAATTTAAGTTCTTGTCTGGCCATCGGACGGATATCAGATTGTGAAACATCAATCTGTGGGCCCGCAAAGGCTGCAAATTGCGCCGGTACCGGAGTTTCATTTTCGTTAAGAAGATATGACATCCTCTCGATGTACGCACGTTGCAAATTTCGGCGATAAGTATCTAAATTTGCACCGGTTTTGAGCTCTGACCAAATGCCATTACGCAGATCGGCAAATAATTCATCCATAGGGTATGAATTAATGCCATTTTTCACAGAGTTGTCAATAACCCTGTTCAGTCGTCCAAAATCAAGAATTCCGTTTAGTACACCCACCTGTGTTCTTCTTAAACGGTCAACAATTCCTGCATTATCAAATTTGTTCAGTACAGTTTGATCAAGCATCCAGCCGGGTGTCATAAAGGCTTGATCGTTGATAAATTTAACGGCTTCCTTTTGTTTTGCCTTAACTACATGGGTGTATACCGGGCCTTTTTGTTCGTAAGTTTTATCGTCTTCATAGATGCCACCAATATTTGAACGTACATGACCCATATATCGGTTCCACTGTGCAAGTACTTCACCATAAAGTTCTCTCAGGTTATCATACGGCTTCCCTTCTTCATAAGTCCATTTTTCAATATTCGGCAAAATGCGTTTCAAATTGGCAATTCCATATTTGGAAGCTTTCATGGCATCATCTCCAAGATCCTCAGATTGTGCACGCGGATCGACCGGGTTCCCTGTTTGCTGTCCGTAGAAATAAACCGGATTTCCTGCTCTTTCTATGGTCCATTTATTTAATGTTTTTGCTTCTTCTTCAGGGGTTTGGTTTTCAAACCAGGTATATCCCCATTTCACAGCCCATTTATCATAATCTCCAATTCCGGGATATAATACAACCCCCTCGTCTCCTGGCTGGGCTATATAATTAAATCGTGCATAATCCATGATCGATGGTGCTGTTCCGCCTTTTCTTTTGGTGAAAGAGGGAGAACGTAGAGAATCAACAGGATATGCCACACTAGAACCGAAATTATGGGGAAGTCCAAGTGTGTGTCCAACCTCATGAGAGGATACAAAGCGGATCAGCTGGCCCATAACTTCATCCCTAAACTTTGGACTACGTGCTTCGGGGTTAATTGCAGCAGTCTGAACAAAGAACCAGTTCCGAACCAGGTTCATAACATTATGATACCAGCCTATATCTGATTCCATGATCTCTCCCGAGCGAGGATCAGAGATATGTGGACCATAGGCGTTAGCGATATTCGAAGCAAAATAGCGGATCACAGAATAGCGTGCATCTTCAGGCGACCAGTCGGGATCATTTAGTGGAGCTTCCAATGCGGTAATCGCATTTTTAAATCCTGCTTCTTCAAATGCTGCATTCCAGTCTTTTACTCCTGCAATCAGATAAGGTCTCCATTTAACAGGTGTAGCCGGATCGATATAATAAATAATTTGTTTTTTTGGTTCTACCAATTCACCACGCTTGTAAGCTTCCGGATCTTTGGGCTCCAGTTTCCAGCGATGAATATAGCGGGTAACCTGTGCTTTTTGTACATCCAGTCCGTAATCTGTTTGGCTTTGTCCGAAAAATCCAACCCTGTCGTCCGAAAAACGAGGTTTAAATGGCACCTTAGGTAACAAAAGCATTGAATTGTGAATTTCAACGGTCATTGATCCAATCGATTTATCTCCCGGAGCATCTGTTGCACGGTATGTTTTTAAGGAACGAACCTCAATGTTGATCGGGAATGATTTGATCGTATCTATAAAAGTACGTGCCTCATCCATCGTAGTAATTTTATACTGAGTGCGGACAGATTGGGGCAAACCCAGGGACTGAACATCCTTCGCATAAAGATCAGTGACATCAATAACAACAGAACTGGAATCATTATTAATAGCCTTAATCTCAAATGATGAAAGCACGGCATCAAGGTTCGAATTTTTTACTGCCTCAAACATTTCTGTTTTACTGTCAGCAATATTCCGGTATGAAGGAATCCGGATCATAACCTGCTTGTCTCTTTTTTGCCATTTCCATATTTGTTCGTTCAATTCCTCGCCGCCATAAGTTCCGTCTACAGTAGGAGTTTTTGCATAACGGGTAACCACAAGCATTTCACGGTTAAATAAAGAGTCAGGAATCTCATAGAAATATTTTCCATCAAGCCTGTGAACCTTAAATAATCCTTTATCCGTTTTTGCTTTATCGGTTATAACCTCTTTATATGGCCTAATGCCAGTCTTTGGAGGAGTTGTAGCTGCCGGTGCTGCCGGTTTAGCTGGTTCTGTAGCCGGTGTAGCCGGTTTGTTGCGATCCTGTGCCTGAACACAATCCAGTCCGGAAACAAAGATCAGTGCCGTTAAAACGGCGAACTGCAAATTGCGAAAGTTTATTGTCATAGAGTTTTATATAATGGTTAGTTTATAAGGAATTTACAAATCTATTGATTGAAGTGAATATGTATAATTTTTTTACACTTTTTGACAATAAATTTATTAAACACTACAATAGGAATCCTTATCGAAGGAAGAATTACTAAATGGCAAGTTTTTTGAGCGAGAATACAATTAATGTTTTAACGGTTATAGAAATTAATAAAAAATTAAATTCGCTTATTCAGTGTCAATATAACCCTTTCCTTACCTTTACCATCTTTTGATAAAACATCTATAATAAAATTTCGTCCGTTTCGAGATCTGAACATAGTATCTATTTCAGATAATGACAATTCAGTCACCGCTTTGAAATTAATGGTCAAAATTTCATCACCTTTCACAAGTCCGGCCCGATCGGCAGAGGATAAAGGTTCAACCCTGGTTATTATAAGTCGTTCATAATTTTCACCGGCAGAACCAATTTCCATTCCTGCCATATCATGTTCAAAGGATTCTTTTAATGTGGTAAGGGGTTTAATGTACATGGCTGACCTGTTATAATCAAATACAACATTAAATCTTTTTATGATTGCAAGGCCCATATTTCCATTTCTGTTTATTGAAAACACCCTCGACGCCGCATCTTCATAATCTGGAAATGCCGAAATAACATCATTAAGTTTGTATTTTCCCAATTGGAGTGATGAGATTCTTCCAATATAACCATTAATTGGCCCCGTTAAACCTACCCCAAGATTACCCCTTATTCGTTCATCTGGTAATTCAAATGGAACCCCGTCCATTGTTTCCAGAGAAACGGGATGACCGGCACCGGTATCAATAATGAGTTTTACAGGAAGCTTTTTGCCTGATTTTAGTTGAATATTGGCATTAATGTAAGGCTTTCGCTCCTCTATACTAATTGGAATACGGCTACCCTTTCTTGGGATATAAGCTCTTTCGGGTTGAAAAATCGTGATTGTGCTTGTTAAAAAATTTAGCCTTACGACAAAGCTCTGGAAAAATTCATAACCTATCAGACCGTGTATGGGAATGCCAACATAGTTTGATAATTCAAAAATATCCTTTTTAAGAATTGCCGCAGGAATATTTTTTGCAATGGTGTTCCCTATTCTAATATCAACAGAAGGTGTAATAAATGCACTTAATTTTTCGCCTTCACCAAAGCCCGTTATATAGATACTTCTAAGATTTTGAAAAGATACAGAGTCAATTAATTTTGGATCAGATATTAGAACCAGACCTACTCCTGTATCGAGAATGAAGTTAAAAGGCCCCTTTCCATTGATGTGAAGCTGGATAACCATCAGGTTTTTTATCATTCTGAATCCCAGAGTTTCCCTTTTTCTATTTCCGCTGAACTCGAATTTTTGGGCAAAAGCATCCCCTGCAAAAAGAATAATAAAGGTTAGTGTATAGAAAATCTTGTACAATGAAAATCCTTTCTTTGAAATCAGATTGTTTTTGAGACTCAGGTAACTACAACAAGTTACGTTATAAGATATTATTAAGGTGCTATTTTTAAAGATCTTATGTACCAAAGCCTGCTTAACATTCAATAATTCTTTTCTATTTTTAAAAAATTAAGTGTTCTTTCTACGGTTCCCTGCCGAATTTTAAATAATTCTGATGAAAACAAAACAAATAATATTACTTATCCTGTCTTTTCTGAGCCTGGAGGCTGCTTTTTCCAAATCAATACCCCCACGAAAAATTCTTAAAATGCTAAAAAGTTCGGCAATTCTGAATGATCACTTTACCGGCTTTGCATTGTATGATCTTACAAAGAGGAAAATGATTACCGGTTATCAGGATGATAAATACTTTACTCCTGCCTCAAATACTAAATTATTTACTTTTTATGCTGGTTTAAAACTTTTAAAGGATTCTATTGCCGGGTTACAATATATTGAACGCGGCGATTCATTAATCTTCTGGGGTACAGCAGATCCCTCGTTTCTTGATTCTCAATTTAAAGAGCAAGGGGTATTGCAAAAACTCAATACTGCAGGAAAAAAGATTTATTGGGCAAATGGCGTATTTACAGGCGATTTTTATGGCGTAGGATGGACTTATGATGATTATAACGAGTATTACCAGCCAGAGATGTCGGATCTGCCAATGTATGGTAATGTTGTCCGCTTCAGTAAAAATTCCTGGGGATTTCAAACCGACCCCGTATTTGATGGTGGAGGGCAGCTGATACTTCAGACAGATCAATCCGGAAGTGAGGGAAAATTTAGAATTAAGCGTGAAATCTTTAGTAATGTATTTCATCAGCCCAATTCAAGTGCACCAGCAGGATTTAACCAGGTGGTTCCATTTAAGGTATCAGATGTTTTGCTGGGAGATTTGTTAAAGCAAAGTATTCCGACTTTTTCAGGCAACATCAATTATGCAAAACCTGCACAAATCAAGGTTTGGAACAGTATTTCTACAGACACGCTCTACAAAAGAATGTTATTGCCAAGTGATAATTTCATTGCTGAACAGGTTCTGCTAAATATTGCTGCCAGCAGAGGAATGGAAATGAATACTGCTGTAGTGATCGATTATGTTAAAAAAAACTTTCTTGCCGATCTTCCTGATAAGCCGGTATGGGTAGATGGTTCTGGTCTATCGAGGCAAAACTTATTTACTCCAAGAAGCATGGTTAGGCTTTGTGAAAAAATTTATGATGAGCTGATTTTTTCATTCATGAATAATAATTTTATTAGGCCGACATCAGAAATACGTTCTGAGATGGAGAAGCTGATCAATCATATTTATAAAAACTATTGATCGCTTTTAATAGATTTAACAAATACTTACATTTTCAGTGAACATTAATCTGCTACAATAAAAATCAGAATCATGTACAAAATCAAGATAGGGCTTATAGTATTTCTGGCTATAGTTGCATTAAGTTGCAGAACTGATGTACCGGGTATTACGACTGTTTTTATTGTTAGACATGCAGAGAAGGACATCTCTGACCCTAAGAATCAAGACCCTGAACTTAGTGCAGAAGGCAGAGAAAGAGCAGAGGCATTAGCCAGAAAATTGAAGTACATTAAACTGGATGCAGTTTTTGTCACTAAATACAAAAGAACTGGCCAGACTGCCTACAATTCTGCGAAAAAAAGCAAAGTGGAGCTTCAAACTTATGAGGCACAGGATTTTCGACATATCAGAGAGCTTGTAATAACAAAACATGGTGGGCATAAAGTATTAATTGTTGGGCATTCTAATACTGTACTTGAACTGCTGGAGGCTTTTGGTGCCTCCCGACCCCTTGCTGCGCTTAGTGATGATGACTATGATTTCTTCTTTGAGCTGAGAATTGATTCACAGGGAAAGGTTGAGCTGAGTACAAAGCATTACGGAAAAGTACACCAAAGCAGTCTGATAAAATAAGCACATTCACAAAAAACAGATTAAGGAAGATGAAGAAAGGAAACGGCCTAAGCCTATTTTTTGGCGGAACGGCTTATTTGGGGATGCCTCACAATGAGGCTTTCAAAAAACTTGTTTTTGAAGGTATTGAGATTTACGGACTAAATCATGGGGCATCCAGAAATAATAATATCACGCTGGATATTTTTTCTGTTGCCGAAAATGAAGCAGCCAGACGGTTCGGAGCTGAAGATTCAATATTCTTGTCGAGCGGATATCTGGCAGCTCAGCTTCTTGTCCAACATCATTATGAAACTCATCTGTTAATTTATGCCCCCGATACCCATCCTGCACTCTGGATTGGAAGACCCGAAGCACCACGAATAAAGTTTGTGGAATGGGCAGAAAAAACAATCAATCTGATCAATGAAAGTGATCAGCCGGTGATGATCATTAGCAATTCGCTTAACAATCTGATACCTGAGATCTATAATTTCGATTGGTTAAAGCGTATTGACCCACTTAAAGAGATTGTCCTGCTGATCGATGATTCGCATGGAATTGGAATTACCGGAGATTGGGGATCGGGTATTTACAACAGACTACCTAAACTATCCAATATCGAGACCTTTGTAATTGGCTCGATGGCCAAGGCACTGGGTTTTGATGCTGGCCTCATTCTTGGAGATTCTGCTGGTATTAAAAACCTAAGAAATTCACCTGTTTATGTTGGCAGTTCACCCCCATCACCGGGTATGCTCTATGCTTTTGTACATGCAGAGACGATATATACGCATGAGCTTCATAACTTACGCAGGAATTTAAGGCTATTTACTGATCTGTTGGAATCGACAAAAAAACTATTTTTTATCAATGATTTCCCCGTTTTTCTGCTTCTGGATGATGAAATTGCCATTGATCTGTTAAAAAATGGTATTAGTATATCATCCTTTCCTTATCCGGATCCCAAAGGTAAATCAATTCACAGAATCGTGATTAACAGTATTCATGAGCTGGAAGTACTTGAAATTCTTGCAAAGCGTATAACCGGGGTCTATTAATCCAGAACGAACAGTACCAGGATAATAAATTTCAATTTGTTAATCAATTATGTAATTGCTTTGAGGATTTACAGATCCTCGAACGGAATATCCATTAACTCAAAGTTCTTCCAGCCGATAAAATCAAAATGCCACCATTCATTATTCAGCACCCTGAAGCCATGTTTTTCCATTGTATTGCGAAGTATTTCACGGTTTTGAATGACATTGGCGGGAAGATTATTAAAATCAGATGCGGCCTCTGCTGCAAAGCTATCGTAGGGAGTGGGCATTTCAAGTTCCTTCCCCGTTTTCAGATTGATCAGCGTAAGATCAATCGCACAACCCCTGTTATGTCGCGATCCATCTTTTGGATTAGCAACAAAACTCTTATCACTGGCAATTGCAAAGAATTTAACCGTCACACTATATGGGCGGTAACCGTCAAATATTTTTAATCCGAAGCCGGATTTTTTGAGATCATTTTGAACATTTTTAAGGGCTTCGACTACCGGTAACCTCGCAAATGCCCTCGCCTGTTTGTAGACAGCCTGTTTAGCGAAATTGTTTTTTCCTGCGTAACGGATGTCCAGTTTAATATCCGGGATATGTTTTTTAATTTCAATTAGCTGCTTATTTTTATCCAGTTCAACCGATTTTTTATAAGCTGTATGCTCATTGATGACCTGTAAGCCGTAAGGATTGTTAAGCTGTGAATAAGCTTCAGCAAATCCATACAGAAGTATTAATAACAGTAGTTTTTTCATTAGCGGTTTGAAACAATCAGCAGATCCAGATCTTTCATTGGGATATTAAAGCGGTCTGACAGATCTTTATTGGTAAGCTTTCCCTGATAAAGGTAGATTGCATTCCGGATACCGGGTCTTTCCCAAATCAGATTCATTATTCCACCCATTTCTCCAATGTCGAGAATGATTGGAGTGAAAATATTGGTCAAAGCATAGGTTGCGGTACGTGATACCCTTGATGCAATGTTTGGAACACAGTAATGGATTACATCGTATTTTCTGAAAGTAGGAACAGTGTGATTAGTCACACGTGAGGTTTCAAAACACCCACCCTGATCAATACTAACATCAATGATCACGGAGTTTGGCTTCATTTTGCTTACGGTTTCCTCCGAAACAATGCATGGGCTTCTGCCGTGATTGGCTCGAATAGCTCCGATTGCAACGTCACAACTGCAAATGGCTTTTTGTAAGACTACAGGCTGAATGACTGAAGTAAAGACACGGCTTCCAATATTATTTTGCAGACGGCGTAATCTGTAAATAGAGCTGTCAAAAACCTTAACCTCTGCACCAAGAGCGATAGCAGTTCTTGCAGCATATTCTCCAACAGTACCGGCACCCAAAATAACGATCTCTGTAGGAGGAACTCCGGTTATTCCACCAAGCATCAAGCCTTTACCTTCAAATACATTACTCAGGTATTCGGCAGCAATTAGTACCGAAGTAGCTCCTACAATTTCACTCATAGCCCTGACTACGCTGAGCACATTTCCTTCATCACGCAGGTATTCAAACGATAAGGCGGTAATATTCTTTTTCATCAGAGATTTCAGAAAATCGGCTTTCATGGTCGACATCTGAAGGGCAGAGAAAAGAACCTGTCCCATCTTCATCATTTCAATTTCATCCTCCGTTGGAGGAGCTATTTTAATGATCAGATCGGCTTTATATATTTCCTTTTTATCATAAACAATCTGAGCCCCCTGTTCACTATAATGATTATCCTTAAAGTTAGCAGCAAGGCCGGCCCCGGCCTCAATCATAACTTCATGACCATGCTGGACTAATAATCCGACAGATAAAGGAGTTAGGGCAATTCTGTTTTCCTGAAAAGAAGTCTCTTTGGGTATGCCGATATAGAGGTTATTCTTTTTGTTTCTAAGCTCCAACATCGCCTCCTGCGGTTGCATCATGGCTTGTTTTGCAATGTCAGATAATTCACTCATGCGGGTTTTTATAAGGAAAATGAAGGTACGAAATTTTTAAAACAGGAAGCACTTAATTCAGATAATTCAGTTTAAACCTTATTTACCTCGATATTGCGCAATTTGTTCTCAACTTCAGATATCTTGATTTTGATATAGTGATGGGGCCAGAGCTCGGTGATGTTTTGTGGCCATTCAATAAAGCAGTATTCACCAGAGGACAAATATTCTTCAAATCCGATGTCAAATGCTTCACTCTGGGTTTTAATGCGGAAGAAATCAAAATGATAAATTTTGCCATGGGGGTAGGCATATTCATTGACGATAGAATATGTAGGGCTGTTTGCCGTGTCTTTCATGCCAAGGGCAAAGCATAATGATTTGATCAGGGTTGTTTTGCCTGCACCCATTTCGCCCTCAAATAGAAAGACTTTTTCTTTTTCGGCAAATTTGATCAGATCAGATGCTGCCTCATGCAGTTCACTTTCGTTCTTGACCCGGATATTCATTAGATCCAATTATGAAGCAATAAAATTAGTAACAATAATTATTTCGGGCTATAGGTTACAAATGGAACTATCATTTCTTCCATGGATATACCCCCATGCTGGAATGTTTCATTAAAATAATTAACAAAATGGTTGTAATTGTTCGGATAAACAAAGTAACTATCCTCCTTTGCAAAAATAAAGCTCGAACTCATATGAAGTTTTGGAAGCATGGCATCGTGAGGGTTTTTGACAAGAAACACATCTTTTGAATTAAAATCCAGATTTTTACCTTGTTTATATCTCAAATTAGAATTGGTGTTTCTGTCCCCGATCACTTTACTCGGATGCTTTACCCGGATTGTGCCGTGATCAGTTGTTATAATCAGTTTTATTTTTTTCTGGGAAAGTTTTTTTAAAGCATCCAGAAGCGGTGAGTGTTCAAACCATGAGAGGGTTAAAGAGCGGTATGCTGCTTCATCATTTGCAAGTTCCCGTATCATTGCCATGTCGGTTCGTGCATGAGAAAGCATATCAACAAAATTATAGACGATAACATTCAGATCATTACCCATTAAATTGTTCATGTTTTCACTGATGTTTTTTCCTTGTTCAAAGGTTAGAATCTTATTATAGGAGTATTTGCACTCCTTACGCATAACGCGCTGAATCTGCTCAGCAAGAAATTTTTCTTCGAATAGGTTTTTCCCACCCTCATCCTCATCATTCTGCCACATTTTTGGAAAGTGCCGCTCCATTTCCAATGGCATATATCCTGAAAAAATTGCATTCCTTGCGTATTGAGTGGCAGTGGGTAAAATACTATAATAACTATCTTCTTCATCAATGCGGTAATAATCCATTAAAAGTGAATTGATCATTTTCCACTGATCGTATCTCAAATTATCGATTAGGATGAAGAAAGTCGGTTTTTGGGGTTCCAGTGATGGAAAAACCTTTTTAACAAAAAGTTGATTTGAAGTGATTGGTCCATCTTCAGGATTTTTAAGCCATTTGAGATAGTTTTTTTCAATAAATTTTGAGAATTGAACATTGGCCTCAGATTTCTGCACAGTAAGGATCTCATGCATCCCTTCATCTTCAAGTTTCTCAAGAGATAATTCCCAGTACACCAATTTTTTATAAACATCCACCCACTCTGAAAAACTCAGATTTTCATTCAGGGTCATTCCCAGGGTTCGGAAATCCTGTCGATAGGCCATGGATGTTTTCTCACTGACCAGGCGTTTATTATCGATCAGTTTTTTTATGGTAAGTAAGATCTGTTTTGGGTTGACCGGTTTGATCAGATAATCATCTATTTTAAATCCAATTGCATCCTCCATCATATACTCTTCCTCATTTTTAGTGATGAGCACGATTGGAATATCAGGATCTATTGTTTTAATTCTTGCCAGAGTCTCCAGTCCGGTAAGACCCGGCATATTTTCGTCAAGGAATACCAGATCGAAGTTTTCTTTTTTGAAACAATCCAGCGCATCATTACCATTGGTCACAGTTTTAATCCTGTAGCCTTTTTCATTCAGAAATAGAATATGTGGCTTCAGTAAGTCGATTTCATCGTCGGCCCACAAAATGTTTGTTTCCTGCATTTCAAAGTAAAATTAAAAATTAATAGATCATCGAACTTATTAAAACGTTCAATTGTCATTAAAAATAACAATTTTTGTGCCGTAAGGTTCTCGATCTTGAATAAGAAGAAAATAATTAATGATCCGGTTTACGGTTTCATCACAATACCATCAGTACTGGTATATGATTTGATTCAGCATCCCTATGTTCAGCGTTTACGCTATATCAAACAATTGGGAATGACTCACCTGGTTTACCCCGGTGCCCTGCATACACGTTTTCATCATGCTCTGGGTGCAATGCATCTGATGAGCCTGGCGGTTGAAACTATAAAAAGTAAAGGCCAGGCGATTTCTTATGAAGAAGAGGAAGCGGTAATGATCGCCATTCTACTTCACGATATTGGCCATGGCCCCTTTTCTCATGCCCTGGAACACACCATTGTAGATGGGGTATCTCATGAGCATATCACCACCCTTCTGATGAATAATTTGAATCGGGAATTTGATGGTAAGCTTACCATGGCTCTTGAAATATTCAATAACCGTTATCCAAAGACTTTTTTACATCAGCTGGTTTCCGGACAACTGGACATCGACCGTCTGGATTACCTAAACCGGGATAGTTTTTTTACCGGAGTTTCGGAAGGGGTTATCAGCTTTGATAGAATCATTAAAATGCTGGATGTTATTAATGATGAGTTAGTTGTTGAAGAAAAGGGTATTTATTCCATTGAGAAATTTTTAATTGCCCGCAGGCTAATGTATTGGCAGGTATATCTTCATAAGACGGTCATTGCTGCAGAACAAATGCTTGTGAAGATTCTGGAAAGGGCAAAAGAATTATCACTTGAGGGAAGGAATTTATTTGCCAGCCCCTGTTTTTCCTATTTTTTAAAAAATTCTGTAAGCCGGGAAGAATTCAGAACAGACCCCCGAAATTTAGAAAGATTTACCAAACTGGATGATAATGATATATTTACATCAATAAAGGTTTGGGCTGATGATGAGGATCTTATCTTGTCAACGTTATGTACGCATCTTATTAGCAGAAATCTTTATAAGGTGGAGATTAGTAATGAGCCACCACCTGTTGAATGGATAAATGAACTCGCCGACAGAGTTACAGATGAATTCGAGGTTTCTGACGATGACACCTCTTATTTCGTATTTACAGATACAATAAGAAACAATGCATACCATGTAGGTGACGGTAGCATTAACATTTTGATGAAAAATGGGTCTATACAGGATATTACCAAAGCATCAGACAATTCTAATCTGGAGGCTTTGGCAAAAACCGTACAGAAGTATATACTCTGCTATATTAAGGAAATAAGGGATGTCAATTAATAAATAAGCGAATAGGTTCATATTTGTTCGTTAACATTTAAGCTATAAATTTGCCCAATGCAATTAACTGCAAATCAGATTGGAATTTTACTTGAAGGAACTGTAGAAGGTAATCCTGAGGTGACAGTAAATCAGCTTGCGAAAATAGAAGATGCAAAGCAGGGTTCTTTGTCTTTTCTGGCAAACTCTAAATATGAGCAATTTGTTTATAGCACAGGAGCCTCAATTATTATTGTAAATAATGAATTTGTACCCTCCCAGCCTATCGGGGCAACTTTAATCAGGGTAAAAAATGCTTACAGTGCCTTCTCGGTGTTGCTTGAGAAATACGATGAACTCATAAAATCGAATAAAACCGGTATAGAAGAACCCAGTTTTATTCATCCAAGTGCTCAGATAGGCAAAGATGTTTACATTGCCGCACTTGTGTATATTGGCCCTAATGTAACGATTGGAGATGGAAGCAAAATCTATCCGAACGCCTATCTGGCAGACAATGTAATTGTTGGTAAGAATGTAACTTTGTATGCCGGTGTAAAGGTGTATTTTAACTGTACTATTGGGGATAATTCAATAATTCATTCCGGTGCGATTATCGGTAGTGATGGTTTTGGCTTTGCGAACGCCGGTGGGGGCATTTACAGAAAGGTAAGCCAGATCGGTAACGTTATTATTGAAGAAAACGTAGAAATAGGATCAAATACGACGATTGACCGGGCAACAATGGGATCAACCATTATCCGCAAAGGTGTAAAGCTGGATAACCTGATTCAGATTGCACATAATGTTGAAATTGGTGCAAACACGGTAATTGCGGCACAATCTGGAGTAGCGGGAAGTACCAAAATTGGTGAAAACTGCGTTATTGGCGGACAGGTCGGAATAATTGGACACATCAGTATAGCCAACGGTAGTAATATCGGTGGAAAATCTGCGGTTAATAATTCTATAAAGGAAGAGAATAAGAGCTGGAACGGATTCCCAGTGATGAGCTATCGCGACTCATTGAAATCTCAGGTCATAATAAAACGCTTACCCGAGTTGGAAAAGCGCATTGAAGAACTTGAAAACATATTAATAGGCCGTTTAAAGTGATCAGTATCCGGGCTGATGAGTATCAATACAATGAATGTAAAACAAAGAACAATTAAATCAGAAGTTTCTGTGACAGGGGTCGGTTTACATACCGGCAAGGTAGCAAGGATGACATTTAAGCCCGCTCCCGAAAATCATGGTTATAAATTTAAAAGAATTGATCTACCGGGAACGCCGGTCATCGATGCCGATGTTGATAATGTGACTGATACCTCCAGGGGAACTACATTAACCCAGAACGGAGCCAGTGTGAATACAGTAGAACATGTATTGGCAAGTCTGGTCGGTACAGAAGTAGATAATATTTTGATGGAGCTCGACGGGCCCGAGATTCCAATTATGGATGGAAGCTCCATTCAATTTGTAGATGCACTTGAGAGTGCCGGATTTGTTAATCAGGAAGCCGACCGGGAGTATTACAGCATCCCACATAATATTCATTATTCTGAACCCGACCGTAAAGTTGAGATGGTTGCGATGCCATTGGATGATTATCGCTTCACCTGCATGATCGATTATAACTCACCGGTTTTGGGGAGTCAGCATGCAGCAATAACGACACTCTCAGAATTTAAAAAAGAAATTGCATCCTGCCGCACATTTTGTTTCCTGCATGAACTGGAAATGTTATTGAAACATGATCTGATCAAGGGGGGTGATTTGAATAATGCGATTGTGGTCGTGGATAAGCAGGTAAGCAAGGAAGAATTAAAGAACCTTGCCAAACTCTTTAACCGCGATGATATTGATGTTGCCAGAGAAGGAATTCTTAATAATATTGAATTGCGATATCAGAATGAACCGGCGCGTCACAAGCTTTTGGATATGATTGGTGATCTAGCATTGGTTGGTGTTCCGCTGAAAGGTCATATCATGGCTGCAAGACCCGGACATGCTGCCAATATTGCTTTTGCAAAGAAGATTAAATCCCAGATTAAAAAAGAGAGGTCCAAAAAGAATGTACAGGTTTATGATCCAAGCGTAACTCCATTGTATGATGTGGTTCAAATCATGAATATTTTGCCTCACAGACAGCCCTTTCTGTTTATTGATAAGATTCTCGAACTTTCAAAAACACATGTGGTTGGGGTAAAAAATGTAACCATGAATGAAGAATTCTTCAAGGGGCATTTTCCGGGCGCACCGGTGCTTCCGGGAGTAATTCAGATTGAGGCAATGGCGCAAACAGGAGGAATTTTAGTCCTTAGTACTGTTCCTGATCCACGAAATTATCTTACCTACTTCCTTAAAATTGATAAGGTAAGGTTTCGTGCACAAGTTTTACCGGGAGATACAATTGTATTCCGATGCGATTTAATGGAGCCGATCAGAAGAGGTATTTGCCAGATGAAGGGTGTTGGAATGGTAGGTGAAAAGATTGTGGTTGAGGCAGAAATGATGGCGCAAATAATCAGAGTTAAAGAAAGCGAAGCAAGCGTATGATCCAGCCCTTAGCATATATACACCCACAGGCCAAGATTGCCGAAACAGTTGTTATAGAACCTTTTGTTACAATCTACAAAGATGTAGTTATTGGCGAAGGTACCTGGATCGGTTCAAATGTTACGATCATGGATGGTGCCCGTATTGGGAAAAACTGTCGAATATTTCCCGGAGCTGTTGTTTCAGCACCTCCCCAGGATATGAAATATAAAGGTGAAGCTTCTACAGTTACAATCGGAGATAATACTATTATCCGGGAATGTGTAACCCTGAACCGGGGTACTGCACTCGACAAGAATACAACTACGATTGGGTCAAACTGTCTTTTAATGGCTTATGTTCACATTGCTCACGACTGTGTTATTGGAAACAATGTAATTATTGCGAACTCAGTACAACTTGCCGGACATATTGAAGTGCAGGATTTTGCTTTTATCGGCGGTGCTTCTGCAGTTCACCAGTTCGTTTCAATTGGCGCACATTCGATTATATCAGGAGGTTCTCTTGTTCGGAAGGATGTACCTCCCTATACCAAGGCTGGCCGTGAGCCATTGTCTTATGTTGGAATAAATTCTGTTGGTTTACGTCGCAGAGGGTTTAGTTCTGAACAGATTAATGAGATCCAGGATATTTACAGGACCATATTTCTCAAAAAATACAATGTTTCCAGAGCCCTGGATATTATTGAAACCGAGCGTGAAGCAACTGAGATCAGGGATGAGATCGTTGATTTTATCCGAAACTCTAACCGCGGTGTTATGAAGGGGTTTGGTAATTCCTAAACCCTAAGATCCCACAGGGATTTAAATATGATGAAGATAAACCTTGAACACATCGGCCGTCGTTTTAATCGCGAATGGATTTTCAGGGATGTAAATTATGTTTTTGAAAGTGGCAGTTCCTACGCCATTCTGGGTGCCAACGGTGCCGGTAAATCTACAATCTTACAAGTTATTTCAGGTAGTCTGAGTAGTTCAGAAGGTATAATTTCATATACAAAGGATGATATATTGCTGAATCCTGAGCATGTTTTTGAACATTTATCGATAGCTGCACCTTATCTTGAGCTGATTGAAGAATTTACATTAAGAGAGCTGATTGATTTTCATTTTCAATTTAAGAAATACCGATCCGGACTTGACCCTGATCTACTGATTGATCTAATGGGTTTGAAACGTTCGGAGCATAAAGCAATAAAGCATTTTTCTTCGGGGATGAAACAGCGGGTAAAACTTGCACTGGCTTTTTGCTCCGATACGGATATGATTCTTCTGGATGAACCCGCCTCAAATCTGGATCAACAGGGCTTAGAGTGGTATCTATCGCTTATTGAAGAATATTCTAAAGACCGGATTCTGATCATTTGCTCCAATCAATTGCAGGAGTATAGTTTTTGTAAAAAACGGTTTAACGTAGCAGATTACAAATAAAAGCCACTCAATATCCTTAAGACAGTTATTGGAAAATTAATAAAATGCCGCTATCTTTGCGGCTCGAAATCAGTAAAATTTTATGGCAAAGGCTTCAGAAATTAAATCCGGGAATATATTACGTTATAATGGCGAATTGGTAACCGTGGATGAAATAATTCACCGTACACCAGGTAAGGGGGGTGCTTTTTACATCGGAAAACTTCGGAATATAAAAACGGGTAAAATTGTTGAGGCCCGTATGGGAACGGATGAACAAGTAGAAATTTGCCGAGTTGAAACCAGTGATTACCAATATCTGTATGAAGAAGGTGATTATTTTGTGGTGATGGACAACACAAGTTTTGAGCAATTTAGTATTGAAAAAACCTTATTTGGAAACGCGGCTAAATTTCTAAAAGAAGGAATGAATGTGATTGTTTCTTTTGAAAGCGATGAGCCAATAATGGCACAGGCACCTACTAGTGTAGAGCTTGAAATTACTTACACAGAGCCTGCGGTTAAGGGTGATACCTCTACAAATGCCTTAAAAAGTGCCACTGTAGAAACCGGAATTGAGATTCGTGTTCCTCTTTTTGTTAATCAGGGAGATAAAGTAAGAGTAGATACACGCACTGGTGAATACATCGAAAGAGTAAAATAGTTTTTAGATATTTTTTGACAGGTCTTTTCTTTATGGAAAGACCTTTTTTTTGAGCCAGATTTCGCCGGAATTGTTTTTACATTCGTATTGTGGATAAAGCAACACTGCGGAAATTATATCTGGAAAAGCGTCAAAACCTTTCTCGTTCAGAATACTGGATGCTCACTGATGCAATGATGGGTCGGGTTAAGCTTATTAACTGGTCGGAGTATCGTGTGGTTCATGTTTTTCTCCCTATCAGAAACAAAAACGAAGTTGACACCTTCTCTTTTTTGAATTATTTCAAAGAAAACTTCCCGGATCTGAAGATTTTAATTCCAAGAACTGATTTTAAAAATCTGAAAATGGAAAATGTACTTTTTGATCATGAATACACCATTTTAGGCAGAAATAAATTTGATATTCCGGAACCTATTCATGGAAAGATTATTCCAGCTGATCAAATAGATCTGGTATTTGTTCCTCTTCTGGCATTTGATAAGTTGGGTAACCGTGCGGGATATGGTAAGGGTTTTTATGACCGTTTTCTTATGACCTGCAGACCTGATGTAAAAAAGATCGGTTTATCCTACTTCGATCCTGTTGAAGAGATTAATGATCTGAATGAGTTTGATATTAAAATGGATGCCTGTATTTGTCCGGATAAAATTTGGGAGTTTTGATCCGCTACAATCGGGTTTATTTACATCAGACAGTACCTATATACTCTGATCCATCCCAAATTATATCACATAGGTTAATCATTACATATCCAACTCCAAAAGCACCGGACAATGATCAGAATGTCTTGCTTCAGGAAGAATAGCTGCCCGTTTCAGTTTATCCCTCAACTTTTCAGAAACCAGATTATAATCGATTCGCCATCCCAGATTTTTAGCCCTGGCATTTGCCCGGAAGCTCCACCAGGTATAATTATGTGGTTCATTGTTGAAATGCCTGAATGAGTCAATATAGCCTGAATTTATAAAATCTTCCATCCATTCGCGTTCGGCAGGCAGAAAGCCCGAAGAATTTGCGTTTGATTTTGGATTATGGATATCGATAGGTCTATGGCAAATATTATAATCACCGGATATCACCAGGTTGGGGTAATCAAGTTTAATTTTATCAGAATAATCCCTGAAGTCTTCCAAAAAGCGGTATTTGAAATCCTGACGCTCTTCACCGCTCGAGCCTGATGGAAAATAGGTACTCATTACAGAAATTCCCTCAAAGTCGGCTCTCAGGATGCGGCCTTCTCGATCGTAATCGTCCATTCCAGAACTGTATTCTACATGTTTTGGACTAATTTTAGTAAAAATAGCTGTACCGCTATACCCTTTTTTTTCCGCCGGATTCCAGTAATGTTCATAGCCCATTTGTTCAAGCAGGAGCAGGTCTGTAAGCTGATCGGGAGTGGCTTTTATTTCCTGCAAACAAACCACATCCGGATTTGCGGCTTTTAACCATTCCAGCCAGTTTTTGCTTAATGCAGAGCGAATACCGTTAACATTATAAGTAATAATCTTCATGGAAATTAAAGGGTGTTGTGTTTTAAATTCAGTTTCTTTTCTGTTTTTCTTGCTTCTCCTTTTTTGAGTACACTTATTATCATTGAAACATCTTCTACAGGGCGATCAGATGTACCTGTTTTGACCTCAGCGATTGCATCGATCATCTCTATTCCGCCAACTACCTCACCATAAACTGTATAATTCTGGTCCAGATGCGGCGTTCCTCCGATCTCTTTATATACCTTGCGCTGTGATTCGGGAATGATACGCCCATTCATTCTTTTCATTTGCACATCTTCAAGTGTAGCATCGGTCCATTTCTTACCCTGAACGATGTAAAACTGACTTGCACTGGATTCTTTTTGTGGATTATTATCTCTGGCTGCTGCCAGAACACCTTTTTTATGAAAAAGGCTGTCTTTAAACTCGGCTTCTACGCGATATTTCAAGTCGCCTTCACCCAGTGACTGACCCGGTTGTGCTGTTTTTGAATCCGGATCACCGCCCTGGATCATAAACTCTTTGATGACCCGGTGAAAAAGGGTACCGTCATAAAAACCTTCTTTGCTCAGTTTCAGAAAATTATCCCGGTGCTTAGGAGTTTGGTTGTATAGCATAATGATGCATTCGCCCTTGTTGGTTTTGATCTTTACAAAATCATGTTTGGGTTTAGCGCACACTGATGTGGCACAAAGAATCAGTAAGAAAGTGTATAATCTTTTCATCTGTTTGGAATTAAATACTGTCAAAATAAGTAATAATTAAAGATCTCATGATCATTTCCTGTTCCAGAAGGGTATAGGCAGGGATGGATTTGATCAGTTTCCAGTGGGGCCATCCGTCCTGATCGAGGCCCTCTAGTTCATAAAATCCGAGTTCACTGAACAAGCGGCAGTTGGCAATATGCATTAATTCTTCTTTCTGACGTTTGCTGAATTTTGCTGGTCCTTTGCCGAGCTCCTGAACACCGATCAGAAAGAGCATGACCTTCATGTCGGGAAGATCGGTATCAAAATCTTTAGCTATCTGTTCTTGTAATAAAGTCCATTTCGCGTTTATTTCAGCTGGGGTCATGTACAAAAGTCTGCAAAAAAATGGAATATCTTACTTAGGAAATTATCTGAGTGTCGGGAAATATGGGAATTCTAAACTGAAAGGAATTTGTCATTGCGATCAGCCCTTTGCTGAGAAGCAATCTCCATTAATAATGAGATTGCTTCGTCGTACCTGGCCGTCCGGTCAGGCGGACCTCCTAGCAAAGACAATCTACTTCAGACATTGCTCAATTCCCTGTGGTCGATGTTATCACCGGCCACATGATGTGTTTGCTTATGGTACGGTGATAACACCGACCATAGGAAAATCCCCCCACAATGAAATTTCACCTCAAATACTATATTTGTTCATGCAAAAACCAATCGTTACTGCTTTACTGGCTTACGGAATGTCGGGAAAGCTCTTTCACGGACCATTTGTCCATGTTCACCCGGGCTTTTATTTTAAAGGAGTGCTGGAACACAATACCAAAAAGGTAAATGCCGATTATCCGAGTGTTAAAAGCTACGATACCCTGGATGAGGTATTGAACGATCCTGAAATTGAACTGGTTATTGTTAATACCCCAAGTAATACTCACGTAGATTATTCCAGATGGGCATTGATGGCCGGAAAGGATATTCTGGTTGAAAAGCCTTTTGCCCCAACCCAGGCTGAAGCAAAGGAGATCTTTGATTTGGGAAGAAAACTGAACCGTAAGGTGATGGTTTATCAGAACAGAAGATTTTCTAGTGATTTTGAGGTTACCCGCGACACGATTAACAGTGGCAAACTCGGACAAATCATTGAGATGCATTTACGCTATGACCGCTATAGGGCAGAGATCGGTCCGAAGGTTTTTAAAGAAACCCCAATTCCGGCTGCAGGCATTGTTTATGATCTGGCCGCACATTTACTGGATCAGGCAATCTGTATTCTTGGAGAACCTCTTTCCTTTCGTAAAATAACCGGAGTTTATCGCAAAAACTCATTGGTGGACGATTACGGTCATATTCAATTAAGCTATCCGAACAAACTGAATGTATTTATAACTACCAGTCTTCTGGTTGCCGACCCGCAGCCTGGTATCATCATTCATGGAACTAAAGGTTCATTTGTAAAAGCTTTCTGCGATAAGCAGGAAGATCAACTCATTGCAGGAATGAAGCCCGGTGACCCGGGATTTGGAAATGAGGATGCAGGTAAAGAAGGTCGCCTGACTTTGATGAGCGAACAGGGTGAAAAAACCGTTGAATTGGTTCCATCAGCTGTTGGAAAATATATGGATCTCTTCGAAGCCGTAGTTCAGACTATTAGAAACAATGCTGAGTTTCCGGTGAAAGAATCTGAAGTGATGGTACAGGTCGGGATACTGGAAAGTGAACCTGATAAAGTTTAGTAGGATTGCTGGGCTATTATGTTCCGCTTAGTTGGTGATATACAATTCTGATAAAGTAAATAATGAAGATAATCCCTAACCACCAACTTCTTTTCTTCGTTGTACTATTGATATTTTGATTTTGCTTATTTATGATGAAGGAATAACTATAAGCTATAAAAACAATAGCCGCACAGATAGCAATAATTATTTTGTCCCTGGAGATGTATACCGCTACAAATGAACACAATACCAAAATAATTGCCAGGTCCTCAAATTGAATTCCTTTCTTTTTTGAAATTTGCTGTATCCCGGATAACACATTTTCCAACCTTTCATAGTCTTCTATTTGGGATGGAACCTCTATTGTATTTCCCGGTGAATTTCCCTTTATGCTGTAGCTCCCATTTCGGTTTTTAATAATCCTGTGGATATCCGTGGTTTTAATAATAATATCAGGTACGTCATATTACTCACATTTAATCGACAGACTATCAATGGTTAAAATATAGCTGTCATAAAGTATCATGTGCCGTTCTACTGCCTTATTATACCCCCAAATTATCGCGCTATGTATAATTGTAATTGCGATAAGGATTACATAAATGTTAGGATTCTTAAATGAAGCCAAGAAAGTAACAACCAATACCACCAATGAAATACCAATTCCATTTTTAAGCACGGCTTTTCTAACTTCTTTAATACAGTCTTTTCTAATTTCAAACTGGTACATGATTATCAGTGGTTTTTTTAATTAGAATTAATCTTAATCGGGATTGTTAATTTGCCTTGAATTAAACAATAAAAGTAGCGATATAAACAAATATTGCTGTTGAAATCCCTACCACTAATGTTCCCAAAGTATAAGTACGATACCCTGTTTTTACATCAATTCCTGAAAATTGGGTGGTGATCCAGAACCCGCTGTCGTTGGCATGCGATACAACCATTGCCCCGGCTCCGATTGCAGCAACTATGAGAGCTTTTTCAATTTCAGAATCGAATCCCATACCGGGCAACATCGGGGCCACGATGGATGCGGTTGTGATCAGCGCTACTGTTGAAGAGCCTTGTGCGGTTTTGATAGCGGCACAAAGCAAGAATGGAAGCCAAATGCCCAGGTTTGCACCCGATAATCCATTTGCCATGCTTGTTGCAATTCCACTATTTTGAAGGATTGCACCAAATATTCCGCCGGCACCAGAAATAATAATGATCGTGGAAGCATCATTAATTGCTTTTCCCACCCAACCGGTAGTAGAAAGTATTTCCTTATCCAGCTTTTTAGGGATTAAAAACACAAAAAGCATTCCTATTAATAAGGCAATTACAGGAGAGCCAATAAATCCAATTGTTTTAAACCACCAGGTCGCCTGCTGCCCCTCGGTGATGGTGAATTCCATAATAGATTTGCCTATGATCAGGATAATCGGGGTGATAATTGGCAAAAAGGATTTGATTGCAGAGGGTGCATTTTTTATTTTCTCATTGATGGTCTCCTCTGATAATTCAGGATTCGGATCGATATAGGTTCTTGCTGCATAATACTTTGAATAAAGAATAGCGACAATCAGTGAAAACATCCCGATAATCAGTCCGACAAGCATGACCAAACCCACATCAGCACCTATAATACCTGCGGCTGCTATCGGTCCGGGTGTGGGAGGAATTAATACATGAGATATCATTAAACCCAGAATAAGAGCAACCGCAGTGCCAACAATAGAAAGTCCTGCTTTCTTCGTTAAACTTTTGTTCAAAGGGTTAAGAATGATGAAGCCGCTATCGGCAAATACCGGGATGGAGACGATAAATCCGATAATACCCATGGCTTCATGCACCCGTTTTTTACCAATGATTTTAATGACAATTTCTGCGAGTTTGTAGGCGCCGCCAGAGTATTCTAAAAATGCACCGATAATGACCCCAAGAGCGATGACGATTCCTATTTTACCCAGGGTGTTTCCAAATCCGTCATTAATAGACTTAATGATGGTGTCTAAATCCATACCTGAGACAAGTCCAAAGAACAATGCGACAAATAATAAAGCTAAAAACGGATGCAAATGCCATTTTGCTGTTAGTAAAATAAGCAGTATAACACTGACTACGAGTAGTATAAATGATATCATACCTGAATTTAAGATTTAAATTGAAAATTTACATTGTTTTCCGGGACTTTGGGCGAATTTTTGAAATATTTTGACGATGCTTAACTAAGCAGGCTCAGGTCTATTATAAAACAATTTTATTAAAAAGGATGTTTATGCTTAATACTGCTTCCTTATACGCACAAATTTTTAGTTGTAGTCTTCGCCAGTGAGACTTTTTAATACTGATTCCTGCCATTGTCTTAATTTTTTCGCCAGTGCTTTTGCAATTTCAGTGTGTCGGGAAATCAGATTGTTTTTTTCTGTCGGATCAAGTTGTACATCAAATAGTTCTATTGAAGGTTTCCCATTAGCTAAATCATGAATAACCAGTTTATAATTATTGTCTAATATAGCCCTCGGACCCATGAAGTCTTGTTCCTGTATACCCTGATGCTGAAAATTTTTAAAGTTTCTGGTTGCAACACCGTCCTGAATTTTAGCTAAGGGCGTGGTACCCATTTGTAATTTTGGATCAATGTAGGGTATAGGTTTTGACCCTTTCTGATCTCTTGGCTTACCATTCCAAAATTTAATTGGTTCCAGCCGACTTGCTTTATTGCCCTCAATTATGGGTAGGATATCTGTTCCATCCAATGGTCGATTTGGGAGCTGTTGACCAATAATTGCTGCTAATGTTGGAAAGACATCAGAAGATACCATGTTTACATCGCTTTTCGTTGAACGAGTCAATCGTGATGGCCATTCAAGAACGCTCGGTACCCGAATACCCCCCTCATAAATACTTGATTTTTCTCCTCTGAATGGGACAGTAGCATTAGCTTCCATTGGGGTACCGTTATCTCCAAAATACCAAAGCAATGTATTATCCCTTAACTTCAAATGTTGTAAATAATCACGTACCTGGCCAATAGATCTATCCATCGCGCTGATTTCAGCAAAACGTTCACGTAATACTTCCCGCTGCAGTCTCTGTATTTGCAGTCCTGTTTCATTAGAGGTTAGCGATACCATTTTATTTCCAAACGAATTTGGCAGATCATTGTAAAGTGCCAGGTCTTTTGGCAGACCACTGTAGGGTTCATGAGGAGATCCATACCAGATCACTATAAAAAAAGGTTTTCCATTTTTTTTGGCCTTTTTGATAAAGTTAAGTGCTTCTTTAACAATGATTTATGAACCTTCGCCCTTAAACTTTTTCGGGGCTCCACCATTTCTGGATAGTTGTGGATTCATTTCAAAGAAATTATCGTGCGATAGCCATTCATCAAAGCCCATTGCTCTGGGATTGGTTGGCGATTCTGCTTTCACCGGTCCCAGGTGCCATTTGCCGAAATGAGCAGTAGTGTAACCTGCTTTTTTCATCAGCTGAGCGATGCTAATCTCTTCCGGGCGGATAGAAAAACCTGGCGTAAATGTTCCGTAACGGTTAGGATGTCTGCCAGTGATAATACTTCCCCTGGTTGGCGAGCATACTGGAGAGGCAGAATAAAATCGATTCATTTTTACTCCTGAAGAGGCCATATTGTCTAGAACGGGAGTTTTAAGGTAGGAGTGCCCATTATAGCCTGTTTCATCCCATCCATGGTCATCCCCCAGTAAGAGGATAATGTTTGGTAATTTTTGTTCAGGCTTTTCTGCTGTGGCCTCCATTTTGCCAGCCTGAAAAATAAAAGATGTTATGAATATAATTCTGTATATTTTTTGAGGTAAGCTGTTCATTTTTAAAGGAAAGATTAAGATTTTGCTCTGTCGGTTTTCCATATTTTATTTATGATTAGATGCTTTTACGGTTTTTGAGTCTATTTTTTAAAGTTTCAAATGAATTTCATATTTTTATTTAAAGAAAGAAATTTTTGAATCAATCACTTTTATGTAATATTATTCATAAAACTTATACATCATTTAACAGGTCTTGAGCCATCAATTTACAAAATTGTTACAAGTTTGAATTCTCTGAATTAGGTATTGATTACGCTTTTGTCTAATTTCGAGTTGTTTACATTATGAAAAAAATTAGAAAATCACTTAGCTTTTATCTATCAGTATTCCTGCTGATGGGTTTTTCGGCTGTTTTTCTACCTTTGGACGTATTTCATAATCACGCACCGATTCCTCCCTCATCTGGTAGTGAAAAATTAAATTCAAGTAGTTCTAATGAACTAAATGTTCAGAATAAGGCAGATTATTGCTGGGTATGTGCCGTTCACATTGATAAAACCTTCACAAAGACTACTTTCTATGAAAAAATCAGATTATCTCCAATGATGTCTGTTTTTCTAAATAATGAAGTTACCTCCTATTTTGTTGAACAACTCCTCGCTACCCTAAGAGGTCCTCCTGCGGAATAAGTTTATTTCTATTTCTTTTGCCTTGTAGTGTCTTTTGGCCTGCATGTCTATTCCGTTTATTTAGTTCTAATTCCATAGAAATGAAATCTGTTATTTTATATATTTTACTGTTCTTCACTTTTTCAAATTCCTACGCAAATTTAGCCTCACTTGAAGGACGTGTAATTGATGCTCAATCAAAAGAAACCCTCCCAGGAGCACTCGTTACCATACCGGATCTTAAGATCTCTGTTGTGACTGATGCATCGGGTCAGTTCAAATTCAATAATATCCCTGAGAAAGGGCGTTTTCTTGTTGAGGTTCGCTACATCGGCTATAGTACACTCATTCAAACCATTGATTTTTCGCAAAAGGCTAATCTTGAATTCGCCCTTTTTACCAGCGTGATTGAGGCGAAAGAGGTAGTTATTACAGGAACGGCTTTCAGTACCGACAACCGGAAAAATAGCACGGCAGTATCTTCAGTTACTAAGGATCAGTTGATTAACCGACCATCGGGTAACCTCATTGATGCGATTGCTAAAGTACCCGGAGTTTCACAGGTTACTACAGGTGGAGGTATTTCAAAGCCGGTAATTCGTGGATTGAGTTATAATCGTGTAGTTACCCTGGTTGACGGAGCCAAGCAGGAGGGTCAGCAATGGGGAGATGAGCATGGTATGGAAGTTGATCAGTACAGTGCCGAGCGTGTTGAAGTTTTGCGAGGTGCAGCCAGTTTGTTATACGGTTCGGATGCACTGGGTGGGGTAATAAATGTATTGGAGCCATTGCCTTCTCCCGAGGGACGGGTAAGGGGCGAAGTACTAAGCAGCTATCAAAGCAACAACGGCCTCAGCGGAAGTTCTTTAATGTTGCAGGGTAATAGCAATGGATTTATCTGGCGTGGAAGGGCTTCCTTAAAAAGTGCATATAGTTATGATGCTCCCGATGGAAGAATAGCTAATACAGGATTTAGTGAAACTAATTTCAGCGGACAACTCGGGTTCAACAAGAAATGGGGTTATGCACATTTAAACCTCTCCAGTTTCAGGAACAATATTGGATTACCTGATTTTTCCAGAAATGCTGATGGCATGTTCGAAGATGAGAGTGGTTCAGTTTTAACAGATAAACAGTTAAAGGATCGCACATTATTTCTTCCTTTTCAGGATATACGACATTATAAAGTTGCGATGAACAGCCATGTTTTGCTGGGCAGCGGGAGATTACGCACCATTCTTGCCTATCAGAATAACCAGAGAAGAGAACTTGAAGATGACCGGATAAATCCTTCACTCTTTTTTGATCTAAAAACTTACAGCTCAGATTTTAAATATTATTTCAATGAATCTAATGGCTGGGAGCCGGTAATCGGTTTATCTGCTTCAGCACAGAATAATGAAAACAGAGCAGAGGAATTATTAATTCCGGATTACAGATCCGGAGAATTAGGTCTTTTTGCTTATGCCAAGAAATCATGGGAAAGCGGCACCTTTAATTTAGGAGCACGATTTGATTATCGTAAGATTAACGGTGATCAAATGGAGGAAGATGGTAATCCCAAATTTAATAATTTCAGCAACAGTTTTTCTAATGTTAGCGGTGCTTTAGGTTTTACAAAAGAGTTCAATGAGTTTTTTAATTTTAAAGCAAACCTTGGATCAGCATTTCGCTCACCTAATATAGCCGAGCTAAGTTCGGATGGGGTTCATGAAGGAACCTTTAGGTATGAAGTTGGAAATAACGATCTAAATCCGGAGAATAGTTATTATGGTGATTTCGCTTTTGAATACAATAATAATGTGATCAGCGCCAGTCTGGGAGCTTTCAACAATCATATTGATAATTATATTTACAATCGGCAGATCGGAAATGAAACCATAGTGGTTGATACAGAAACCCTTCCGGTTTATCGATTTGTACAGGATAATGCAAATTTATCAGGAATAGAAGTAAGTCTGACCCTTCATCCGGCCGAATTGATTCATTTTGAAAACAGTTTCTCCTATACCCGCGGTGTAAACAGGGCAACCGATAAGGCTCTTCCATTCATTCCAGCGGCTGTATTAAGAAATGAGATCAGACTGGAGCCTGAGTTTAAAGGAGGTCTGAAAAGCACTTACTTTTCTCTGGCATTTGATAATGTTTTTAAACAAAGTCGGGTTGATAATTTTGAAACACCAACAGGAGCATATTCCCTTGTTAATCTTGCAATAGGAACAACTTTTATGCTTAACAATCAGCCACTTAGAGTTAATGTTTCAGCAAACAACTTGTTTAATAAAGCCTATTACGACCATTTGAGCAGGTTTAAACCTGGGCGTCTGGATGAAGGAGACCTGAGTGCCGGTTATTATAATCAGGGACGTAATTTATCTGTCGGACTTTACTTGCCTATTATTTTTAAATAGATAAAAAGTTCATTTTCAGTATTTTTAGGTTGGAATCCTGAACTTATTTTTACATATTTATTTAAGGTAATTAAAGATAAAATAACATGGAAAAGTTAAAGTTTTTACTACTTGTAGTTTTTCTCTCTGGTGCTATCGGAGCTCAGGGACAGACTATCAAGACATTGGGCACCGGAAATCAATTTAATAGTTATTCAGCTGCTTCCAATAATCAAAATTACATGTATGCAAGTGATGCGGTATTTTCTGAAAGGTCTAATAATTCAGAGCAGGCTTTAAGGAACAATATTCCTGAATTGCTGCGAAAACCATTAAATAACGAAATTAAAATTGAACGTTACCGGACCATTACGATGCGTGATGGAGTAAAACTATATGCTGATGTATACCTTCCGGCTGCACCCGGTAAATACCCAACCATTGTTATTCGTACCTGCTATGGTGTACAACGTGATGGTGGTCATCAGGATAAGATCAGGTTTGCTCAGGAGGGATATGCTGTAGTCTTTGCCGATATCAGGGGACGTTATGAGAGTGAGGGCAACTGGGATCCATTCCGGGATGAATCTAAAGACGGTTATGACGTTATCGAGTGGGCTGCCGCTCAGCCTTTTTCCAATGGTAAGGTTGCCACTCAGGGTGGAAGTTATCTGGGACATAACCAATGGGCAGCAATGAGTGCAACCCCTCCACATTTGGTAGCAGCATTTCCGGGTGTTGCCTCAACCAATATCTATGCTAACTGGTTAACTATGGGCGGAGCTTTTCGTTTAAGTTTTAATTACGGCTGGGGCGTTGTTCGTATGCCTAACCGAATTATGTTACCTCAATACTGGCATACCGAAGCTTATACTCCCGAAGAATTGAAATATGAGAATATTTTATGGCATCTGCCATTAAAGGATGGTGATCTGAAAAGTGCGGGTTATGCAGTTAAGCATTACCGCGATTGGATTAATCATGAGAGTTATGATGATTACTGGAAGTCGATTAGTGACGAGGAGAATTTTTCTAAAATGAATGTTCCCGCTCATACTTATGGTGGTTGGTTTGATATCTTTTTAATGGGTACAATCAATGGTTATATTGGTATGAGAAATAAGGCTGCAACTCCTGCAGCTCGTGCTGGCACCCGAATGATTATTGGCCCATGGGGACACGGCCCCTCACAATCATTTGGAACTGTCGACTTTGGTGCAACAGCCAATATGAAGATGTTCAACAGGGAATTGCAGTTTTATGATTACCATTTAAAAGGAATCAAAAACGGTTTAGATCTCGAGGATCCTGTGCAGTTATTTTACATGGGTATTAACAAATGGCGCAGCGAGAAAGATTATCCAATTCCTGGAACTCAATATAAAAACCTGTATCTGAGCAGTAAAGGCAACGCAAATTCTGTTCGTGGTGATGGAGTATTGAGTTTTGAGGCACCTAAAAAATCATCAAGTGATCAATATACTTACGATCCAAAAACACCGATCATGACCTTAGGTGGTAATAATTGCTGTGGAACCCCAACCCAGGCCGGTCCTTATGATCAGCGGCCGCTTGAACGCAGGGAAGATGTATTGGTCTACACTTCAGAATTTCTGAAAAGCCCGGTAACCATTGCAGGTCCGATGAAAATGAAGTTATTCGCTGCAACCGATGGACCGGATACCGACTGGATGATCAAACTGGTTGATGTTTATCCCGATGGTAGAGCAATGCCAATCTCTGAAGGAATATTGAGAGCCCGATTCCGTGAAGGATTAGATAAGATCAAATTACTTACACCTAACCAGGTATATGAATACGAAATTGAATTGACAGGTACTGCGAATGTATTTTTGCCGGGTCATCGTATTCGTGTCGATATTACTTCAAGTAATTTCCCTCAGTTTGACCGCAATCCAAACACGGGTGATCCATTTGGTAGCAGTGACCGTATTAGGGTAGCTCAGCAAACGATTCATCATGGAGGTTCACGCTTAAGCAGTATCGTACTCCCGACTGTTCGTCCGCTTGATAATTAAAATTTGTTTAGAAATTCAATAAAAAAAGCCAGTCATCTGACCAGTCATGGTCGGAAGAAATTCCGGCCATTTTTTATGTTTTAAAAAGTAGTC
>CAYHGN010000003.1:0-63987 GCA_964356005.1 uncultured Sphingobacterium sp.
GGGAAGCTTCTATCCCATCAACCAGGACAAGTGGATTATTACCCGCTCCACTAAACGTTCCCTGCCCTCTGACAACCAGAGAAGCTCCGTTACTTGCAGGATTCCCTCCCCCTTGACGCACCTGGATACCACTCATTTGACCCTGTAAGACAAGTGAGGATTTTGTTGCTGCTCTTTTTTCCAATTGCTCGGCACTTACCGAAGCTACGGAACCCGTGAGATTCACTTTTTTCTGTGTACCATAACCTACAACAACCACTTCTTCCAATCCTTGAACATCGCTGGTTAAGGCAATATCAAGTGAAGTCTGATTGTTCACTGCAACTTCCTGAGTTACAAAACCAATGTAAGTAACTACAAGAACGCTGTTGCTGCCCGATACATTGATTGTGTACCTTCCGTCCATACTGGTGGTTGCCCCAACAGTGGTTCCTCTAAGTTTAATACTGACTCCCGGAAGAGTTTCCCCTTTCGTATCAGTTACCTTACCTGTAACGGTTCGGCTTTGAGCACTTGCGTAGTACGAGGTACTAAACAACACGAAAAATAGTAGTAAAATACTTTTCATAATTAATAATTGTTTAAGGTGAAACCAAATTTATACTACATATGAGCCTAAATCCAGTACTTCTCTTTACATTAATAATACTATATTCTAAAAAGTCATTCAATTAATAAATTATCCTGTTTCATAATATTTCCTGCTTAAATTCACCTTTAGAGAATTTTTTTTACACTAACTATCCAAGGGAAATCAATCAAAATCGGGAAGACAAAGGATTGAAGTCTTTGATAATCATCAAATCCGACTTCGTTACATGGCCGAATTGAAAGAGGCTTCAGATGATATGAGTTTTAAACCCGCTTTAATGAAAAGTACGGGATGCGCAGGCTAACATCCCGAACAGCAGAAATCTAAATGTAAGTTTGTGTTGTGTAAATAATCTCTTACCAGGTTGGTTCAAAAAGTAGATCAGGCGAAGGAATTAAAAAATTTGGGCTCAATAATAAAAATGAATCTTTAAGGTATAAGTAGCACACTTGCGCCAGCATAGGAATAACATCAGAAAAAAATCAGACTACCTAAATAAAGGTTTTTAATTTAGCAAAGGCTTACCCTCAGTAATAATCGTCAGTTGCACCCGTGGTTTAACCCCACTATTGGGTTCAGCCCCGAATGATAGCTGATTTTGACCTGTTCTAAGCATCGGAATCTTACCCTGAATCTGAACATCTTTGATGAATTCGCCTTTAGGTCCATAAAGTTTACAATCTGTTGCCGACCTGAATTCCAGATACATACCTGATTCCATGCTGACCGGGAAAATGATCTTTTCAGCACCGATCATAATCGAAGGATTGATAATCGTATTTGAAACAATAGGTAAGGCTTTCACCGGACCGATCAGCGTTTCAACCTGCTTACCTGAAGGCAGGTTGTTGTACCATATTTGCAGCTTATCAACTTTATCGAATTCCACTTCATGGCGATATGAATCATATACATAGAAACTTGCACTTGAATAAGGTGCCGGCCATACATAATTACTGAATTCGGAAGATTCAATTTCTACAAGCTCAAAATACTTCCAGTCCTTAAAATCAATCTTAATGAAATGATCGCCCCTTGCACCATGGGAAATATAATGCGGACTTTCAAGCCTCAGGTTTAAAAGCTGTCCGTTACCATCCCCCTTCACCCAAACACCGAGGGCTTTATTATTTTTCAAATCGAGGATTGGTTCGAATTTCTTCTGCATATTAATCCAGGAGGCATCCCTTGCAGATGCACCGCTGCTTTGTGCAATAAAAGAAACCGCCTTTTCACCGGTACCTAATTTCTCCAGGGAAGGCTTTAATCCTCCGCTGATTCCCCTTGCCGTTGAATCCTGTTCAAACTTTGCTAAACTGGAAAAATCAGATAATATTTTATTTTCAGGATCTTCATACGATTTGACAGACATAAGCAGCTCAATTCTTAACTGCAAAGGCTGCGCAGCAAAATCATTATCAACCATCCAACTTGCAGAAGGATGGTCAAGCCCTGAAACTTTGTGCTTCTGGTAAGTCATAGGCTTGAACTTCCAGACTCCATCTGTCTGAAACAGGGAGAAATCTTTACTAGGCACCCTCAGTTGTTGCTTAATGTTTTCGCTGAAATAATTTTTATGGCGCAATTCCTCGTACTGTTTAATGATTGCATTCAGCCTCCTGAAAGCCGGGCTTTCATTCAGAGCTTTCTCATCAAAACCACCCAGCATCGCCAAACCGGCATTATTTCCGATCATTTTGCTTCCCAAATATTCAATATCGTCAGAGAAAGTCGGTTCTACCTGCGGAGGATTCCAGGTCTGATGTGCCCACCAGCCCAACTGTAACGGAAGTAAAAGCCCCCCGCTCTCTGCCGGTGCAATTTTATTGATCTGTGATACATTTCCCCGCCATAAACCATGCTCATACTCATCGGATTTGATGGAAGATGAATGAATATCAATAAAGCGTTTATAGCCCCGCGTAGGGCGGTCCCATGCCTGCCATCTGGAACGGTAATGCCACCAATGGTGGATCATGGAACTCATTTCCATACCTACCGGGCGTTTCAAGTTTTTAGCAACTTCAAAAACAAATTTACCTCCGTAATACCAGAAATTTTCAGGCCCCGCGAGAATATCACTCCCATCAATCGCATCGAAATAAATTCCATCAAAGTCTGCCTGATCTACGATCTCGGCTGTCCTTTTTGCAATCTCACTGAATAAGGGAGTTTCAACACCGGGCGCAAACCTGCCAAACATTTCCCTAAGGTGATAGGCCTTTTCATTGACTGTATGTGCTGAAGCTTTCGTTCCGTTTGCCCCGCGCTTGAGCCCGGTAAATTTATACGGTGCATTTTTGCTTATGCCGTCAAATTCAATTAATTCGCTTCCAACCCTGATAGTACGGCTGTTCCTCACAAAAAACCCTGTGATCAATGAAATATCTGTTGTGGATTCCTGTACCTCAAGCTCAGTATCAGATGCACCAATTGTTTTAGTGATCGTAAAAGAGTTGAAGTAACCCAGGTCCTCGCGCGGGACTGGCGTTACATATTTTGAATTCTTATCAATAAAAAATGCATAATTGTGAAATATGGAGGAGATTCCGGCATCATGAAGTCGCTTATTGATCCGCTTGAAATTATCCCATCCATCAGGCCATTTTTCAGGGTCAAGTTCAAAATCACCGAACCTGAAAAATTTACCGCCTCCATGATTATCGATCTGAGTAAAACCAAGGCTTTTGCACATCTTGATCCATTCGTCCACAGTATCTTCAGTAAGTGTTCCAAAATTCATCAGATAAGATCCATAACCTTCTTTAGATTGCTGTGCCCATGCTCCTCCGGCATTAGAATGCGGAATATCCTTTGCATTGATCATCACCTCACGGATTAGTGGAAGCATCTCTTTTTGAGGAACGCCCAAAACTGTCACTTTTGCACCTTTCATTCCAAAACGATCGTATGCACTTGCCTTCAAATGAGATTGCAAAGCCGGAAGCGAAAAAACGTGAGTTTGTAGATTCATGGATAGCACACAAGCAGCGAAAGGTTCATAGGGCATTCCTTCGAGCTTGAGAGGAATGTTAATGAAGGTCAGGGATTCGGCAGCACCACTCAGATTCAGCAGCTCCAGCGTAAAGCGATCATTAAATCGCTCTAAAAGTAGTATAGCAGTCAGGCCGGCATTTTTAAACTCTAGTTTTAATAGATTACCCCTAAGTGAGACCGCAGTGACAGAAAATTCCCTGCCATCTTTTTTTAGGGATGCGATATAAGAAGCGGATTTTTTATCGAGATAATCTATTTTACTTGCCTTATCGACAAAACGCAGGTTCCTTCCCTGCTCATTCATCGCATATTCGATCTTATCATTTTGTATAACAATATCTGCAGCGAACAGAGGTTTGGAAGATTCAAAAATTAATCCCAATAATGTGATAAGGAAAGTTTTGAAAAAAGCGTTTGGCTTAAAGAAACGTTCAGAATATAAAATCCATAGAAAAGAAAACAAAATCCCGGATCTTGTCTTAAGCAAAATGGCTGCAACCATAACAACTATTTTAGGACGTGTAAATTGTCAATAATTAATTTGCCGGTCTCTGGCAATCACTTTCCATTTTTCATATACTTCTCCATCCTTTATGATTACCGCACGGTCATACAATGCTACTGTAGGGCATACGTGTAACGGGAGCGCATATAAAATATCTCCAACCTTAAACTTATGATCTTTGGCAACCTCAATAACCAGGTGTTCTTCACTCTGTCCAAGGGGCTTCAGCTCAGGATGATCCAAAAAATAAACCCGCTTTTGCAAATCGTTCTCTGAAGCAATTGATTTATGCCCAAGGTCAATACATATTTTGTCTTCAGCCGGGATTGAGATAACTCTCGTCAGCACAAGTGCTGCATACTGGAAGTCCTGCTCAGGAAGGGCATCATGATATCCCTTATCCCAGAAAATAAAAGTTCCGGGGCAGCATTCTGTGTTTTGTTTTGATGAGTGGATGGCAAATGTTGGGGTTCCACCTGCGACAAGTAATGGTAAGCCATAACCTTCGGACTGAATTTGATTGCGAAGTTCTTCGGCTTCTTTAAAATCGCGATCACAATGAGCAATGCGATCAGCCAGATCATAATCGCGGATATGGCCATCATAGGCGTGAAATCCATTGAATTCAATGCCAGGGAGATTTTGCAATTCTTTAAATAAATCATATGCCAGTGCAGGTTTGATGCCTGTACGGTTCATTCCAACATTCAGGTCAATAAAGACAGGTAGCTCGGACCCTGATCTGGGCTGGGCTGGCCCGGATTGAATCCGGGCTGACACGAGGGCTGAGAACATGCGGGCAGATTCAATATTATCCACCAGACAGGAATACTTTGTATCAGGATATGCCTCAATCAGCTTCAAAAGACGTAAAAATTTTGGCTTTACTGGCTGATAGGCGAGTATCACATCTTCAGCGCCAGCCATTCCCAGCATTTCTGCCTCAGCAATGCTTGCTGCCTTAAATTTCCTGATCCCTGAATCCCGCATCATTTTACAGACCTCAAGCATTTTATTGGTCTTAACATGCGGCCTGAGTTGTGCGGGATCTTTCACCATAGTCAAGACCTTGTGGATATTATGTTCAACCCTATCCTTGTAAACCACAAGTGCCGGAGAATCAATATTTTCTACATCTTTTATTGTATACCAGTTCATCGGATGATCATTATATCAGGTCCAGGCTTTTCTCAGGAAGCGCAACCAGTTTTTGTAAAATATATTCTCAATATCTTCGGCTGAATATCCTCTGCGCTTTAACATGCCGTTCAGCTTTTGCAAATCAGATATGTCTTCCAGATCATAAGGTGATTGTTCCTTGCCATAAGCACCATCCAGATCACTTCCAATCGCAACGTTCAGGCTATTTCCTGCAAGCTGGCAGATATGATCATAATGATCTACGATCAGCTCGAGGTGTACATTTCTATCTTTAGGATCATCTTTTCCGCGCACCCAATTATCGGTAAGCATCCAGGTATCGAAAACCCCTCCGATCACAGACTCTCTCTCTATCAGAACCTTAATCTGGTCATCTGTTAACTGTCTTTGGTTGTCAACTAACTTACGACAATTATGATGGCTTGCCCATATCGGACCTTTGTACATGGATAATGCCTCATCGAAGCCTTTATCAGTGAGATGAGTTACATCCAGGATCATATTCAAATTATCCATTTCTGCAACCAACTCTTTCCCGGCGGCAGTAAGCCCTTCCGTTCTGCCTGTTCCTGCAGCATACCTTCCCGGACCATAATGTGCCGGACCACAAGCCCTAAGGCCATAGGCATAAGCCTTTTCAAGATAAGATATATTGACAAAGGAATCTGCACCTTCAAGACTGAGAATATATCCCACAGGTTTCCCATTGTCGGGAATGGTTTTATCAAACCAAAGTGCCAGATGAGCCTCCATCTGAGTCAGGTTAGTGATCTGCACCATTTCACCCTGATCTTCCATCGCCCGGTACCAGGCTAACTGAGCCTGTGATATTCCCCATGCAATTTCAGGTGAATTCCAACCCGGAATAAGACTACCCCGTTCTACATAACGGGCAATCTGAGTTGCAACCACCAGGCCAATCTTACCCTTACGCAATTCAGGCAATGCCACCGTTCCAAGACCACGATCAAGTCTATCTGTCATACCCATCTCACACTTTCGGATCTCATAAACAGATTTTTTAAGATCCCGGTTCCATTCAATCGCATTCATCGACAGATCGAGATGGCAATCAAAAATAAATATTGATTCTTCAGTCATTTCTTTTAGCAATACTACTTTTTACCCTGACGAAATGCGATCGCATCAATCTCCACTTTAATACCATGGCCTAAACCTGATTGAACAGTTGTACGTGCCGGCTTGACCTTTGTAAAATAAGTCGCATAAACCGCATTGTAGCGATCAAAATCTTTAATATCACTTAAGTGAACCGTACATTTCACAATATCATCCAGAGTAAATCCGGCTGCTTCACAAATACGCTTGACGTTGTGAATAGTCAAGTGTGTTTCCTCCTCAATAGTACCCAAAACGAAAGTACTTGTTGTAAAATCTACTGCAGCCTGTCCGCTTACAAACAACCAGTCGCCCGCCGCCAAAACCCCTGATGAGTACGCACCTGTAGTAAAACTTTTATCTGCCTTATCCGGGTGTTGAATTTCTATTTTTTCCATTTTCTTAATGATTAATATTTTTAATAATTTGTTAATTGAATTGTATTGAACCGAAAAATTCTGGTCGATGATAATCCGGCTCCTCAGTTTCGATGTTATTCCATACCACAAAATGCGGTTCAGGAAGATCGTCCCCACATTTATAAAAATTAGCACGGCAATTTTTTCCTTTCAGAGATTGGAGATTATGATATTGAAAAGCGCTGAATGGTATGGAAAGGGTTAACTCCCATCCGATATTTGAATCTTTACTATTGGCAGGCTTGATCGAACTGCGTGTGCTAATTGTTTTGATCAGCTCATCACCCAACATACTTCGGTTGGATCTTTCTTCACCAAAGCTTAGAAGGCAGGTGCCTGCACAATTAAACTCAAAATTATAGTATTCCTTTTCATCTCCAAAAGAGACGAAAAACTCTACGCAACTGTCCTTATAAACCGGATCATTTGGCTCGGAATAAATAGCCCGGATATGCTTTTCTTCAACGTAAAACTTCAGAAATACCCCCTGATCTCCATAAGCCATCGCAAAAGCAAGCTCAGGCTTGTAAGGATATGCTGCCCAGGGTGTAATATTAATTAATTCCTGATGAACATGATCCAGCTTCGCCGAAATTTCGTCTACAGCATGAATGTTATCTGCATGGATATAAGGAACAGAAAGAGTTTTCATATTAACTATCCTTAGCATCTTTTTCTTCTTTCAGTTTAGCCAGCTTTCTTTTAACGATATCAAAAGGATATTTCATCGCCAGGTTCCTGATCTCATAATTGAAATCTGCAAAGGTCTCTTCCCACAATTTGGATTCTTCGGGGGTATAATTATAAAAACCATGTCCATTGGCAACTCCTTTTCCGCCTGCTTTCACAATATCATCAATCAGCTTAGGTACATGGGTATCATTGCAAAGGGTCGGATTAAGATCCTTCATCACATTATGATAGGCAGGCACACCGGTAAGGTCCATCCATCCGAAAACACCTACAAGAGTCATCCAGTAGCCGGTATTATTCCGGCATGCCCTGTCAACGTCTTCAACAGTTGCGTACCCGTTTTCAACCAGATAAAAAGCCTCACGGTACATTGCATACATTAAACGATTGCCGATAAAACCGCGGATGTCCTTTCGAACCAGAGTCGCTTCCTTGTTCCAGTAATTGGAAAGTTCATAGAGGTATTCACCCCTAACAATATCACTTTCATCCCCACAAATTATTTCTAAAAACCGAGTCGTATGTGAAGGCTCAGCCCAATGTAATCCGAAGAAGCGTGCAGGATGCTTTGTCATTTTCTGCAAGATACTAATCGGAATAGCTGAAGTATTGCTTGTCATCAGGGCATCTTCATCAATAACAGCTTCAATCTTACCATAGACTACCTTTTTAATCTCTTCACTTTCAAGGGTACATTCTATAGCCAGCTTACATGGCTTCAAGGCTCCGTAATCTTCGGTAATAAGCAAATTTTTAAAGTAGAATTCCGGATCTTCACTTACCATTCCTTCTTCTTTTGCCTTCACAAAATGTTTATGGATACGCGATTCGGCGGTGGTCATGTCTATACTGATCGGAGCGATTGCCACCACCGGATGACCTGCCATTAACAGGCATGTGGTTATACTACAACCCATCAGACCCAGGCCGATAACACCTACAGGGATTTCATTAGTTTTGATTGACATACACTTTTTATAAATATTTACTGGCCATTCATTGACTCTAAATAGAGTTCCTAATTAAATTAAGGGAACTACTTTACCGGTTTTGACTGATTCATCGCATGCAAATGCAATTCGTAAACTATTCACTGCATCTTCAGCATGAGCAGTCAGATCGAGGTCTTCTACGATTGATTTCAGGAAATATCTTTGCTCCCGGTTACAAAGTTCCTGATGATCCGGCTCGTCTTCCAGATTGATCACGATATCTTCCTTTGCGAACAGTTCATCCTTGTCAAGATCTGCATGATGAAAAAGTATTGACTCTGTTTTGGAATGTGATTCAATGGATGATGATTTGCCTGCGCCACCGGCATTTTTAGCTACTATGGATACTGAGCCTTTCGGACCAAATACATCCTTAACAAAATAGGCCGTTTCACTGATCATTGGTCCCCAGCCTGCTTCATACCATCCCACAGAGCCATCCTCAAAACGGATCTGCAACTGTCCATAATTATAATTACCTGCAGGAATATCCTCAGTTAATCTTGCACCGATGGCATATACCTGTACTGGTTTGGAACGGGTCATCTGACACATCACATCAATATAATGAACCCCGCAATCCACGATCGGACTCAGGGTGCTCATTAAATTTCGATGAAGTGTCCACATGGCACCATCACTCTGCTGGTTCAGATTCATTCTCATAACCAATGGTTTACCCAATTCTGCGGTCAGTTCAATAAATTTCTCCCATGATGGATGATGGCGCAGGATATAACCTACCACTAGCTTTTTATTTGCTTTTTTCGAGGCTGCAACTACCCGTTCTGCACCTTCCACAGAATCGGCAACAGGCTTTTCGATGAAGACATGACAGCCTGCTTCAAAAGCCTGAACGGCATATTTCTCATGAGTATCAGGATAAGTAGAAATGCAAACCGCATCCGGTTTTGTTGCTTCCATTGCCTCATCCATATCGTTAAATAAGGGATACTTATTCCCCATTCTGGCATTCAATACTTCTTTTGATTTGCCCCGGGATACAAGTCCAACGACCTCAAATCCTGGATTTGTATGATAAGCCATGGCATGAGAAGCGCCCATGTTTCCACAACCTAAAACAAGGACACGTACTGGTTTTAATTGATTTTGCATATTATATATCTATCAATTTATTGTTGTTAGTGAATAGGTTTTATAATTTGTGTAAGGTTTTTTTTAACCACATAGAAACATAGGTATTAATTTTTTGAACTAAAACAGAGCTATGTATCTATGTGGTTCAGAACAAATCATCCGCAACGATATTTTTACGGTTTATATTAATTGTTATTTACAAGTTCCCAATATCACATGATCAAAAGCCTTTGTGGAATAAACGCTGACAGGGTTTTGAACCCTGTCAGCGTTTACAAATTTCCCTTCTTTAATTCACTCACTGCATGATCACAAGCCCTTGCGGTGAAAGCCATATAAGTGAGTGATGGATTCTGACAGGCATTTGAAGTCATAAATGCTCCATCGGTAACGAATACATTTTTCACATCATGCATCTGATTCCATTTGTTCAGGACTGAAGTTTTGGGATCATGCCCCATGCGTGCGGTACCCATCTCGTGAATTGCCATTCCAGGTATTGCTGGTCTGTCGAACGACTGAATATCTTTCATTCCGGCAGCTTCAAGTATCTCAGCTGCATCGTTTCTCATATCAATTCTCATTTTCCTTTCATTCTCACCAAACTCACAATCTACTGCAAGCAATGGAAGTCCCCATTTGTCCTTCTTTGTTCTATCAAGAAAAGCACGGTTTTTAAATTCCGGTAAATGTTCACCGAAAGATCCCAGTCCCATGGTCCATGGTCCCGGTTCTGTCATATCCTCTTTAAAGTCCTGACCAAAACCCATTTCAGGAATAGCTCTTTGCCATCCTGTGCGGCTTGCACCTCCACCGTAGTGGAAGCCCCGCAAATAATCACGCTCCGGTTTATCGCCAAGGTTGCGGTAACGTGGAATATAGACACCGATTGGGCGCCGACCATAATAGTATTTGTCATCAAAGCCTTCGGCCCTTCCTGACGCTCCAATTTGAAAGTGATGGTCCATGAGGTTATGCCCGAGATGCCCACTGCTATTACCCAATCCATCTGGAAAGGTATCTGAAGTTGAGTTCAACAGGATTTGCGTGGTACCCAGAGTGGAGGCGTTCATGAAGATTATCTTTGCAGAATATTCTATATGCTCATTGGTCTCTGAATCAATCACCATAACTCCCTTTGCTTTCCTGGTTTCTTTATCATAAAGCACCTCACTAACAATGGAATACGGACGAAGAGTCAGGTTACCAGTGGCCATCGCTGCCGGCAGTGTCGCTGATTGTGTACTGAAATAAGCACCAAAGGGACATCCACGACTGCAAAGATTTCTATTCTGACAGTTACCCCGACCATTGTGTGGAACCGTTAGATTAGCCATCCGGTAAACAGTCATCATCCGCTCTTTGTTATAATGTTTTTCGATTCGTTCTTTCACTGCTTTCTCGACACAGTTCATCTCGAAAGGTGGAAGAAATATACCATCAGGCAATTGAGCAAGCCCCTCGTTTTGTCCGCTGATACCGGCAAAGCGCTCCACATAATCATACCATGGTGAAATATCCTTATAACGTACAGGCCAGTCAACACCATATCCATCCTTGGCATTGGCCGAAAAATCCATTTCACTTAAGCGGAGACAACCCCGTCCCCAGGTAAGGGATCTTCCACCAACATGATAGCCACGATACCAATCAAATCGTTTAACTTCAGTATAAGGACAATCAACATCGTCTACCCAAAACTTTGCATTAAATTCGCTGTACTGACCGGCACGGGTTTGTACCAGATGGCGACTGCGCTCCTCGGGAGTAATCTTACCCCGGTGTTTGAATTCCCAGGGTTTCATTAAAGCCGTATCATAATCCTTCACATGCTCCACATTACGGCCACGCTCCAGCATTAATACTTTCAATCCTTTCTCCGTCAATTCTTTTGCTGCCCAACCACCGCTAATACCCGAACCAACTACTATTGCATCGTAGGTATTCTGCTTCTCTGCTTTTATATTAATATTCATGTATCTAATTCAATATTCTGTTAATCAATTATTAGGTAGCCCATGCTTTTTGTCCGGGCTGCAATGAAATACAGGCTTCATATTTGCCTGGTATATGAACATACCTCAAAGCTTGTGTCGCTCCAATTTCTGAGGTATAATACCCGAGGCAGGTAAGTTCGTACATCAGATTAAAAAATTGCGAAGGTGTATTCCCTGCTTTAATCAGTGCCTGGGCTTCAGCTTTAAAGAATTTAAAAATCGATTCACGCTCCCCGATAGTTAAAGAAGTAAATGGTTTGTTATACTGGCTTTGTGAAACCTCGTCTACTTTCATTAAACCATTTGCAAAAAGCTTTTGAATATCCGGGGTATAACAATCCTGAATCATCATGACAATGAAGGGACCCAAACCTGCGGCTTTGGCTCCGGGAACTCCTTTTGTATCCGGGATAATCGTATCTGCAATTTCTGCAATTAACGATTCCTGTGAAGCTATTGATTTTGATTCAATACCATTCCCCGTCACAGGGCTCAGTACCTCGGCAAATGCTCCAAAGCCTGAAAAAGTAATTGCGCCACCTAATAAAAAGGTAGCCCTCCTGACTGCTTCTCTTCTATTCATCTATCTATTTTAAATAATGCTTATTCGTTTTATTCCGGGCAAAAGCCGGGTATCCATGTCGTTACAAATGATGTAAACCGTTTTAATTCCGGCCTAAAAGGCTTCAGTCTAATAAGAAAGGCCTGAATCACTAATATTTGACTATAATAAGTAATTTTCTTTAAACTGAGAGGTATTTTATCTAATTTAAAGAGTGGTCATATTGCCATTAGGGCTCAGGAAACCGAATACCCTATCTTGAAATAAAAATAATACATATTACATTTAGTGTCTGATACTTTTATTCGATAAAGCAATCCAATTTACTATCTGATACTTTTGGAATTTTCAGAATTTGCACAATATCAAACAATCAAAATCACACATTATTAGCTTTTTGCAAAATTCAGCAAATCCCGGATATTTCCCCTGTCGGCTTCTTTTAACGCATTAATATAATTTTTTCTGGTCTGATCTGGCCTGTTCATTTTGGATTGACTCCAGGAAAAAGGATTTTCAGAAAATATGTTTTCCATTATAATATCCGCCATCATTCTGGAATGTCTCCCATTTCCGTTTGGAAAACAATGGATATTAACCAGACGATGTTTGAAGCGAATAGATATTTCTTCAACCGGATAGGTTTTTTTATCAATCCAAAAGCTGGTATCGTCCAGTAAGGATTTCAGTTCTGTTCCAATTAATATCCATTTAACTCCCAAATTCCTTTCAGATCTTCTGAACTCCCCTGCCCATGACCAAACATCACCGAGCATCTTTTTATGGAGCATTTTTATAAATTTCTCTGTCAGTATCTGCTCTTTTCCAAATTTGGTTTTAATTGTCCACTCAACAGCCTTTTCAATATTTAATTGCTCATGCTCATCCAAATCAGCATGTGTAGTGATCGTTCTCAGTAACAACCCTTCCTTCTCCTCTTCACTAAGGGGTGTTTGGCCATCTTTAAAAGCAATTTTTAATCCCATAAAGATTTACTCATCTCTCTTTTTAATTCATCTGCCAAATCCCTAATAGCCCGTTTAATTTGTTCATCATTGTTTCCCTGATTCTCCAGCTTCATATTTTGACTCGTTCTTAGAACTATTTTTTCAGCAAGAGCCTTGGCTTTGTAACTGATCAGTTTTTGCACTGATCCGTGCTTAGGGACAAAACCATAAACAAATTTCATTTCCAGAACTTCTCCAATCTCCATTAATGATTTTATAGATATTGTCCTTGATGACTCACTCTCCTCAACTTTTTTTGCTCCCTGTCTGGTCATTTTAAGCTTGCTTCCCAATTGCTCTAATGTCATATTCAGAGTTACTCTGATTGTGTTAATCCAGCCCCGATCAGGTATAATTATATTTGAAGTATCTGAAAATGGTTTAAGCTTTCTATCCAGTTGCTCAACCAATAGTTTTCTTTTTGTTCTCATAATAAACAAAATATATTACTAAAAGTAAACAAATATATTGACATTATTATACTTTAGTAAACATTTTTATATACATTAACCCATAAAAGTAAATGATTTAATTTAAAAGAACTATCGAAGTTCAGAGAGTCAGGGTATTTGAAAAAGAATCTATCATTTTGGCTATAACTTTCTCCATAGCCTTCTACAAAATTTTTCCCTTCCAACTTAAATGCTACCTGCCTACAGGATTGAATACTTAACTCTCCACTCTCAATTCTCAATTCTCAACTATCAGCTTTAGCCTTTTAGCTTTCAGCTTAAAGCTTAGGCTCAACAACCGTTACCTCAGAAAGTGCATTGAACAGATACACCGCACCGGTTTTAATTTCGACGCAGCGGTAGCGTTTTCTAACAAGAGCTTCTTTTCGGAAGACACGTCCGTCGGGCAATGAGAACAGAGTTTTCATTGCAAGCTTTTCTACGCAAACAATATGCTCAGGTTTATTGTCGTATTGTTTCAGTACCCGATAGAGTTTGAGATCAACACAGCTGGAAGCAGCTGGGTTTTCGAGGTAATTCTGGATAGCATGATTAATATCCGGCGGGAAGATGAATTGCTCAAAAAAGGGCTTCATCATTCGCTTGAAATTATTTTTCCATTCTTGACCATGAGGCTTTGCTTTCCGCTTGTATTCATTCCAGGTCAACAAATGTGCAAATTCATGAACTGTAGTAATGAGGAAGGCATAGGGATTGAGGTTATAATTAACCGAAATCCGGTGTCCTGCATTTTTGAAAGGGTGGCGATAATCTCCATGCTTGGTACTCCGGTTTCTGGAGACTTTAAACTCACATTCAAAATAATCTATCCAGCGCGCGATGACAGGCGCTGCGCCGGGTGGAAGGTAATTATTCAGAACTGCAATCTTATCCAATGTTATTTTAGAAGCTGGTATACTAACAGACTTGCAAGATAAGCCAAAGTGGTCATGTACACAATTTGAATTATAGGCCATCTCCAGCCTTTGGTTTCACGGTAAACCACGGCAATAGTGCTGATACATTGCATAGAGAAAGCGTAAAACATCATCAGTGAAAAGGCCACGGCGGTAGAAAATACAGGTAATCCGGTTTCCGGATTACGGGCGGAAGCCATTTTCTCACGTACAGATTCCAGATGGGAATCGTCGGCTTCTACACTATAAATAGTAGCCATTGTACCTACAAATACCTCACGTGCAGCAAAGGAGGTAATCAATGCGATGCCGATCTTCCAGTCAAAGCCCAGCGGGCGGATAACCGGTTCAATGGATTTACCCAAAATTCCTGCATAAGAGTTCTCAAGCTTTTCTGAAGCAATCAAACGATCAATTTCTTCGGGAGGAAGCTGTTTTCTCACTGATACTTCCTTGTATTTGCCCTCAATTTTATCAAAACGATCTGCTGGTCCGTAAGATGAAAGCACCCATAAAATAATGGATACTGCAATAATGACTTTCCCGGCTTCAATGACAAAAGCCTTCACACTGCGGTACATGGTTAAAAGGACATTATTCCACCGTGGCATCCGATAAACCGGAAGCTCCATGATGAAGTATCCTCGTTCGCGGGCGCGGATCATGTATTTCATGGCCCAGGCCACTAAAATTGCGCTCACTATACTTAAAAGATATAAGGACATCAATGCTAGTCCCTGCATATTAATAAATCCCCAAACCTTATCATCAGGTACTACAAGTGATATTAATAAGGTATATACCGGCAGACGTGCAGAGCAGGCAATTAATGGAGTCACCATAATCGTAATCATGCGGTCTTTCCAACTCTCAATATTCCGGGCACTCATAATCGAAGGCACAGCACAGGCAAATCCACCGATCAAAGGAACAATAGATTTACCACTCAGACCCACTTTTCTCATGATCTTATCCATCATGAAAGTAACCCTCGACATGTATCCGGTATCCTCCAGAATGGAGATACAGGCGAATAAAATTGCAATCTGCGGAATAAAAATTACAACACCGCTTAATCCGGCGAGTACACCATTCACCAGCAGATCGGTAAATACTCCCGGAGGCAGGATTTGCAGACTTAATTCTGTTAACCAAAGAAACAGGCCCTCAATCAATGACATAGGATATTCAGACCATGAGAATATGGCCTGAAATATCATGAATAAGATCGCAAAAAAGATGACGAAGCCAAATATCTGATGGGTAAGAACCTTATCGATTCGATTACTCATTGTCTCCTGTTTGGGATCAGAATGAATCTTCACAGTGTCGAAAAGCACATCATTGAGGAAATTATACCGGGCAATAGTCTCGCTGGCTTGCGCTTTTTGTGAATGAAAATCGAATTCCTTATTGAGCTCTGCGACTTTCTGCCTGTCCTTTTCAGATAAAAAAGTCAGATGTTCATATTGATGAGCAATCTGTAATGCCGTATATGGCTTTTCAATCTTCAACTCATTCTGAATCGAATTAATCAACCCGGGTGCAATGCTTTCAACCTCAATAGAAGGCAACTGAAGAGGAATAGAACTATTATTCAGTATTGCCTGCTTCAGACGGTCAATTCCTTCCTGCTTACGGGCTGAGACAGGAATAACCTGAACTCCAAGCTTAAGCGCCAGCTCATCCACAGAAATTTCAATTCCTGAGCGTGTAGCCAGATCCATCATATTCAGGGCGATAATGATGGGAATATTCAGATCTGCGATCTGAGAAAATAGCAGTAAATTTCTTTTAAGATTGGATGCATCCGCGACAAAAATGATCAAATCGGGAAAGTCAGTCCCACTTTTATCGCTAAGCGCATCAAGCACAATACGCTCATCCCTACTTTTGGGATAAAAACTGTAGGTGCCGGGAAGATCTGTGATTTGAGCAGTTCGCTGGTCGGGGAGTTTGCAATATCCTGTCTTCTTCTCGACAGTTACTCCCGGAAAATTACCAATCTTTTGGTTTAAACCAGTTAGAACATTAAATAGTGTAGATTTTCCGGAATTAGGGTTTCCAACTAATGCAATTTTTAAATCGCCGTTCACCTGGAGATTATTGCATGATAATGGTCGAAGCTTCCTTTTTCCTCAGTGTTAACTGATAACCAGAAACCCTGATAGCCATCGGATCGCCTAGGGGAGCTAAACGCTCAACAACGATAGATTCACCCGGTAAACATCCCATTTCCATCAACTTAACAGACATTTCAAGATCTGTAAATTCTTTGATAATCCCTGTTTGCCCCGGTATTAATTGTGAAAGCTTCATATCCCTGTTATAATCTGATCAAAAATAATACTTATTTAAATTAATTCCAAATAAGAAAATTGATTTTACAAAATAATTAGATATTATCGCTGAAGAGGCATTCCGGAGGGAGCAGGAGCACGGTTGAATTTTGGACAATTGCAACCCTTTTTAAATACACTGCAGGAACTCAGACTTAAGAAAACGAGCAGAAAGGCAATTTTAAAGCAGTTTTTCATTGAAGCGAACTCTATGTAAGAATATATAGCTAAAGATACCCATTCCAACCCCGGTCATATCTGCAAATAAATCCCACCATTCAGCAGACCGGTAAGTGAAAATCTCGAGTTGCAAAATCTCTATACCTGCACCTAAAAACAGTGTGATACCCAAAATTTTGAGGATTGTCATCGGGCGGTAGGAGTAACTTGCCTGTTGTCTGATTTTGCCATAAAATAAAAATACTGTCAGTACGAAAAAAAAAACTGTATGGGCTAATTTATCGAAGCCCTCAAAAAAAGTCAAACCAACTTTATCAGCACCAAGCGGGGGCATCTCGCAAAGTATAACTACAAAAATTGCCCAAAGAATTGAAAGATACTGATATCGTAAGGATTTATACATTAAACCCCGATCTGTGTTTTGTAATCTCCGGATGATAATAAATCGTCAACCTGAGCTGTGTCTGTAAGCTCAATCTTAACCATCCAACCATCACCGTAAGGATCACTGTTGACCAGTTCAGGTTTTGCATCCAATTTTTTATTGATTTCAAGAACCCTGCCTGTTAGTGGCATAAACAGGTCTGAAACTGTTTTTACAGCCTCAACTGTTCCAAACACATCTTCACGAGCTACCTCTTTACCCAGAGAATTGATATCAACGTACACGATATCACCCAGTTCATGCTGTGCAAATTCTGTAATACCTACATATGCATGATTACCTTCAACGCGTACCCATTCGTGATCTTTGGTGTATTTTAATTCTGCCGGAAAATTCATTGTGTCTTGGTTTTAGTTTTTGCAAAAATACTCTAAGAATTGCAGACTTGCAATTGTTAATTGAATCCTTGTAGGATGCTGGGTGTGCAATTCTCATAAATTATAAATTAAGAGAAGGACTCTCCTGTGCTCGATGTTATTATTTAAGGATCGGGAGGTTCCAGCTTTTACTATAAATTACAAATTGGGAAAGGAGTTCCAGCATTTATCAGAATTACGAATTGGGAAGGGGGTTCCAGCTTTCGCTGGAATGACAAATCGTTAGAAAGGTAAAGGGAGATTCCAGCCTTCGCTGGAATCGGTCAGTTTAGTGCTAATTTAACGAACCAACACGCGGCAAGATCATCCCTTCAGGGTTATGCTAGAACACACTTCTGTAGATGTTTGTTAGTCAAACAATCTAAAAACCATGATAATATGTTTTTTAAGCATATAAACATAATATTTCCGAACTGCCAAAAAACAAAAAATGTGCAAAAGGGAATATCATTTATCATACAGTTCAGCACTGCGATTCCAGCGAAGGCTGGAATCTCCTCACCCCTCCCCCAACATCAATGTTTGTCATTCCTGCGAAAGCAGGAACCTCCTGCAAGCATCTTATACTTTCATATCAACGTAGGCTTAATTCTCCAAAATACGTCAAAAACGCTTTTCAACCGATATCTATCGGTTCTCGCAAAGGCGGTAACTCAAAGAACCTGAGGGGACTCATGAACAATTGAATAGATTTTACTAGCTAATCAATATAATAATCAGAATTAGAAAGGATGGAAAAGTGTGTGCAAAACTTAGTTCAAAACTTCTCAAAGGTTGAACCTTAAATTAACCCCAAAATTGTTAAATGAGGTATTAAAGGTCTGAGAGGTATAGGGTTTGGTGATATTGCCATCATAGAACAACCTCATTGTGAACCTTTGGTTTAGCACATAATCTATTGATGGCCGGGCAGTAATATTTTTTGCTCCTGACGAGACCTCTGCGTCTTCCACATCTGCACGGTAAATCACCAGTTTACGGTCGGTTAAAGCGAAATCCATTTTAAAATTCATGTCATTATCCAGTTTCAGGGACTTGAACAAGCCGAATGGGAAACGGAACTTGGTGGTTCGGTAGCCCAAACCAAAAACTGCTCCGTCTTCTTTCTGTTGTGCCAGCTGACTGTTCGAAAGACTAAAACTCAGGGCTCTTGATTTACGGTATTCCAGATTCAGGGTCATATTATTCTTCAGTCTGACATCCACGCCAAATAATGGCAGGAACTGCTCAAACAAGGTAACTTGTGAAAACTGATAAAATGGCAGGAAGTTTCCGCTGGCATCTTTCACATTAACTGCACCATTTGATTCCTGGTAACGTACCAGCGAGTTAAATCCGTTCACACTATAGGTTGATCGGTAAGCATGATTAATATCAACAGATGTAAAGATTTCATTGAAGAAAGAGTATTTCGTCAATCCGTTATAGCTGAGCCTCCAGTTAGGAATTGGCACTTTCGGGAAGCGGTTAAGAGAAATGCTATTAGCATCCTTGCCGGTATAGGCTGCAATGAATGAGGCTATCAAAACATCCTGTGAGCTTTTGCCATAACCATCAGCAAATCCTCCGGTTGAACCTGTGGAATTGGGATTCTGTGCACCCAGCCTCTGAGAGATTATAGCTCTGTTCTCCTGAAATTGCTGGAACAGTCGCGAAGAGTTATTTAATTTATTCTCCTTACTAAAGGCGGTTTTCATCGAGAAAAAGGAAATATTAAAGTCTCCGGTGGTAACCGGACTCAAATTCTCGAAGCTGTTACTTGAAGGAAGGAATTTGAAATTTGTTGAATAATTAAAACTCTGGCCTTTAGTGGCGGTCAATTCAATACGGAGGTCGCGGATTGGCTCAATCAACCCCCTGAAGCTCATATCTTCTTTGATGGTATTGATGTATAATTGGTTCAGCAATGAATCACGGGTTATCCAACCATTATTAAGTGAACGAGTCCTGATATCCTGCTGTCCCCCAAAAAGAAAATCATATCCAGGAGCATTTAAACTAAGATCCTGTCCAATGAAACTTGTTTTTGGAAGATATCCGGGAAGAAAGGTTCCCTCTGTTTTAGTATATGCCCCGCTGATATTTTTAAGACTGGTTATCAGATTAATCAGGAAGCCCGCTGCTTTACTTTTATCAGCCTGATTCATACTTCGAACAAAACCGAATTTATTATACAATGCAACCATACTTAAGGTAGGGTTAAGTTGGATTGTGCGTGAATTCTGAATCGTGTTTCCCACATTAATCCTTGGATCATTCATTGTTAACAAGGGTTCTGTTTGCCAGTTAAAACCCGAACCATAACGGGCTGCGAGTGTAATCCAGTCCAGCCCCGGAATTTTATTTATAGGAACATTATAGGTCAGGTTCATCGTGTGACCGTAATCTGTTGTCCGGCCCAGCTTCATAAGATTTTGCCAGAGTGTATCCCGTTTAAGTCCGTTGATTCTCCCCTCAGGCTCATCAATAATAGAATAATTAGTTGCATTGAAATCTATCTGCATTGAACGGGTCAGATTCCAGCTGATGCCATATAGACGTGACATCTGGAAATTTTTATTGAAGTTAGTATTGATTGGCAGGAAGTTATTAGGGTCATTATCCCTTAACGTATTTTCTGAATATAATCGGTCAACATCTATACGGAAATTCAAAATAGATGGTAAAAGACTGAAATTAAAGTCCCTGACCAATGAAAGATTCTTCGATTTGATCAGTTTCTCAAAAGGAGCAATGCTTTTGGCTTGTTTCGAATAATTATACTGCAATCCCGCACGATAGGTCTTCTGTATCGTGCTCTCGTTAATAAAATCCCGGTGATTAAACTCATTAAATGCATAACTGGCGCTAAGATTTTCAATGTCCCAAAGGCGGGTTTTACTTTCAGGATTGGTTTTGATCTTACGGACATCAGTAAAATTGATACTCTTCCTTGCAGTATAATCCTCGGTAATGAATTTCAATGAATCCCGAACTTCTTTCGAAGAGTTCTCGAGGGTAGTTTTAAATTCGGTATCCTGTATTCTTGGGTCATATTGTGGTGATGCCACCTGTTTTGAAAAGTTGACGTACATCGGTACTTTTAATCCGGTACGTTCAGGGAAAAATTTTCCGAGTTCAACATTGCCGGAAAGATCAAAAAGCACATCATTTTCCCTGTTTCGCTCACTTACCCTACGATCTATAGAACCAAAGCCGATGGTACTTTTGCTACCTGAGATCGTTACGTCTGCAAAATCTGCAAGTCTTGCGTTCATCCTGGCAGTGGCAGCCCAGCCTCCGCGTTCATCAAAATCGGTAAGCCGCATCTCATTAAACCAGATTTGAGCCGATTTATCAAGTCCGTCATCCAGACCCGGGCTAGCTAAATTCCGCAAGGGATTGCGAACCCCCAGCATATAAACCCGAACCTTGCTCAAATCCGGCTGCCCTTTCACGGTGATTATATTCTGTCCATCCTGATAAATATAAGGGCGATTGATCGGCCAAGCTTGTCCGTTAAAAATAGCTTTGTTCCGGGCTGCTTTCGCTTCCAGAAACAATCTCAATTCCACATCCATTTTATTCTGATCAGGCCATATCAGGCTTGGGGCACTGGTACCCGGACTGGTAATTTTTAAAGGAATCTCATAATCATAATAATTATCCTGATTATCGGTACCTACGCGGAGGAAAGCTCTAAGGTCGTTATCCCTGACCTGATCTCCTTCAGCATGAATGAACATTTCCAGTCGCTTATAAGAACGGAAATCATTCATTGTAGTCCTGAATGCTGCACGTCCATACCCATCCCGAAGATTTCTTACACTCAAGGCCAGCGATTGTTCATTCTGACGGGACTCTCCCCTGAAATTTGTAAAATCTATCTCTCTGGTAATTCCCGGAGGAAGTACATATGGAATCGGGGTACGTTTGCCATTCTCCTCTATATTAACAGCACTGACATCAATTATTGAATTGTCTAGACCGGGATTAATCAGTGAAGGATCAGCAAGAACCTTGGATGGGTTATTCTCAGAATTGTACCTTCTCCACTCTCCCCTGACCAATTGTAATTTCGCCAGACGCATTATCGTAGTGTCAGCAAACTCGGTCATAAACATCCTGATAAAGCGGATCGATTTAAAATCTTCAATATTCCCAACTTTTTGGAGATATTCTGCAATCGGAATTTTAAACTGAATCCACCTAACCGTTTCCTGCGTTCCATTCGCAAGCCTCACCGTTGCGGGAACGATGTCTGAAACATAATTTGTTCCTACAGTAAGCAGATCCTGAGGCCGAATGGAGACCTTGTACTGAAAATACTCATCTGCCTGTGTGGAATTGTTGTCCCGGTTAATATCCTCACCATCCGGAAAAGATGTTGCAGCAGTGTTCTCAATTCCTGTCTGATCAAGTGATTGCTGGGCAGTTTTTGAGTTCCCTTCAGTATTATTATACTTTTCATACCTCTTCAGAATACCGGCATTGGCCTGATCAAGGTTTGATCCCCTGTAATATTGAAAATCATCTGATGCAGGATCGCTTTCAATGGCAATTGCCGCCTGCGGATTGATACTTGCCTTCACCTGATTCAAAAAGGAGCTGAATTGTTTTCTTTCATCTTCCGTGCTCAAACCATCAATACCTATATCCTGAAACTGTCTTGCCGTTGGGTTATTATCAAATGCCTGAATGACCGGCTGTAGTTTTGGAACCCTTCCCCAGATGGTGCTTTCGGTCTTAGAAGTATTTCCATCTATTGGTAAACCATTTTCCAAACTTTTCCTGCCATCTTTCAGGATATCTTCGGTAATGTTACCCAGGTTGAAATAGAGATCACCACCCGCACTGGTTGTATTGTAAATAAATGGATCAAGCATCCACATTTCGATGAACTCAATGTTTAAAGCCTCAAAGTCGTTCGTTTCTAATTTTCTGAATATCCCGCCCCACCTGCTTCGCGGATTGGTGAGCGTACCTAAAGAAGTCAGACCAGAGGTGGTAAAATTATATGGACCCCTGATTGTTGGGTAAAAAGCGAGGTCAAAGGTTGGCAAAATGATTGCTTGCCCCGTATTGGAATCTTTGAAAGGAAATACTTCCCGCTCAAAAACCTGTCGGACATAATGGTTCGATAATTCATTCTTATCCCTTCTGATATTATCGGGGGTAAGTGTATTTCCGGTAAGGAAAAATATCGGATCAATATTATAAAAAGCAAGTCTTGCCCGGTTATAACCGTAGGCGAGGTCATTATTGAGTCTTGATTCAGGAAAAAGTTGTGGGGTACCGGCAATTTGCCAGGATATCGCACTTTTTATATCGATCATCGACCTGCTTGCCTCAAAATCGTCCAGATAGCTTGCCCCGTTTCTGCTTCCGGCAAAATTCAGAGCTCTTGGATGACCGGGAACAAGACTGGCATACTCTCCGTTAAATGTGATACTCGAAGGCTCTTTGGTATTGATGAAGGGGATCTTATCTACCATCCGTGTGAGCCATCTTGAAGGAGAGTTATAACTGGCATCTATACCCCATATCGTATTAGAAATGGCTTCTTCCCCAATATTCACTTTTTGAGTGAGTGGTTTTTCTGTCAGGTTCATGAAGGTTCCACCCAGATTCAGTTTATCATTTACCCGATAATCAAAACGTGTACCGGTAAGCGAACGCTGTTGTAATCCAAAAAGTTCATTATTTTCGAGTTTGATTCTTATTGGTTGCCCTGAACTCAAAAGAGCCGAATTTAAAATTCTGACAACGCCAATATTATAATCGACCGTAAAATCAACTCCTTCCTGCAATGGCATTGATCCTGCAACTACCTGGACCGATCCAGATGGAATATTGATTGCATTCAGCTGAAATTCTGAACCTCCCTGCGACTGATAAGTACCCCTGATCTGGTATCTGTTCAATTTGGTAAACAATTGCTGGGCAATAACTTTTGTAGAGTCATAAAGAGGCTGATAAACATACTTATCAATCAGATTACGCTCAGAAACAGGATTAAAACGTTTAGCCAGATCTGCCCCAAAAGGTTCTACCAGAGGAAATGTGATTCTGCCATTTTGCGGATCAATGGTGATTCCCTCAAGAAAGTCGAAATAACCATCCGGCTTGCGGTCGTTCTGTTGGTTCAGGTTATCAAGATTGGTTAATTGTATCCAGAGTTTATTACTGGTGTTTTGCCCTTCAGTAATTTGTGGTTTTTCAATACCGGTCTCCTCATCAAGCCTGAAAATATTTAGTTTAAAATCATTGCGGCTAACCTGATATGCCCCAAGAGTATAAATATTCTTCATCATCAAATCCCAGGTTGGCAAACTGGTTTTCAGAGTTTCATTCTTTAAAAGCTTTACATATAGAACCTCCGGAGTGGAGTTGTTCACGGGATTATCAGTTGAGAATTCTCCTACCTGATATTCAACTCCATTGATTGTGTAACGAAAAGCCACCGCTAGCACCTCATCAGCATTTAATTGAGTATTCAGGGAAATATACCCTAACCGCGGATTTAATATATACTCCTTATCAGTAAGGTTCCTCGCAAAAGTAAGTTTTGCGAAATTGTCTGTACCTCCTCCCGCGGCCTGAAAAAATGAAATTGCATCATTGGAATTGGTCTGCCGTACTCCCGAGGGCAGAACCTGCAGCAAATTATTTGACTGCTGACCGAAACCCGGACCGGCAAAACCTGAAGGTAGCACCGAAAAACCTCGTCCACCCTGAACCTGAAAAGTATTGTAAACCCTATTTTCACCCAGATCCAGCAATCCCAGCACATCTCTTGAATTTACAGTGCTGTTTGCACGGTTAGTTATCCAAACTTCTATTTTAGTAATATTAATATTGGAGCTATTAAGCGGGATATTTTCGAGGGCTTTATTGTAATTATCCCTAAAATACTGGGCCAGGAAATAATGCTTATTGGTTTCATAATTATCAGCCGAAATACTGAATTCATTTTGCTGTGAACCATTGGTAATTGTGATCTCCTTCTGCTGAGATTTTTGCTGAGAAAAAATGCTGGTTACATTCAATTTTCCGAATTGCAGTTGAGTCTTCAACCCAAACAGAGCCTGGCTGCCGCTGATAAGTGAAGAGCTTAATGGCAGACTCACGTTACCGGCTTCTATCTTTCTGATAATCTCATCATCTTTGCCTGTATAATCCAGTTTTACCTGATTCTCGAAATCAAACTGGGCTTCCGTGTTATAATTGGTGCTGATCCTCATCTTCTCACCGATCTGGCCTACCACATTCATTTGTATCCGCTGGTCGAAATCAAAATTACCCTGCCTGCGCTGCCGTTCATTAAACAAAGGGTTTTCATTCCGGCTCAAACGACCAGAAAAGGTGAGATCAGCGGATCCCTGAGGACGTATTTCTATCGTATTTCCACCAAATAATTTTTCAAAAGATTTACTGTTTACCATCACCGGAGGGATGAACCCAGGTTCGCGAGCTTCGGAAAGGGGCAAATCGGCAAGTTCACGCCAGTAATTACGCTTTATCAGCTCATTTTCATATCTCTGATACTCTTCTATACTAAGATACTGGGGTGCACGATATAAGCGCTCACCTATCTTTTCACGTATGATATAACGTTTTGAAACCGGGTCAAATTCAACACTTCTCTGAATATTCGATGGGTTGGGGAGTATTATCCCTGTTTGCGGTTTGAACTGCAGTGTTTTGGAATCTTTAAAAGGATAAATAAGTTTAACTGAGTCTTTTGCAGCAAGAGTATTCTGTGCCATTACCCGTCCTCCCAACAGAAGAAGGAATACACACAAAAAACTCTTCAGGCACAAAGTAGCAGCACTTCTCAATTTCAAAGGATATTGATATAATTATAAGCTTTTAAGGGCAATTTTTATCAAAGCTTCAACAGATAAATTCTCTGATGATGTCTTAATAGCGCTTTCAAGCGACTTCTCAGCAATATTTTTGTTAAACCCTAACATGACCAAAGCAGATAACGCTTCATCCTTAGCTGTATTATGAACAGGCATAGAAATCAATGAATCAGGCCCTTCCTTCTTTAACTTATCCTGCAATTCGAGTATCATCCTTTGAGCAGATTTTGGGCCAATGCCTTTAATTCTTTGAATCAGAGGCACATCCCCTTTAACGATGGCGGCCTGAATCTCAGATGGAGTGATTGAAGATAAGATCATTCTGCCGGTATTGGGTCCGATTCCTGAAACAGAAATGAGGTGCAGAAACAAACGTCGCTCACCCTCTTCATAAAAACCATATAAGGTGTGTGCATCCTCCTTTACATGAAGCCAGGTATAAAGCTTGCAATGTTCCTTCTCCTCGAGTGCCGCATAAGTATTAAGCGAAATATTGATATGATAACCTATGCCACCCGCTTCTATTACCACAAAGGTTGGACACTTGAATACCAGTTTACCATTTATATATGCGTACATCTTTTCAGATTAATAATAATTTAAAATTAGTGTTCGGCTAAAATCTATCCCTTTTTTAAAGTCCGTTTAAATATACCTTTTACAGCAGGATTGACAAGCGCTGAACTTTCCTCCTCTTTTGTCTGAACATCCACCACAGCTATCGTAACCATATTCACAATCTCGCGCACAGAACTTCCGAGTTGCAAAATATGCACCGGTTTGTTCAGTCCCAGCAAGATTGGGCCTACTGCCTCAGCACCACCTATTTCCTGCAATAATTTATAAGCAATATTACCTGATTCAAGATTTGGGAATACTAAGACATTTGCAGGAGCACCAACCAGACTACTGAATGGATAATTATCTTTAAGCAGGTCAGGATTCATTGCAAAATTTGCCTGCATATCTCCATCAACAGTAATTTCTTTATGCTTTTCATGCAGTATTTTTACTGCCTGCCGCACTTTTTCAGGGACTGCACCATCATTAGACCCGAAATTTGAATAGGATAGCATCGCAACTCTTGGCTGTATGTTAAACTTCCTGACAGAATGATCAAGTAATACTGTAATGGCTACCAGTTCATCGACAGTTGGATTCTCATTTACTGTTGTGTCACCAAAAAACACAGGACCCTTTTTTGTCAGCATCATGTACATCCCGGCAACACGATTAACTCCTTCTTCAATTCCTATTACCTGAAGTGCAGGCTTAATTGTTGAAGGATAATCTTTGGTTAGTCCGGAGATTAAGGCATCTGCCTCTCCAAACTGCACCATGGCTGCTCCATAATAATTTCGGTCCCGCATCAGTTTTTTAGCCTCAAATAAGGTAATTCCACGACGCTGACGTTTTTTATACAGGTAATCACCAAATTTGCTGCTTTTTTCAAGTTCTTCAATCGGATCGATAATAATTACTCCATCCAGTTCCAGTTCATTTTGAAGCATAATCCGGCTGATCAAGCCCTTATTCCCCAACAAAATTGGTATTGCAATACCTTCATCACGAACAATTTGTGCTGCTTTTAGAATCTTGTAATTATCTGCCTCTGCAAAAACAACACGCTTCGGTGCACTCTTAGCCTTATTCGTGATCGTTCGCATCAATTTGTCATCCAAACCAAGACGGGCCTTTAACTCTTCACTATAGGCTTCCCAGTCCTTTATACCTTTACGTGCTATACCTGAGTCCATTGCTGCTTTGGCAACTGCGGGTGATACTGAAGTAATTAAACGAAGGTCAATAGGCTTAGGAATGATATACTCTTTCCCGAATTTTATATTTTTTAAATTATAGGCAAGATTTACTGACTCAGGAACCGTTTTCTTTGCCAGTTCAGCGATCGCAAATACTGCTGCCTTTTTCATTTCTTCATTTATACCGGTGGCCCTCACGTCGAGTGCCCCTCTGAATATATACGGAAAACCAAGAACATTATTTACCTGATTAGGATAATCAGACCGGCCGGTAGCCATAATAATGTCTTTTCGGGTTTTAATTGCCAGATCATAGGCAATCTCTGGATCAGGGTTTGCCATTGCAAAAACAATTGGATTTTTTGCCATTGTTTTAAGCATTTCAGCAGTTAATACATCAGGAGAGGAAAGTCCTATAAATACATCCGAATCTTTAACAGCCTCAGCGAGTGTATTAATTTTACGGGTGGTGGCGAATTCGGCTTTGGTACCTTCAAGATTCGCACGATCACTACGAATTACTCCTGAGCGATCAAGCATTACAATATTTTCTTTTCGGGCACCAAGGCTCACGTATAAACGAGTACAGGAAATAGCTGCTGCACCGGCACCATTTACTACAATCTTAACTTTATCCAGTTTCTTCTTCTGTAATTCACAGGCATTAATCAATGCTGCAGCAGAAATGATCGCAGTTCCATGCTGATCATCGTGCATAACCGGTATTGACATTACCTCCTTCAAACGACGCTCAATTTCAAAGCACTCCGGAGCCTTAATATCCTCCAGGTTAATACCTCCAAAGGTCGGCTCAAGTGCTTTTACAATAGTTACAAATTCATCAATATTTTGGGTGTTGAGTTCAAGGTCAAACACATCAATATCAGCAAATATTTTAAAGAGCAAGCCCTTACCCTCCATTACCGGTTTTCCGGCTTCAGGGCCAATATCGCCCAGACCAAGTACGGCTGAACCATTGCTGATGACCGCAACGAGATTTCCCTTTGCGGTATATTTATAAACATCCTCTTTATTTTCTGCGATCCTGAGGCAAGGTTCTGCTACACCAGGTGAATAGGCCAAAGATAAATCACGTTGAGAATTAGTTGGTTTGGTTGGAACAACCTGTATTTTTCCGGGACGGCCATGAGAATGGTAGTCCAATGCGTCTTGTTTACGGTTAGTTTTGCTCATTAAGTTTAGGAATTGGTCAGTTGGGCAAAATTACAATTCTTTTCGTTATGGCTGTAATAAACAAATACAAGCAGTTTTGAGTATCAGGAAACTATTTTCTATTGATTTTAAGCTGCATTCCGGCACTTATTGAAGACTTTTTAAGTCCGTTAATAGCTTTTATTTTACTAACAGTTGAACCCTTTTTTTCAGCAATCTCAGAAAGAGTATCCCCTGGTTTTACGGTGTAATATAAATATGGACTTGCTTCTTTTGAAGATTCAGTTTTCAGGGGAATGGTCCTTTTTACTGCCGCAATAATTGGTGTGAGTTCTGTCCTATCAGTCGTCCCGTTAAAAAGATCATATAATGAGGTATACGCATAATTATTAATTGCCGGAAGAACCAGTGGTATCGGTGTTAAAGCAGAGCCGTTAATGATCTCCCTTTTAAAAGACGGATTAAGAAGAAGAAGTTCCTTTACATCCAAATCGGTTGCCGCAGCTATACTACTGATTGATATCCTCTTATTAACCGGGATCACATCTGTCAATATACTGAAACCCGGCGGTTTAACAGAAATTTCATGATCCTTGAAAAATTTCATCGAATAAACCGTCGCTATGAAGGCAGGGACATAATTCTGTGTTTGAACAGGTAAAAACGGTCTAACCTTCCAAAAATCAGCTACTCCGCCTGATTTGGCGATGGCCCTGGTTACGGCACCGGTACCACAGTTAAATGCAGCAATGGCAAGAAGCCAGTCTCCAATTTTGGCATGAGCATCAAACAAATATCTTGCTGCTGCATAACTTGCCTTCACCGGATCTTTACGCTCATCAGTATAATTATCCATGATCAGTCCGTAGCCTTTTGCTGTTTCATACATAAACTGCCATGGACCTACCGCACCTGATCTCGAAACTGCCTGAGGATTTAATGCGGATTCCACCACGGTAAGGAATTTCAGCTCCTCAGGAATACCGGCCTCCTTCAATGCTTTTTCAAAAATAGGAAAGTAATATTCAGACAGGCCGAGCATCTTTCCGATCTGTTCCTTCCTACCGGTATAAATATCGATGTAGCGCTGAACATGTTCATTATAGTTTAATGAAATGTCTTTTTGGACAGATTCAAGCCTGTTTTTGTAGACAAGATTCTGATAACTCAGGATTGGATCCGGTACAGTACTGGGTGTGAAAAGGGTGTCTTTTTGGCTTATTTTCTTTGAGGAATTTTTCAGAAATACTGAATCTTGCATTTGCTTTGCTGAAGCCTGAATAGAAGGTATCAGGGATATTATTGCAAAAAATAATATAACTGTAGTTTTTCTCATATTTCAAAAATAGAGTACGGCATATATACCGGATTAAAAAACATTTCTATAGAAACCAAAAACTGATCATGAATTCACAAGGTTCTGGAATTTTTTTGAAAAAGCCAGCAAATCAGCTTCTCCGAATCGCCTTCCTAAAAACTGCATTGCTAACGGCAAACCAGCAGAATTATTGCCTGCAGGCAATGAAATTGCTGGAATACCTGCCAATGAAGCCTGAACAGTAAAAATATCTGCGAGGTAATTTACCACCGGATCATCACTTTCCTCACCAATGTTAAAGGCTGGTGTAGGGGCGGTAGGTAGCATGATAAAATCATACACTTCTAATATCTGATTAGTCTTATCGCGAATCAATCTGCGCACTTTTTGTGCCTTTGAATAGTAAGCATCATAATATCCAGCACTAAGAACAAAGGTTCCGAGCACAATTCTTCGTTTTACTTCAGGCCCAAAACCTTCAGAGCGGGAAGTTTTGTAAGTAGATTCGAGATCAAAGGCACGTTTGCTTCGGTACCCATAATGTACCCCGTCGTACCGGGCCAGATTAGAGGATGCCTCAGCCATTGTCAGGATATAGTAGGTAGGAACAACATATTCCAGAAATTCAAAAGAAACAGGTTCAACTACATGACCGGCTGCTTTTAATGAATCTATACTTTTTTCAAATGCAAGCCTAACTTCAGGATCAAGGCCTGTTGAATGAAGTGCTTCAGACAAATAGGCTATCTTTTCCTTTTTAACTTCTTTATTTTCTAAAGTGTAAGCAGGGACCATCCTTTGGGAGGCTGTACTATCGTAATTGTCTGCACCGGCGATAATTTCAAGTAGAATCGCAGCATCTTCAACACAATTTGTGATCGGGCCAACTTGGTCAAAAGAGGAGGCATAAGAAATAATTCCATGCCTTGAAACCCTGCCATAACTGGGCTTCAGTCCTACAACGCCACAAAATGCCGCCGGCTGACGAACCGATCCACCTGTATCAGTTCCCAAAGCTGCAAGACACAATCCGGCCTGGACTGCAACCGCAGCCCCTCCTGAGGAACCTCCTGAAACCTTGGTTTTGTCGGCATTATTCTTTACAGGACCATAATAGGAAGATTCATTGGAAGCCCCCATCGCAAATTCATCACAATTGAGTCGCCCAATAATTAATGCATCTTCAGCAAGAAGCCGCTCAACAACTGTTGAAGAAAAAGGTGAAACATAATTTTCAAGTATTCTGGAACAGGCGGAGACTTTATGATCCTTGTAGCAAATATTATCTTTTATGGCAATTACCATTCCGGCAAGTTTACCTGCCTTACCCGAATCAAGCTTTTGCTGAATTCGCAAGGCTTCGGTACGCACTTCATCTGTAAAAACCTCTACGAAGGCATTTAATTCGCGCTTTTCGTCGATACATTTTAAGTAATGTTCTACCAGATCAGGTAAAGTAAATTCTTTATCGTGCTTTGCCAGAGCAGACTGAATTTTGGAAAGAGAAGAAATGCCTTCCATGCCTCAAATATTGTGTTAATAGAATTTCCTCCGGCAATGATATCACCGGAGGAAATAAGTTCCAGATTGATACTGTTATTTAGTCTCCTGGTCTTTTGAAGTAGGGGCAGGCGTTTCACCTTCACCGCTCTGAGCAGTCTTGAATTCTTTAATTCCTTTACCCAATCCTCGCATAAGCTCAGGGATTTTCTTACCTCCAAACATTAACAGAACTACCACAACAATTAAAATAACTTCAGTGGCTCCCAGTCCTGCGAATAATAAAATTGAATTTGACATAATAATTTATTTAATGTGCGATTTTTGTATGCTCAAGCCCCGATTCATCGGGATTATTTGTAATTTCCGACCCCGGGTCAACAAAGGTATTTTCAGGCTCATATCCAGCAACAGGAGTATTATTTTCCTGCTCGAGTTCCGTCTGTGATGCATAACCATGCTCCAGAACGGCCTCATCAGGATTAGGATAGCCTGTTACAGCAGAGGTTTCAGTATCAACATAATCTGCAGCTGATTGAACTTCAGATTTTACCTGATCAGCAACCTCATTTACACTATTAATATTGTTATGAATCTCTCTTTTGATACCATCAGACGCATCTTTAAACTCTCTGAGGCCCTTACCCAAACCACGGGCAAGCTCCGGAAGTTTTTTACCCCCAAATAATAAGAGAACAACGAGGAATATCAGGATCATCTCCGGCCCTCCGATATTCATAAACAATAAAACAGAATTAAACATATTCATAGTACAATATACAAATATAGGCAATAAAATGCCTTTTTCTTAAAAATTAATTAGCCAGCCAGCCAGCAGGATTCATCGGCGTTGCACCTTTACGTACTTCAAAGTGAATTTCAGTGGTACCATCAATCGGATCTGTAATTACCGCACCGATATTTTGTTTTAACGTAACTTTCTGGCCTCTTGATACATTAACACTCTTCAAATTCGAATATACGGTAAAATATTCGCCATGTCTGATCAAAACAGCATATGAACCCGAAATATTCTGTACTGCAGCAACCTCTCCACCAAATACAGCACGGACCGCTGAACCCGGAGCAGTTTTAATATCAACCCCATTGTTCTCTGTTGTTACGTTTCGGCCGATGGTATGGTTTCCAAAATCTTCAATGATCATTCCATTTGTTACAGGCCATGGAAGGCTCCCGCGACTACCCAGAAAATCGGAAGATAACTTTGCAGATTCAGGGGTTGCCGCGAGTATACTTGAACCACTTGCAACAGGCTTATAATCAGGGGCATCCTTGTTCTCTGCTTTCGCCTTGGCAGCTGCAGCCCTGGCTTCGGCCTCAGCCCGTTTCCTGGCTTCTTCAATTTCCCTGTTGATCGCATTCTGAATCGCACGGTTTAAAATTGCCGATTCCCTCTGCTTTAGTGTAAGTTCCTGTTTTAACTTTTTCTCCTGACTCGTCAGATTGTTAAGAACCTTAGATTTACTGTTTTTTTGAATGCCAAGGGTTCGCTTTTCTTTTTGCTGATCTGTTAAAATTTCACTTTTCTCCTTTTTATTCCGATCAAGTTCAGAGATCTTAACATTCAATTCTTTTTGTGTTCCTTCAATGTACTGTGCCTGTTTCTTGCGGTATTCACTGAATTGCTGAAGGTATTTCAAGCGCTTGTAAGCCTGATTGAAATTCTGAGCAGCAAAAATGAACATGAGTTTACTGTACGAGCTCTGATTCCGAAAAGCAAACAGGACCATTGCTGCATATTCCTTTTTTAATTTAAGAAGTTGCGACTGAAGTGAACGAACTGTATTGGTATTATCTGAGATTTGATTATCCAATAATTTAACTTCTGAATTGATAATGCCGATCTTTTTCTCACGCAGCCTGATCTGGGCATTAAGAGCACGAATCTCTTTCAGGGAAAGGTTTTTATTATTTGCAGTCTGATTGAGGCTTTGGTTCAAAGATTCTATTTCCCTTGTCAAGGCCTCCTTACGCCTTCTCAGCTCAGAACTGCTCTGTGCAAATGCAGCACTTACAGAACAAAATAATACAAGAAAAAAGATAAACCTTAAACGCTTCATTCTCTCAAATGTACTTAATTTTTTATCAAAAAACGCTCAGGAACCCTGAATGGAAGTTCCAGAGGACCATCCAGATCAACTTTTAAAAACTTAAGGTCGAGCAGAAACTTCTTAGTTTTAACTTTCGAATCCATGATTACTGAATGAGGAATTTGTTGCTGATTTACCATGATGAAATCAGAGTAATTCGAAGTAAGTTCCTGTTTTGCCAGCTGATCATTCAGGTTTGTATAAACCACTTTATTCTGTGAACTAACCCGTAAATTATAAGTCAATCCTCCCATAATACTTTTCAGTTTAGCTTCATCACTCTCCATATTCAGCTCGGTTGAGTCGGTGATGAATTCTGAAATAGTGTTTCCTACGAGGATAGACTGAAGGGTCCTGAAGTTGATCTGTTCATTGGTAAACTCATAGATATAGCTGAATGGTTTCTTGATATAAACATTATCCAGTCGATTGATGATTTTGACACTATCAGGTGTGATTAATGCTCTGGCAACCTCTAATCCCGCAAGTGCTGTAATCGAAACCCATATTACCTCATTATTTTTGATGCGGAAATTCATATTCACATCATTGCTTTTATCATTTATACTTAGCACTGCTTTTGATTTGACAGCCAGAGTATTGAAGACCATATCACTTTCTTTAATGGATTTCAATTTATTCTTTCTGGCATTATCCGGCTCAGCAGGAACTGCCGGGGTTTCAGGGATTGCAGGAGTTGGCAAGATCACTTTTTTAGCCTTACAGCCAGTTAAGACAAATAAAAACACCATTACGTAAACCGCATTAATCAATATATTTCTTTTCATTTATTTTTTTATCCAGTGTTTCAGAGCTTGGTCCTATTTCTTTTGCCTTTTGCCATTGTTCAAGGGCCTTATCCTTTTCTCCAAGGAAATATAAAATATCTCCGTAATGTTCAATTTGTACTGCACTTTTAGAATTATGCTGCAAGGCTTTCTCAATCCAGATTCTTGCTTCGGCGTATTTCTTTAATTTGAACAAAATCCATGCATAAGTATCTTCAGATGATGCATTATCAGGTTCCAGTTCGTTTGAACGTCTTGACATTTTTTCGGCTTCAAGCAGATTCTCCCCTCTTAACGATAAATAATAGGCATAATTATTCAAAACATAAGAATTTCTTGCATCAAGCTCCAGTGCTTTTGTGTAAGCCTGATCAGATTCCTTAAATTTCTTCAGAGAATTAAATGAATCACCCATAGTCGAATGGATCTGAATAAGAATCTCCTTATCCTCAGTTTCGAGATCTAAAGCACTTTTCAAATAGCTTATTGCCTTCTCATGTTTTTGAGTCTGGGCATATCCTATACCAGTATATAAATAAAGTGCTGCCTGGTTAGGGAAAATACTCAGGGCATGATCACCGTCGATGATTACCTGTTGAAATTCACCACGACTAACTTCAATACGCAATAATTGCTCCCAAATCTGATAGACCTGATCATTAAATGCCAACGCTTTCTTGTAGGATTCCTGAGCCTGTTCATATTTTCGCTCCTGAAATAAGACATCTCCATAGACCGCATGAGCCTTAGCCTCATCAGGATGCACCCTCACCATGATCGATGCCAGTTCATTCGCATAGGCTCTGGCTTTCATATCTGCAAACATCGGGAAAAAGGAAAGTACGATTCTGACCTTCTCATCGATGTTCAAATTTGGATCTTCAAAAGCAACTTTGAGTTCAATAAATGTGTTTTCAAACTGCCGCAGTGCCTTATAATTATCGGCAAGAGCAAGCCGGACCATCGCATTAGCCGGGGAGATTTCCTTAGCCTTGGTCAATATTTCAACGGCCTTCTGCCTTTCTCCTGCCTTCGCATAAACCTCACTCAGGTAAATGTAGTTTCTCAGATCCTCAGGCTTTGAGCGAATCTGTTTTTCAAGCTCATCACTGAGCTTCGCCGATTTACCCTGCTGCATCAGAATACGCTGCCTGGCTGATACCAAATCCTCTGATGAACCAAATCTCTTTTCTATCGCATCATAGGCTGCTTCTGCATCCTCTAAACGTTTTAGTAATAGTAAAGCATTTGCCCTGTCATAATAATAGGCCTCATTTCTGGGCGATATTCTTGATAGCTCCTCCAGTACAAAAACCAGGTCTGCAATTTTATTTGTTCTTTTATATATATCGGAGAGCAAAACCCAGTACCATTCATTTTCAGGACTTACTGTAACCGCTTTTCTTATCAATCTTTCAGCATCCTCCGGCTTATTATCGGCAAAACTAATAGTCGCCAGCTCATACAATGCCGCATCATTTGCAGGATCCAAATCAAGAACCTTCGAAAAACTTGATGCTGCCTGAGCATAATTCGTTGAGATCTTTTCCTGAAGTCCATCAAAGAATAGTTCCTTTACCCGGATGCTGTCTCTCTGGTTTAAAGTCTTCCCAATAACAATTACCGGCTCAGTCTTTTCGGCTCTGTTCTTTTGGGCGGAAACCGAGAATGCGCAAAGTAAAAAAAACGATATAGCGATGCCCCCTTTTATCATTCCATTACAATCCAGTATGACCATAACCACCTGCTCCACGAACCGTGTCGCTTAATATTTCAACCTGCTCCCAGCTTACCTGCTCGTGTCTTGAAATAATCATTTGGGCAATACGGTCACCATTATTAATTTCAAAATCAGCATCAGAAAAATTGATCAACAGGATCTTTATTTCTCCTCTGTAATCGGCATCAATCGTTCCCGGAGAATTCAGGATGCTGATACCATGCTTCAATGCCAATCCGCTTCTAGGCCTTATCTGCGCCTCAAATCCTACCGGTAATTCAATAAACAAACCGCTTGGTATCAGTTTCCGCTCCATCGGTTTTAAAACGATGGCTTCCAAAAGATTAGCACTTAGATCCATCCCTGCAGAAGCATCAGTTTCGTAGGCCGGCAATGGATGGGCTGATCTGTTTATGATGCGGATTTTCATTTTGTGCCGAGTATTAATTTAATTTTCTTCCTTTCAATGAAGAAAATCATAACTGTAAAGATAAGAAACAAGGCATTTCCAATGATCAAATTACGATCAAATACTACAAATGCTACAAAAACAATACAAATGGAAGATAAAAGGTAAATGATATTCTTTTTAAGCTTATAGGGGATGGGATAATTTCGTTGGCCCCATAGATAGGATAGGATCATCATCGCGGTATAAGCCGTGAGGGAGATCCATGCCGAAGCCATATAGCTGAACTTTGGTATGAAGATAATATTGAGGACGATCGTTAAAATTGCCCCAATCCCGGAGATGTATAATCCATAGCGCGTTTGATCTGATAATTTGTACCAGATCGATAAATTGATATAAATCCCCAAACTCACATACCCGAATAATAAAATAGGTACTATCCTTAAACCCGACCAGTATAGCGCTTGCTCTGCCGCATCCTTTCCATTGATAAAGTACTTCAGTAATTCGATATTTACTACCAGTAAAACGAAGATCACTGAAACGGCAATCACAAAGTAATCCATGATCCGGGCATAGGTTTCGGCAGCGTTCTTATTCTTAGCCTGACTAAAAAAGAAAGGCTCTGCCCCCAGCCGGAACGCATTAATAAAGATGCTCAGAAATACTGCGATCTTGTAGCAGGCGGCGTAAATTCCTACCTCCTGTTCGGCAATATCAGCAGGCAAAAGTTGTCCCAGAAATACCTTGTCTATATTTTCATTGATAATGAAGGAAATATTCGCAATCAGAACCGGCAGGCTATAAACCAGCATTTCCTTAAGCAATGAAATGTCATAGCTAAATGTCAATTTCAACAGCTCCGGAATCAGCAGCAGGAGAGTAATCAGACTGGCAATCAGATTCGAAATAAACACATAACCTACCCAACCTTCCCTGTACCAGCCGGTTAAATATTCAGCACCAAACCAGCCTTCCTTTATTATCATAGGAAAAACAAATATGAAGAGCAGGTTTAAGCCAATGAAAGTTAAAATATTAACGAATTTGATGGTGCTATAGCGTATCGGTCGACCATCTGCCCTTACTTTCGCAAATGGGATAACTGCCAGCGCATCGGCCACCAGGATGTAAATAAAATATTTGATGTAGCGGGCATAGTCAGAATCGTAAACTTTACCCCTTTGCATCCATGCTGCAATATCATCCACAAAAAGAAAGCTGAAAAGCAGGAATAGCAGTGCCATTAGAAAGACCGTAAAAAAAGTATTGTTGTATACTTTCTGCTTTTCGTTCTCGTATTTATTAAGATATCTGAAATAGGTAGTTTCCATTCCAAATGCCAGTAAAGCATTGAGCATAGAAGCCCAGCTGTACATAACAGAAAAAATACCGTAAACCTTTGGAGAGTAAAGCCCTACATAAACAGGTGTAAGAAAAAAGTTTAAAAACCGGGCAGTGACCGTACTTATCCCATAAATAGCAGTCTGACCGGCAAATTTTTTAATTGCTGACAATGAGAGATAAGATTAAATCGTACAAATTATCTTTTTACTACTTCAAAATTAACATAGTTTTTCAATTCAGCTTCGCTGAAGGATACATTTTCAACGACTGCCCTGTCAGAGCCTTTATGGCAAAATTCAAGAAAGAGTTCGAGTGAGAAATCGTCGCCTTCAGCTTCAATAAATACAGTTCCATCTGCCCGGTTACGAGCCGTACCTTTTATTCCAAGCTGATCGGCAACCGCTTTACTCGTTGACCTGAAAAATACGCCCTGCACTTTCCCGGTAACAGTAATATCAAGATGTTTCATTGAATTCTCCTAAAAACTTAATTTACCAATGTGTTCTTTTTCCTTTATAAATTCCGCCCAAACCTCATTCAGAATCTGATCGGCAGGCTTTATTTCATTTATATAAGAAGCTATCTGCCCAATTTCCAGTTCTCCCTCATTCATATCCCCTTCAAACATACCCTTCTTTGCGCGTCCCCGGCCTAATAATTCCATCAATTCTGCCCGACTTGCTCCTTCAGCCTCGGCTTTTTCAAAGCCCCTGTAAAAATCATTTTTGAGCAAACGTACCGGCATCAAAGATTTCATGCTCAGTTTGGTATCGCCCTCAGCTGCCTGGATTATCGCCTCTTTAAAGTTTTGATGTGCAGAAGATTCTCTTGATGCTGCAAATAGAGAACCAATTTGCACCCCTTCAGCTCCAAGCGCAAATGCAGCAAGCATAGCCTTACCGCTGCCAATACCTCCTGCAGCGATAACAGGTACTGAAACCGCATCACAGATCTCCGGAATCAGGCATAAGGTAGTTGTTTCTTCACGACCATTATGACCGCCGGCTTCAAATCCTTCTGCAACAAGGGCATCAACACCACTCTCCTCAGCCTTTTTAGCAAATTTTTTATTAGCAATCACATGCACAACTTTGATATTATTTTCTTTTAAGAAGGGAGTCCAAAGTGCTGGATTACCGGCAGAGCTAAACACGATTTCAACCTTCTCTTTGACAATTATTTCCATAATCTTCTCAATATCAGGATATAATAAAGGCACATTCACTCCGAATGGCTTGGAAGTGGCAAGCCTGCACTTTTGAATGTGTTCCCGCAATACTTCCGGATACATTGAACCGGCACCGATCAACCCGAGTCCTCCGGCATCTGAAACCGCCGAAGCCAGTCGCCAGCCGCTGCACCAGACCATTCCACCCTGAATGATCGGGTATTCAATATTGAAGAGTTTCTTAATACTGTTCATTTCAATCAGATCAAAACCATGAAGCAAGGTCAATAAAATTGTGTTAAATGAGCTTCTTTACTGTTGAATATGTAGTTAACTCAGTGCCATTCACATTTTCAATCAGGTTTAATCCCGGAGTTTTACCCTTTTCAATCGAACCAAATTGTTTGTCAATCCCTAAAAACTTGGCTCCATAAAGTGTAGCCCAACGGATTGTTTGAGCTAAGGGCAATTCAGAAAAATACTCTTTGATTATTTTGAGTTCAGATAAAATACAAAGTTTATCATTCGAGGCCAGACTATCTGTTCCAAGAGTGATTTTAAAATCATCAGCAAGGAACTGATTGATATCCGGCAGTCTGCCTTCGATATATAGGTTGGCATTCGGACAAAAACACCAGTAAATACCATTACCGGAAGCAGTCACAGCAGCTAAATCCTCGCGACTTGTATAGGTATTATGAACCAGCAGAGTCTTTTGTCTGGCTGAAAACAAGGGCAAAATACTCTGGATGGAGCTTAGATTTTTGGCTTTGAAAAAGTGTAAATCCAGATTGAGTATCTTGTAAAAATCAAGAAAATCCCCGCTTCTATTATTAAACAGATCAGTTTCAGCCCTACTTTCCTGATTGTGTATACTGCATAGGTTTTCGTGACTTTCTGAATATTCCCGAAGCAGGCTAAAAAGTCTTTCAGAAACGGAATAGGGTGCATGAGGTACCAGCGATGCAGGCAAGGGTGCAAAACCGGATTTCAATTCAAGCGCTTTATTAAATATTATTTCTGCTTTTGCAGGATCAAAACCAAGCAATTCTATGAAAGTATGGTAATAAATCCTGCTGCTTTCCTTCAAAGATTTTGACAAATGATTGTTCGAAATATCACCCACAGCCACAATTCCATTGTCAAACATATGCTGATCATTTGTTTTAATGGATCTTAGTACATCATTTTCTTCTACTGTCCTTTGTGATATGACGGCCTTAAGAAAAGGAATAAGTCCGGTACCTTTTGGAATTTTACCTTGCAAATGCGAAAGCTCCAGATGACAGTGTGCATTTATGAAGCCGGGGACGATGATACCCTTATACCTTTCTATCGGTTCAGTGATAGATTTTGCAGTTTCTGAAGTATATACCGCATCGATCTCACCATCCTGATGCAGCGCAACTATCCCGTTCTTAATCGGGTCTCCGCTAGCTGTAAATATGTAATCTGCGCTGAGGTATCTGAGCATGGGGTAAAAATAGGAGTTTTAGTTAGTATTGAGTAGTGAGTATTGAGTATTGAGATAGATTCGCTTTCATTTTAAATAATGTGCTATTAATCAGAATCCAGTAAAAGAAACATACAGTCCCTGATATACTAATTTCAAATCAGCAGCCAATATTCTATCCAAATACCTCTAACCAACTAACAACCAACCAACGAATCACTAACCTAAATTTCCGTACTTTTGCAAAACAATGCCATTACCCGAGAAAAAAGACATTCGAAACCTATCCATGGAGCAGCTGAAGCAGGAGTTCATAGCTATGGCTGAACCGGCATTCCGTGCGAAACAGGTTTATGAATGGCTTTGGGAAAAATCATGCACTGATTTTGATGAAATGAGCAATCTTTCGAAAGCTCTGAGAGAGAAATTAAAGGAGAGTTTTACCATTAATAATGTGGTGGTTCATCATTCGCAATTCAGCAATGACAAAACCATAAAAAGTACATTCAAATTATTCGACAGTAATATTATTGAGGGAGTGTTAATCCCTGCTTCCGACCGGATGACTGCCTGCGTGAGTTCGCAGGTAGGATGCAGCCTCACCTGCAAGTTTTGTGCAACGGGTTATATGGAACGGAAACGGAATCTGAATGCTGATGAGATTTACGATCAGGTAGTTCTTATTGACAAACAAGCCAAAGAAAACTACCATATCCCGCTGACCAATATCGTCTACATGGGAATGGGTGAGCCCTTGTTGAATTACGCTAATGTTATGAAATCCATTGAGCGCATCACTGCTCCCGATGGACTGAACATGGCGGCTAAACGCATCACCGTTTCCACTGCCGGAATTGCAAAAATGATTAAGAAGCTGGGAGAAGATGCTGTGCGATTTAATCTTGCCCTTTCATTGCATGCAGCAAATGATGACAAGCGGAATACCATTATGCCCATCAATGAGCAAAATTCCCTAAAAGCATTGGCAGAAGCACTAAAATATTATTTCTCAAAAACCAAAAATCCCGTTACCTACGAATACATTGTCTTCAATGATTTCAATGACAATATTTCAGATGCCGAAGAACTCGTAAAATTCTGCAGGCATATTCCATGCAAAGTAAACATCATCGAATACAACCCCATCTCTTTTGCCGATTTTGAAAATGCCGGTGAAGATAAGATTGAAGCATTTGCAGCGCATCTCCGCAAAAATGGGGTCAATACCAATATCCGCAGAAGCAGAGGAAAGGATATTGATGCGGCTTGCGGGCAATTGGCGGTGAAAAGCTGATAATCAATTTGTCGATGAGATGATTTGTCGATTTGTCGATGGAGTTAAGGACTTGCGAAATCACCTGGGCGATTAGAAAGTAGATTTCGTCAGTCACTTCAATTGGAGCTTTAGCAAATGAGCTAATTTGTCGAGGAAGATAAGACTTGCGAAATCACCTGACCGAGAGGAAAGTGATTTCGTCAGTCACAAACCAAGATAGCGACTGACGAATTTAACTGGTATGACGCCTAAGTAAATTCGTAAGTCTTAAAGCTCGACATGCCAACTCACCCTGTAGAATAGAAAGTTGATTTCACCTTGTTATCTATTGGTGCATTAGCAAATGATAATACCTAATTATACCATTCCCTAAACTATCACACACAGCACCTTTCTTCCATTAAGAAAGCCTCGTACCTTAATCCTATGAAAAGGCTTCTGGCGTATCTCCATGATCTGTTTTGCCTGTTCTTCCCAGAACTCTGTGCAGCATGTGGGCGAAACCTGTTCAAAAATGAAAAGATAATTTGCACCAATTGTCTCTATCATCTTCCTCGTACAAACTTTCATATTGATACTCAAAACAAGATGGCAAGGCAACTTTGGGGCAGATTTAACTTCGAGCAAGCCATGGCCTTTGTTTACTTTCAGAAGGGAAACAGGGTTCAGAACCTGATGCATCAGCTTAAATACAATAAAAAGCCGGAAGTGGGAATCAGGATGGGGGAGCTCTACGCCTGGCAACTAATACGATCTGAAGTATGGAGTAAACCGGATTTGATTATTCCAATTCCCTTACATCCAAAAAGATTTAAAAAAAGAGGTTATAACCAAAGTGAGCAAATTTCCAAAGGTTTGGCTTCAGTACTAAATCTGCCCTTAAGCACTCAAAATTTGGTCCGTACAGAAAATACCCAATCTCAGACTAAAAAATCACGATTTGCCCGATATGAAAATCTGAAAGATGCCTTTATCATTAAAAATGCTTCAGAACTGATTCAGAAACATATTCTCCTTGTCGACGATGTAATGACCACCGGTGCTACTATGGAAGCCTGCAGTATAGAATTGCTGAAAATAGAAGGGGTTAAGATCAGCATTTGCACGCTGGCTTATGCTGAGTGACAGTTTTATGGCTCTGGACAGGATAGTGGACCGTCATTTCGAACACAGCGGTAGTATCTTCTTCTTAAGATTGAACTTTACGGTGTGGAGAAATCTGTTGATGTGAGGTTGTGCTTTGATCATGGGATTTCTCTTCGCGTTTAAACTATTTTTAAAGACAACAATTGTGGTCGCTCATCGAAATGACGGTTTAGGTGCCGGCATTTCGAAGGAGACCCGCCTGACCAGACGTACAGGCAAGACTGAGAAAAACATGCAGGCATGTCTTTTGAATAAAAAAAGAAAAAAACTGAAACCTATGATCCTCTCGTGCGTAGAAGCATTCGAGAGCGTTAATTTAGATTGAAAAAGCTGATTGCCATAGGCGTCAGCTTTTTCTTATTTTATTAAGATTTAACGCTGAGATAAGGTCTGATCTTGTTATAAAGATCATTAGGTACAAAAGGCTTGATTACAAACCCATCCATACCACATTCAGAAATGGTTTCGAGTTCGTGTGCAAAAAGAGAGGCGGTCAAAGCGATGATAGGAACCTTAGCATAATCTCCACCCATTTTCCTAATGGCCATGGAAGACTCCATACCATCCATCACAGGCATATGAAGGTCCATAAGGATCAGATCGTATTTTTTCTCCTGCACTTTTTCAAAGGCAATCTTTCCGTTTTCGGCAAAATCAACACTTACGCCCCATTTAGAGATCACTTTACTGGCAAGTAAACGATTTATTTCATTGTCATCAACCACCAAAACAACTCCATTTAGCTGTGTTATTGGGGTTTTGCTGTTCAGGCTGACAAAGGATGTTGTTGAGCGATCAAACTGAATGGTGAAGATAAAGGCTGAACCTTTATCCAGTTCGCTTTTGACACTTATTTCCGAATTATGAAGTTCGATCAGGCTCTTGGTAATTGCTAAACCAAGTCCGGTACCTCCATACTTTCGCGTTGTATCAGTGCTCGCCTGAGTGTAGGAATTGAAAATATCATCAATTTTATCGGCAGGTATACCGATTCCGGTATCCGAAATTTCAAAACGAACCTTTACAAATTTCTTGTTTTCCTCAACCAGATCCAGTTTTAGCTTGACCTCACCCTTTTCGGTAAATTTTACAGCATTACCCAACAGGTTAATTAGAATCTGGTATAAACGGGTATTATCCCCGATAACATTCGCAGGGATACGATAGTCAATTTCTGATTTCAATATCACATGCTTTTCTGCAGTCTTGAATTGAAGTGAATTCAGGGTTTGGGCCACGAGCTCTTTCAGGTTTACATTAACACTCTCCAGAACCATGTTCCCCGTCTCGATTTTTGTAAAATCCAAAACATCATTTATCAGATTGAGCAGGTTCTGGGCAGAAAATCCCAATATCTTTAGATTTTCAGTTTGCGATTCTGTCGGATTATCATCCATCAGTATGTAAGACATCCCGATTACTGCATTCAAAGGGGTTCTGATCTCATGACTCATAACAGAAAGGAACGTCTCTTTTGCCTTGCTAAGTTGCAGAGCCTCTTCACGGGTTTTAATGAGTTCCTGTTCAGCCAGTTTTCTCTCTGAAATATCATTGATAATCTCAACCTGCTGATCAAGACTTCCATCCTTATTAAATGTTGGGGTATTTGAAATGGCCAGCCAGATTTGTGAACCATCCTTTTTATAACTGAGTAATTCAATATTTGAAGGTTTGCAATCCGTAGCCTGCTTTCTTGCTTTCTTTAGCAATTCCATATCTGTTCCATCACCAGCCAACAAATCTCCCGGGCGGGTATTCTGAAACTCTTCAAGAGTATACCCTGTTAAATCCTGGAGCGACTGATTAATCCACTTGATCTTACCATCACTACCACTAATGGCTACACCATTAATAGTCTTGCTGGCGACAAGTGAAAGCAATGTGAGTTGGTCTTCGGCATATTTACGCTCTGATATATCATTAATAATCTCCACCTGTCGTTCTATCTCACCTTTCTCATTTAAAATTGGTGTATTAGTTGTGTTTACCCAAATTACAGAACGATCTTTTTTATAAATCAGCAAATCAATATTATAAGGTTTTTTCTCCTTAATTGCCATTTCGGCAATTTCCAGTGGCTGAGTTGCTGTATTCTCACCGATGACAATGTCGCCCAGACGCTTTCCTTCAATTTCACTGAACTTATACCCAAGCATATTTTCGAGTGCAGCATTTACCCATGTAACTCTACCTTTCCCATCCCTGATTGCGATACCGCTTGCCGATTTGCTGGCAACCATAGATAGAATTTCAAGTTCAAGTTCTGACTTCTTTCTGGCTGTTATATCAATGATTACCTCGACTTCCTTATCAATATTGCCATCCCTATCAAGAACAACTGAATTCAGGATTGATAACCATATCGGGGTCCCATCCTTTCGGTATGCAAGCAGATCAACCGAAAAAGATTGTTTGTTTTTAGTTAATTCACGGGCATTTTGGATTACTTTGGTATCAGTTTCCTTGCCTTTTAATACGTCGCCAAGTTTGTGACCTTTCAGATCATTAAGATTATAGCCCGTAATTTCTACTGAGGCTTCATTTACCCAGATCACATTACTGTTTTGATCACTAATGATTACGCCATTGTTGACCTTATTAGCGACAAGGGATAACTGTTCGAGTTCCTCGACCATTTTCTTCTTTTCGCTGATATCACGGCCATTCGCAAACCATTTTTCATTCTTTACAGCAATAGACCAGCCCATCCATTTGGTTGTGCCGTCCTTTAACTTGATCCTGCCTTCAAGTTCAAAACTCTTTTGCCCGCTACTTAAACCTTTCTCGAGTTGAGGAACCATCGCCAATATGTCATCCTCATAAAAGAATTCCCAAATTGATCGTCCAAGAACTTCAGCCACTGTATATCCAAGCAAGCGCTCAACTAAATTGTTCATCAGTTCAATAGTTCCGTTCCGATCTAAAATACAATGCATTTCGGCTGAACTGTTGAACATGGTACTTATTTCCTCGTACTTCTGAATCAGATCATTTAATGTCCTGTTTTGTCGTTTTACTTCAAGGTGGGTCATAACCTGTTCAGCAAGGATCTTCAACGCCTCCTTTTGCTGCTCATCCAGACTACCAGGTACTACATCCATTACACATAATGAACCCAGTGCATAGCCATCAGGATTTATTATCGGGACACCAGCATAGAATCTGATCTTAGCGCCACCAATAACACATTTCAGACCTGAGGTTCTGGAATCTTCCCGGGTATCATTAATCTCAAGAAGATCTGAACCTTTCATCGCAAATTGACAAATAGAATCTTCAACGGAAGATTTTCCAGTACTAAATCCAACCTGAGACTTAATTATTTGGTACTCCCCATCAAGAAAACTGATGGTAGCTATGGGTTTTTTACTTAAATATGATGCTATACGCGTGATGGAATCAAATTCACTTTCTGGTAATGAACCCAGTATCTGGTACTCATAAAGTGCACTTAATCTTGGATCTTTGATCCCATTCCCCACAACGCTATCAGACATAATTATTCAGTTTAAATATTTGATTATTGATACAATGGATGTTTACCCATCATCTCATTAACCTTTTTACGAACCTTTTTTGCATTGGTTTCGTTAGAAGGATTCGAGATCACTTCATCAATTAGTTCAACGATTTTTTCCATATGCTTTTCCTTCAATCCTCTTGTACTGACGGCAGCTGTACCAACACGAATGCCGGAAGTTACGAAAGGAGATTTATCGTCAAAAGGAACCATATTTTTGTTAACAGTTATTGCTGCCTCACCGAGTGCATTTTCAGCATCTCTACCTGTAATATTCTTATTTCTAAGATCAATCAGCATCATGTGATTATCTGTCCCACCGGAAATAAGCTGGTAACCGCGATTAACAAGTGCGGCTGCCATAGCTTCCGCATTTTTCTTTACCTGAATAATATACTTCATGTAACCCTCACTCAAAGCTTCTCCAAATGCAATTGCTTTTGCAGCGATGATATGCTCCAGGGGCCCGCCCTGAGTACCCGGGAATACTGCCATATCTAAAACAGAAGACATCATTCTCAATTCACCTTTTGGTGTTTTAATTCCCATCGGATTTTCAAAATCCTGTCCCATCATGATCATTCCACCTCTCGGACCTCTAAGTGTTTTATGAGTAGTGGTTGTAACAACATGGCAATGCGGAAGCGGATCATTTAATAATCCACGTGCAATCAGTCCGGAGGGATGAGAAATATCAGCCATAACCAAAGCTCCAATTTGATCAGCAACGGACCTTATAAACTTATAATCCCAATCACGGGAATAGGCAGAAGCACCACAGATAATAACTTTCGGTTTTTCTTTTAGAGCCACCTGCTCCAGCTTTTTATAATTTATAAGGCCGGTTTCGCGATCTACCCCATAAAAATGCGGCTTATAAAGCTTACCTGAAAAATTCACCGGTGAACCGTGAGTAAGATGGCCCCCATGGGAAAGATCAAAGCCTAAAATTTTATCTCCTGCATTAAGAAGTCCGAGAAGAACGGCTGCATTGGCCTGTGCACCAGAGTGCGGCTGAACATTAGCCCAGCTTGCATTAAATAATTCTTTAGCCCGTTCAATTGCTATAGTTTCAACCTCATCAACTACTTCACATCCGCCGTAATATCTTTTGCCCGGTAAACCTTCAGCATATTTATTGGTAAGTACTGAGCCTGCAGCTTCCATAACCTGCTTGCTTACAAAATTTTCTGATGCTATTAACTCCAGACCGGTTTCCTGACGCTCTTGCTCCTCATCAATCAGGCTGAAAATAAGTTTATCTCTCTTCATGGATGTATAATGGTGTTTATTTGAACTATTAGATTTTAAGAATTGTAAAGCAAAAATACAAATTAAGAATTGATTGAACCGATTTTAGCTTCAATCCAGAAATTATTAAATCCTATGCCTGTCTGTATTGAGATCAGATCCTGCTGCAGCATTTCGAGCAAGGCCATAAAATTATAAACAAAATGAATTTTATTGTCTGAATTTGTGACAATATCCCGAAAATCAAGCCGCTTATTTATTGCGAGAAGCTTGTCAATCGCCTTTTTCTGCGACTCAATATCATAAGGGTATTGTTCAACAATATGCTGCTGTTTATCATCCCGCTGTAAACTTCGTTGAAGAATTTTGTTATAGGTCATCATCAGTTTATACAAGTCGAAGGATTCCAATTCCTCCCCGGGATCAGCAGTCAATGCCATTTGCAAAACATCAGAAATTATATTGCCACGCCTTTCCTGCATAAAACGCTCATTTTCGAGCAATTTGAACTCCACGGCAAGCTGCTTAAACTTCTTATACTCGATTAGTTTCTGAATCAGGTCGCGTTTCAGATCTATTTCATTCCCATCTTCATCAAGATCCGGGCGTGGTAAAAGCATTTTTGCCTTTATACGCATCAGAGTAGCTGCCACAAAAATAAATTCACTGGCAATCTCTATGTTCAATGAATTCAGATGATGAAGATAATGCAGGAAATCATCGGTTATTTTAGCGATCGGAACATCCTGAATATCCAGTTCATCCCTTTCGATAAAGAATAAGAGCAAATCAAAAGGCCCTTCAAATTGAGGAAGCCTGATTTCGAAAGCGTCGCTTACATTCATAATTCCGATCAAATGTAATCAGAGTCTCATAATATATATGTCTGTACAAAAAAATAAAAATGTTTAACAAATACATTATTTTTGCCTGAACTAAAATTATAGACCCTAAATGGAAGTTAAGGCGGGCGAATTTCTTGAACAGATCAATTACCCTTCGGATTTAAAAAAATTTAAAGAAGAAGATCTTGAACGTATCTGCTCAGAATTAAGACAGTTTATTGTTGATACCGTCTCAGTAAATGGCGGACATTTTGGATCAAGTTTGGGCGTTGTTGAATTAACGGTAGCCTTGCATTATGTATTAAATACACCCTACGACCAGCTTGTATGGGATGTAGGACATCAGGCATATGGTCATAAAATCCTGACCGGTCGCAGAGCAGATTTCCATACAAACCGGATCTATCAAGGCCTGAGTGGCTTTCCAAAAAGGTCTGAAAGCGAATATGATACATTTGGGGTAGGACACTCTTCTACCTCTATTTCTGCTGCCCTGGGTATGGCAGTCGCCTCAAATTATAAGGGTGAAACCGACAGACAGCATGTTGCAGTGATTGGGGATGGTGCAATGACCGGAGGGCTTGCCTTTGAAGCTCTGAACCATGGCGGTATTGAAAATTCAAATATTCTAGTTATCCTGAACGATAACTGCATGTCGATTGACCCGAATGTAGGGGCTTTAAAAGAATACCTTACTGATATTACCACCTCAAAACCTTACAACCGTTTCCGGGAAGATATTTCAAATGTGCTTGCAAAAATCTCAGAACTTGGACCAAATGCCCATGAAGTTGTTAAAAAAATTGAGAAAACCATAAAAGGAGGTCTATTAAAGAAGAGTAATTTCTTTGAAGCACTCAAGTTCAGATATTTCGGTCCAATTGACGGACATGATGTTAAACATCTTGCCAAGGTTCTTGATGACCTCAAACACATACCTGGCCCGAAGTTATTGCATTGTGTAACTGTGAAGGGTAAAGGATATTCTCTCGCAGAAAAAGATCAAACAAAATGGCATTCTCCCGGATTATTCGATAAAATCACAGGAGAAATACAAAAAACTGCTTATGAAAAACCAAGCGCACCCAAATATCAGGATGTATTTGGTCATACTCTGGTTGAACTGGCGGAGTTGAATTCAAAAATAATGGGAATTACCCCGGCAATGCCTTCGGGTTCATCTATGAATATTATGATGAAAGCTATGCCAGATCGGGCATTTGATGTTGGTATAGCTGAACAGCATGCAGTAACTTTCTCCGCCGGACTGGCAACCAGGGGAATGGTTCCATTCTGTAATATCTACTCAACATTCATGCAAAGAGCCTATGATCAGGTTATACATGATGTAGCTCTCCAAAAGCTAAATGTTGTTTTCTGCCTCGATCGGGCAGGTTTTGCTGGCGCAGATGGTCCGACGCACCATGGCGCTTACGATCTTGCCTATATGCGCTGTATACCAAATATGATCGTTTCGGCACCAATGAATGAAGAAGAACTAAGAAACCTGATGTATACTGCACAACAGGAAAATATGGGACCTTTCAGTATCAGGTATCCAAGAGGGAACGGAGTGATGCCTGAATGGAGACGCCCCCTGAAAGCGATTGAAATTGGTAAGGGTAGAACTATTTGTGAAGGCGAAGATGTAGCAATTTTGAGTATTGGACACATCGGAAACGAAGCCATTAAAGCTTGTAATGAGCTCAATTCGGAAGGCATTCATCTGGCACATTATGATCTGCGTTTTGCAAAACCCCTTGATCATGAATTGCTTCATCAGGTATTTAAAAAATTTAAATACATCATCACTATTGAAGACGGATGTATCCAGGGTGGTGTTGGAAGTGCTATACTTGAATTTATGGCCGACAATAACTATAATTCTACTGTTGTCCGGCTTGGAATCCCTGATCAGGTAATTGAACACGGTGAGCAACCTGAATTATGGAGAGAATGTGGATTTGATGCAGAAGGAATAATCAGGAAGGTAAAAGAATTCGCATTAAGCCGGACAACCCGGGTTTTAGCTTCTTAAAATCAAACTTTTATCTCAACGTTTAAGTACTATTTGATTAAAATAGTGAGGATAATTATCCCAGAAAAACAGGGATTAAAATAACCTTCTTAAAAAATCATTTTTTAATTTTAAGAACAATGGGATATAAAAAATTAAAGATTTTTGTGGGCAACACTATTTTCAATATCAGAGTCCAATTATGCCTTTCATAAACAACTTGAAAATCTCTGGCTATATAATTATTGAATCCCAGTTTAATAATTTCCTGATTGAAAGGGATATGTTCACAAATAGCTTCCTGCTTGTTTAAAGGATTCAATACCATTTTATAACGCAAATTCTTAATTGCATGATAATTGTAGACCCCAACACCGCCAAAAGCAGAAATTACTCCATAACGAGGTGACTTTTTAACATTTTTATTAACAGATTTAAATGTTCTTGCTAAAGACTCCGTTGAATAACTAAATTCACCCAACATTGGGTACTCCCAAACTGCGAATGTGTCATAATAAATTTCAGATAAACCAAAAGGAGTTTTCATTACACTCATGCCATTTGAAAAAATAGCTCCAGACTTATTATCAAGAGAGTATATTGCATCAATCAAACCTTTTAAAGAAATTTCTATTACGTCAATGTCAATTATAATAATTAAGTCAATTGAGTGCTTTATTTCTTTGATATAATCCAAATAATGATTTCTATAAAAAACCATTTTATCAATACGCTGATAGCTGGTCATTGGGTTTATTATTAAATCACTTTTATCAGGAATTGTTTTAGTTCCATAATCTTTAGAAATTATATTAACGTTATCGTAATTTAATTTCCAATCATTTAATAATTCCTTCGTTCTATCTATACTGTCATTTTCAACAACAACAACCTGGGACCATAAAAATTTGGCCCTTAGCTCCTCAATCACAGGAATATTAGTCCTCAAAGAATCTTCGCAATCTCTTGCCAGTGCAGCAATTACTATGTTCTGGTTATTCATTGTGTCAACAAAAATAGAGGATTATTTTATTTGAAAAGCAGATGCAGAATTAATAAAAATAAGGATTGTAAACTCTTCATCCTTTCGCATTCAAATAAAACAATCATATAATTTAGTCCTGAACCAATAATTCATATATTTTTACAAAATTTTAATTCTGTGTTCTTCATATTCAAAATAATTTAAGGTAAGAATGTTCATATTTCCTCTCATTTATTTCTCTGCCTTTTTTATTGCTCTTAAAAACCTGATCTCGAGGAATAGACAGGGTGTTCTTATATTTCTGATTATTGGCCTCCCCATTTATACAACCAGTCTTTCAGCGGCTCTCCAATCCGGCTTTGCAGACATTGTCCCTTTTATGCAACCACTTAAGGAATTACTCATCTTAATTACCCTGGGAACTGGTATATGGGAACTTGAGAGGCGAATCAAATTTCAAACAATAGATTATGCAATTCTATCATATTTTCTTTATACCCTGCTTTATGTTTTACTACCGATTGGTCAATATGGTTTAGTCGACAAGCTAATCGCATTTAAAAGTTCAAGTTTTTTTACGTTAATTTATTTTGCAGGGCGCATTTTTGACCCCGCTCGGATTTATATCAGTAAGTACTTTCATTATATACTTGCTGTTTTCATTTCAGCCGCTGGAATACTCTTATTTGAAATTCTCAGCGACCAGCATTTTCAAACCCTGACAGGATATGCCGATTTTAACTTCTATTATTTTAACCAGGAAGCAAGCGGGAATTATGGACTTTCATGGACATTTGAAACCTCCACAGGGCTCAGGAGATTTGCCAGCTTTTTTGCAAATCCACTTGAATTTGCGGCATCCACCCTTTTAACACTAGCAATCCTGGCTGGCCTTTATACAACCGATGATAACAAGATCAAAGTTGACACCCTGGGTATCATTGCAATAATTGCTACCCAATTTTCTATTTTTTCCGCATTATCCAGATCTTCTCTTGCCAGTTACTTTATCATGATCTTTATTTATGCCCTAATCACAAAGAAAAAACTGGTTCTCAATATCATATACTCTGGATTTATAGCAGTGGCTATCTATTTTATATTCTTCATGCTTGTAATAAATCCTGATTTGTATGAGTTCATCTATGAAACAATCACATTTACAAATCCTTCGAGTATGGGGCATGTACTTGCCTGGATTGAGGGTATTGAAGCAATTGCCACAAATCCTTTTGGGTTAGGACTGGGTGAGTCAGGTAGAGTTGCAGGTAGTTTAGGTGATACAACTGGCGGAGAGAATCAATATATTGTAATTGGTGTGCAAACAGGATTGGCTGCATTATTGCTTTATCTATGGATGCATATTTACTTCATCAAAACTAGCTGGAAATGGTATCCGCATTTACAGGGAAAAGAAAGACAAGTATGTTTAAGTTTGTTATTAATGAAGATTGGTTTTATTATTCCGCTATTAACCTCAGAACTTGAATCATCGGTTTACATTTCTTATATCAGTTGGTTTTTATCCGGGATATTTGTAAATATGATTGCAGGACATGCCTCTGGAATCATTAAGGTTTCTGAGGAAATTTTAACAACACCCAAATCCTGATAATTAAATTAATATTGCTGAAATATGAACTTTACCCATCTATGTCAAAAAAAATAAGAGTCGGACTTGACATTCGTGACCTAAGGATTGCAAAGACGGGTTCAAAAACTTATCTGGAAGAAATTTACAATCAATTTAAGAGTGATAAATACGATTGTGAATTCGTTTTTTTTGACACTTCATTTCCGGTTTACACCGGTCGTTATAAATTACTTAAATTGATTGAACATATCCGTTTTATTATTTGGAAACAGATAGTACTCCCCATTAAAGCCAACCTTAACCATTGCGATATCCTATTTTGTACCGATTACTTTGTCCCGTATTTTACACCCGGGTTCAAAGCCATACCTGTATTTTATGATGCTTTCTTCTTTGAATATTCCAGCCATTATAATGCCCAGTGGCTCAAATTATTTAAGATTTTTGGAGTGAATGCTGCAAAAAAAGCGCCTTTTATTATTACAATAACAGAATACACCAGAAACAGGATATCTCATTTTACCGGCATCGATCGCCGAAAAATCAAGGCAATTCATCTTGCACCAAAGAAAATGGCAGTAGCTGAGCCCGAACCGGGATATACCCCAACATTCAATATTCCTACCTCAAAATTTATTTTGCACATAGGCACTCTTGAAAAAAGAAAGAATTTAGTCCGTTTGATTGAGGCCTTTAATTTATTGAGGCTTTCAGGGCACCAGGATTATTCACTGATTCTTGTTGGACAGCCAAGTCCAAAAAGCGATATGGACGACAGTGCCGAAATTCGTGAAATTATTGAAAGACTTCAACTTCAGAACTTTGTCCTGACACCCGGATATGCAAGTGACCAGGATTTGGTATATTTTTATAAATATGCTGAAATATATGCTTTTCCTTCAATTAATGAGGGATTTGGAGTTCCTGTACTTGAGGCTTTTCATCATCAACTGCCTGTAATTGTATCAGATAACACCTGCCTTCCGGAGGTTGGAGGCGATGCAGTCTTATGCTTCGATCCCTTCAATGTTGAAGATATCAGTAATAAAATGAAGGCCTTGATTGAGGATAAAGAACTTAGAACTGAGCTCATCAGAAAAGGAAGCGAACGATTGAAACTTTTCTCCTGGGAGAAGAATACTGAAGAATTAATAAAAACTTTTAGGGCAGCTATCAATAAAAATTAGCACTTTCGTAAATTGTTATCATTTTCTGCGTGTTCAATTGGAATACAAGCTATTAAACTAGATACGTGAAGAAAGCTTTAATTTGCGGGGTCTCTGGACAAGATGGTTCATACCTGGCTCAATTTTTACTTGAAAAAGGGTATTATGTTTACGGAGCATCCCGTGATGCGCAAACTTCCCCTTTTATCAATCTGAAAAAACTTGGGATAAAAGACGAAATCAATCTGCTCTCTATCAATATTACTGATTTTGGTAATACCCTTGAATGTATTAATAAGATAAAACCAGACGAAATCTATAACCTTGCAGGTCAGAGTTCTGTCCGTTTATCTTTTGATCAACCGCATGAAACTCACGAAAGTATAAGTACCGGAAACCTCAATCTTCTGGAAGCAGTAAAATTCAGCAATTTACCTATCAAATTATATAATGCTGGCTCCAGTGAGTGTTTCGGAGAGAGTAGCATTCCTGCAAACGAAGACACTATTTTCCATCCAAGAAGTCCTTATGCTATTGCTAAAGCGACTGCATTCTGGCAAATAGATAATTACAGAGAAGCCTATAACCTCTATGCTTGTACGGGTATATTGTTCAACCATGAATCACCCTTAAGACCAGAGCACTTTGTAACCAAAAAGATCATATCAGCGGCCTGCAAGATTCATAGGAATAAATTGAATAAACTTAGTCTGGGAAATATCAATATCGAACGCGACTGGGGCTGGGCACCTGATTACGTAGAAGCAATGTGGTTGATGATGCAGCAAGATCAACCAAAAGATTATATTATTGCGACCGGCAAAAGCCATACACTCAAAGAATTTATTGATTTTACATTCAGAGCTCTGGATTTGGACTGGGAGGAGCATGTCGTGATTGACGAAGTGCTAAGGAGACCTACCGATTTACAAATTGGCAGGGCTGACCCTGGTAAAGCCAACAGAGAATTGCAGTGGAAAGCTAAACGAGGACTTAATTCAATCATTGAAAACATGATTGAACATGAGTTAAGCTATTCAAATCTTAATACTCCGAGTTCTTATTAAACCTGATCCGTCATTAAGCGGTGAAAGGATGAGATGAAACGAGATTTGGGCAACTGAAATGATTGAAAAAAAATCCAAGCCCTTGGATAGCCATTTCGTTCAATAGCCCGTGCTATAGCTCCAGGTCAAAATCCGGTTTTGTTTCAAATAACTTAGAAAAAGTTAATGTTCTATATATCGGGCTGAAGCCCAATCTAATTTTCCTCACTTATTTCTTAATGTTGGGCTGAAGCCCGAAAACGAACAAAATCATAGACCCCAGCTGAAGCTGGGGTCTATTGAGCGATCGCTCTGTGGCGTTATAATTGAATAAAATAATGAGCCTTGAGATAGCCGCATAGCTGAATAGCCCGGTGCTTTAGCGCCGGGTACTGATCCGGTTTTCAGACCGGGCCCGTCCGAAAACGAACGAACCCGTTGACCCCAGCTAAAGCCGGGGCCTATTGAACGACCGTACTGGTGTCATGAAAGAATAAAAATTACTGAGCACTGGGATAGTCGTGTCGCTGAAAAATCGGTGTTTGCCCCGTATTAGAAATCGAGATATTCTGAATAGTATTCAATTTAACCGGACAGCAATGATTCCAATTAGACTAATTCAAGTAATTACCATTTTAAATTATTAAATTATTGGCACCAATTTTTGATATGCATCTTTCCTGCAATTCAAAATTTAATCATAGTTTTGTTTAAACCTTATGAGTTCAGAAACAGGATTCTTCCGCAGATACAAGTTTATTGTTGACCGATTCCCCGCTGAATGGAAGAACTATGATATTCTGACTACCCTCTACCGATTATCTTTCTTTTACTTTCGCGGAATGATTCAGCGGCTGTTTTTCAAACGTTCAAGTGGATGGGTATTGGTTGGGAAAGGAGCCTCAATACGGTATGCCCGGCATCTGAGTGTTGGAAGAGACTTTATAGTTGAGGATTATGCTGAAGTAAACTGCATGACCTACCGTGGGATTATAGCAGGTGACCGGGTAACAATCGGCAAACATGCCATTATCAGGCCAACCAATATTTACGGATCTGCAATTGGAGAAGGACTCAAAATCGGAAATAACTCCAGTATCGGGCCTTATTCTTATATAGGATGCTCAGGGTTTATTGAAATTGGAGACAATGTGATGATGTCGCCAAGGGTAAGCATTTATGCCGAAAATCACTTGTTTGACGATCCCGAACTGAGCATAAAAGAACAGGGAGTAAAACGGGAATTTGTGAAAATAGAAGATGATTGCTGGATAGCTGCCAATACAGTAATTCTTGCCGGAGTAACCATTGGACGCGGATCTGTAATTGCGGCCGGAAGTGTTGTGACTAAAGATGTTGCTCCTTATAGTATAGTTGGTGGAGTTCCGGCTAAAGTCATTAAAAGCCGTAAATAGATCTCTGATTTTGATCGAAAAAGAATAATCTGATTATGTGTGGTATCCTAGGTGTAATCTCAAAAAAGGAAGTAAAAAATTTCCATTCAGATTATTTTGACCCCCTAAGCCATGCGCTTGATCAGATGGCGTACCGTGGGCCGGATAACAAAGGCATTTGGATGGAAAATGGCATTTGCCTGGGTCATCGCCGATTATCAATTATCAACCTATCTGCTGATGGTAATCAGCCATTTCAATCTTCCTGTGAACGCTATGTAATTGTCTTTAATGGTGAAATATACAATTATCAGGAATTAAGATCCGATCTCAAAAAACTCGGCCATAACTTTAGAACTGAAAGCGATACAGAAGTCATAATAGCAGCATATATTCAATATGGTGATGAATTCTGCAAAGTTCTATTGGGGATGTTTGCACTAGTTATCTATGACCGTGTAAAGAAGCAGGTAGTTTTCGCTCGCGACAGGTTGGGTAAAAAACCACTGTTTCTATATGAAAATGAGGGCCTTATAGTGTTTTCCTCAGAAATAAAATTCTTTCATGCCTTCAAAAAAATTGCATTAGAAATAAATGAGGAAAGCCTGTTGAATTTTCTTTCCCTGCAATACATTCCCGGTCCAGCCACCATTTATGAAAATATAACACAGATCAGTCCGGCGAAATTATACAGGTTTGACCTGAGCAAGAACCAGGGAAAAACACTTACATATTGGAGTATGTTCGACTATGTTGGGGAGCGAAAGGATATACCTGAAATCGAAGAAATTGATAGACTCATCGAAAAAAGTATAAAATACCGGCTAATTGCTAATGTTGATATTGGATTGCTACTTAGTGGAGGGATTGACTCATCCCTGCTTGCCTGCTATATGCATGAACTGGCAGGAAAAAAAGTAAAAGCCTTTAATGTTAGTTTCGCAGATAAGTCTATAGATGAATCTATTTATGCACAAAAGGTCGCTGCTTCCCTTGACCTCGATCTTATAACCCTCAGACTGGAAGATATTACGGTAGAAAATTTCTCAAACTCTATTTATCATGCAGATCAGCCATTAGGCGATTCAGCTATAATTCCAACCTACCTTATCTCTAAATCAATTGCACAGCATGTTAAAGTAGTCTTATCAGGAGAAGGTGCGGATGAACTTTTTCATGGCTATGATCATTATCGTTATGAGAAATATTTTTATCAATTAGGCAATTTACCTGTAAGCCTGGGTTCTAAACTGCTGGAAATTACTTCAGACCTCGGAATTCATAAATTTGACAAGATCAGAAATAAACTCAGGAGTATCAGATCATTTAAAAATGATACCGGCGTTTCAAGGTGGACTTCCATTCTTAGTCCGGAACTAAGCCGCAACTATCTAAAGAATGCGCAACAGAATACCGGAAACTATGAAATTCAGTTTAATAGTTTTCTTCGGGACTTTGGGAAAAAATCAGGAAAACTGGAATCAAGTCTCATGCTCGATTTGCTGACCTGGTTACCCGATGACCTGCTGGTAAAGACAGACCGCATGATGATGGCCTGCAGTGTAGAAGCTCGCACCCCTTTTCTGGATCATCATTTGGTTGAAGAGATATTAAGATCATCTTCCCATTTCAATCATCATTTATTTCAATCAAAAAACTATCTGAGACAATTATTAAAAAAGAAATTACCTGCTTCTGTATCTGAACTGATATCAAACCGGCCAAAACAAGGCTTTGAAACTCCGAAACTCCAATGGCTTAATTCCAGTTTATCTGAAATTTCCTCCTATTTATTTTCAGAAGAAAATCTAAAAAAGAATCCATATCTGAATGCCGGCATGGTAAACTCCTTGTGGCAAGACGCTAAAAATCAAAAACCCGGAACGAATTTCCGCTTAGTATGGAATATATTTTGCTTTTTGGAGTGGTACAGGCAGCATGAATCTAAATTCGGGTTAAGATATGAGTGAAAACATCCTATTAGTCGGGCATAGTGGTGATATGTATGGCGCAAGTCGTTCATTGATTAAGCTTGTTCGGATCCTGAACGAAAAATACAAGGTATATGTACTGTTACCTGAAACAGGTGTTTTAAAAACCGAATTAAATACAATCCTCCCTGCTGAAAGAATCCTTTTGAATGAAAACCTGTACATTTTCACACGTAATTCATTCAAAATAAAATTTATAGGATCAACCTTTGTGCAGTTTATTGACAATATCCTCACAATCAGAAAACTTATTCGCAAATACGATATCAAAATTATTCATACCAATTCTGGAGTTGTACCGGCTCCCGCACTTGCTGCGAAGATCTCTGGGAGGAAACATATCTGGCATATCCGGGAATGGTTTGGTGATTTTAAAAAGTTTTGGCCGGCCTATTTTGCTTACATGACCCGATTCTCGGACAGGGTTGTATGTGTGTCGAAAACGATGGCTGAGCAATTTCAAGGCCATAAAAAGGTAATGACCATATATAATGGTTTTGAAATTTCTCAAATCAAAACAGAAATTTCAGTCCCTGAAGAATTTCAGCAAAGTCTGAATCAGGCAGACCTGGTTTTGGGTTGCACTTCTCGGATCAGGCTGATCAGAAAAGGTCAGGAATACTTAATCGAAGCAATTGGAATTCTTACCCAAAAAACCGGGAAAAATATCCAGGCAGTATTGATTGGAGATTACGTTCCAGGTTATGAATGGCAAAAAGAAATCATTTCAGCATTGATCAAAAAATACCAGCTTGAAGACCGGATACATTTTCTGGGACATTTAGCTAATCCTCTTCCATATTACAAATTATTTGATGTTTTTGTCTTGCCTTCGGGCGAACCGGAACCTTTTGGAGGCGTTATTATGGAGGCCATGAGCTTGGGTCTGCCTGTAATTGGATCAAATGCGGGAGGAACTACCGAACAAATTGAGAATACTCAGAATGGTTATTTGTTTGAAAATAAAAATGCAGAAGACCTTGCCGATAAAATCGGACTTTTTCTGAATGATCCCTCAAGCATTAAATTATTTGGAAAATGTTCAAAGGAACGGGTAGAAAAATACTTCAGCCTGGAGCTGCACCAGGAAAATATTCTGAATCTATATGAGAATATCCTGAAACAGGAATAGTAAACATTTAAATCATTACGATCATACTAATCCTATGCTAGCGCACGCGCAATGTCATTATTTAAGGAACTCTGTCATTCAGAGCGTAGCGAAGAATCTAATTCTGGCTTCAAAAAAAAGTACTACAATCTGCGACATGAATGGTAGCAATGGATATAAAGGCTTAAATAATGACATTGCGCGCGCCAGCGGTGATCTTACTCAATAAAACTTATTCATCTCAAATCTCACATCTCACATCTCACATCTCACATCTCATGCCAGCACCTCCTCCAAAACTTCATGAGATCGTACTTGTCCGAAGCCCTCAACATGCAAGCTATAATATTCAAGAATCTTCTCCAGCAATTGCTTTCTTTGAGCTGAAGAAATGTTCAGATCTTCCAGATTATCAAATTTAGCATTCAGAATTGACGTCCAAAGCCCAGTTAAAGGCTGCTCAAGAATCAGGGCATGCGGAGGCTGCATTTTTGAATAAGAACCGTTTTTAAGGTCAAAAAAGCTGGCCTTACCTGCTAAAGTGGTATCGGGATAGAATCCCAGAAAGCGGGTTAACCGGAGAAGGAAGTATAGGTGGAAATTTGAAACTCCTTTACTAATACCATCAAGAATCTCAATGGCATGAAACAGAAATTCAAAGAGTACTTCATCTGATTCATGCTGCCTGAGTGACTTATAAAGCACCTCATTTAAAAACATCGTGATTGAACTTTTAACGATATTATAGGGAATGCTAAGGAAAACAGGCTGATGCCTTAACTCCGAAACGCGTTGAATATTTCCTGAGCTTTTATGATACACAATCATCTCCAAAAGATGCAGTGGTTGCAGACTGTTCAGTTTGATCTTAGATTTTGGACGCTTTATTCCGTTGATCAAGTAGGATTGCAAACCGAATTTTTCAGTAAAAATCTGTACCACCACGCTGCTTTCAGCATAATTTGTCGTTTTAAAAACTATCCCCCGCGTTTTATGAAGCATGGATGATCTTTGGAAATAGTATAAGAATTCCGATTGTAAGCGCCAGCAGAGCTGCAATCAGGGCCATTGCGGCTGCAATGTCTTTGACAAAGCCTGCTTTGATATTATATTCTGGAGATATCAGATCAACAAGGGTTTCAATCGCAGTGTTCGCAAGTTCGGCCATTAACACAATAGCCATGGCGGTAATGATCCAAAGCCATTCTGATGTATCAATTTTGAGGTAAAAGCTTATCCCTGCCACCAAAAAAGCCAACAGGCAATGTACCCTAAAATTCAATTGGGTTTTGAATGTGTGTTTTAATCCATTAAAAGCAAAACCAAATCCCTTGTAAAACTTTTTCATAATTATCTTTGTACTACAAATGAAATATATTACGTTTAATTAGCTGGCAGATGTCGAATTATAACATTATTCAAAGCCGAAATTAAGAATTTTTGTAGTTTTACGGTCTGAATTCGCCATTATCCTAAACCGCGCAGCATGTGGAATAACTTTTCCAAAATTATACTTTCAAACCGGATTCCAATTCTTGTAGTATTTTTCGTTTTAACAGTGTTCATGGCATGGAAAGCCAGCTTTGTTAAACTTTCCTACACCGGAAGTAAAATTCTTCCCCAAACCGACTCTGCTTTTATCAGATATAATGATTTCAAAAGCAAGTTTGGAGAAGACGGAAACATGATGGTTCTGGGTATCAGCACTCCCAAATTAATGAGCAAGGAACTGTTCAATGACTGGAGTATACTCGCATCAGAGCTGCAGAAAATGGAAGGAATCAAGCAGGTACTTTCTGTCGGAAACCTCTTTGATCTCCATAAGGATACGTTAAATCAGAGATTCGTATTAAAACAGATTACCGGGGGAGCAGTTTTGCGCGATACTGAGATGGACAGCATTAAAAATCGCATTTACGATCTTCCATTTTATGAGGGATTGATTTACAATAAAGAAAGTAATGCCACATTAATGGCAATCAATTTCGATCATAAGATTCTGAATACACCGAAACGCGGACCAATTATTAAAACGATATTGGAAAAAGCAGATGCACTGAGTAAAAAACACGGTGTTGAAATGCATTATTCCGGACTTCCTTTTATCCGTACAGCGGTCAGTCAGCTCGTATCCAGAGAGTTTGTGCTTTTTCTTGGCCTTTCAATTCTGGTTTCTGCTATTATTCTGTTTGTATTTTTCAGAAAGTTATACCCAGTTTTATTCCCGATAATCCTGGTAATTATTGGCGTGATCTGGAGTATGGCAACGCTGGTCATGTTTGGCTATGAGATCACAATTCTAACAGGATTAATCCCTCCTCTTATTGTAATTATCGGAATTCCAAATAGTATCCTTCTACTGAATAAATATCATAATGAACTGAGAAAGCACGGTGATAAAGACAAGGCTTTGCATGTAACCATACTGCGGATTTCAGAAACTACACTGATTGCTAATGTTACCGCCGCAATAGGATTTGGGGTATTGTTTTTCACAGGCAGTGCCTTATTGGTTGAATTTGGTGTTGTCGCAGCATTAAACGTTATGGCAACCTGGTTCATTTGCCTTTGTCTGATACCAATCATTTTCAGTTATCTGCCTATTCCGAAACTTAAGCCACAGGAAGATCATGATAATGGCTTTCTGCATAAGTTATTGGTAAAGACAGATATGCTTGTAAATGAGCATAGTCATCTGATTTATGTTGGCACAATTATCATCACCCTGATCTCATTACTTGGTGTGATGCAGATCAATGTGAACGGTTATGTGGTTGATGATCTGCCTCAAAACTCTCCGATAAACCGCGACCTGAAGTTCTTTGAAAAGAATTTTGAGGGCATTTTACCACTGGAAGTCAGCATTGATACCCGAAAAAAGAATGGAGTTCTGAATCTTTCTACCATTAAAAGGGTAGATAAAATGGAAGAAATGATCTCAGCATACCCTGAGTTTTCTCGATCCGTTTCTTTAAATAAAGCATTAAAATACGCTTCTCAGGCATTCTACAACGGGGATCCGCAGTTCTTCCGCATCCCAAATGATATGGAGAAAAACTTTGTCCTTTCTTATCTCGGAAATTCAGGTGGCAATAGTGATATGTTGAAAGGCTTTATCGATAGCAATAAGCAGGTAGCAAGGGTCAGTTTTCAGATGGCTGATGTGGGCTCAAAACGTATGAATGTTTTGATGGAAGAATTAAAACCGCGTATCGATTCCATTCTGAATCCTGATAAATTTGATGTTCTATTGACTGGTTCCAGCATTATCTTTTCTAAAGGAACAGATTACATGCTGAGACACCTGATGGAAAGTATCCTGCTGGCAATAGTTCTGATTTCTTTGCTCAGATTGTTCCAGTTCAGAGATCTCAGGATTATGTTCATCTCCCTATTACCCAATATTATTCCATTGATCATTACTGCAGGACTTATGGGATTCTTCAATATCCCGCTTAAGCCATCTACCATTCTGATCTTTACGATTGCTTTCGGACTTGCATCCGATCAGACTATTTATTTTCTCACGCGTTACCAGCAGGAATTGCAGTCAACTGATTTCAGTACCTCAAAGGTCATATCTGATACCATCCGGGAAACCGGGGTAAGCATGACCTATATCGCGCTCGTCCTATTTTTCGGATTCGGGATCTTTACTGCATCAACCTTTGGTGGTACGATGATTTTGGGATTACTCCTGTCAATTACGCTGATCATCGCCCTGATATCCAACCTGACACTCCTACCTGCGTTGCTGTTACATATTGATAAACGGAAAAGAATGAAACTCGCAAAAGCTAAAGGTGAAACCTGGGATATTTAATTAGTTGAGAATTGAGAGTGGAGAATTGAGAGTTATTGGATTGATAGTTGACACCCGATATCTATCGGGTTGACAAAGATTAGGATGTCATCTATGCTGACTGCGAGTTTAGCTTTTGTCTGAACTATGATTCCAGGTGATTTATGTGATTATTATGAGCAAATGAATCATTTCAATCAAACTATTCAAAAAAATCATAGTTCAGACAAAATGCTGAGAACCAATTGACTCTTAAACCATGATGCCGCTGACGATACTTTCCTGAAGAGTACTAAGCTGAGTTCGATATAAAGAAGGTTATAAAATTGGGTTATAATTATTAAGGCAAGGTTTTGGAGACACATTAATTGATTTTGGAAAGCAATAGCTGTGT
>CAYHGN010000004.1:0-60837 GCA_964356005.1 uncultured Sphingobacterium sp.
GCTTTTACGCCCTGGGCATAGAAAATACCGGTTGGCAAACGAAGTATGGTATGCAGGTTGGTTGTTTCCAGCAGTTTTTTGCGTACGATTACCGAACCAATATTCATCATACCCTAAAGAAAAATCCATTAAAACTGGATGATTTAAAGGATTTCATTGTTTGCTACAACCCGGCAAACCGGCATAAACGCAAAGAACTGTTTAATTCTGAAAGTAATCCCGAAGGCCGCTGGCGCAAGTTCACCTACGATGAAATCAGTGCCCGCGATAAAACCAGCCTGGATATCACCTGGCTAAAGGATAAATCCCTTGCCGATCTTGATAACCTGCCCGATCCGGAAGACCTGGCAGCGGATATTATTGAGAACCTGGAAGCGGGATTGGAGAGTTTCAGGGAGATAATGGTCAAACTGAATTCTAAAGAATAGTTAGTATTTAACTTGACTTGACTCAGTGTTTATATGGGTTATCAGTAGAGTTTGCAGTTTTTTATTAAAAAAATAAAAGCCCTGATGCTGCGCATCAAGGCGTCGTAGTAGCGGGGACAGGATTATTTCATGATCCTGGAAAGGGGAGCTTAACAACAAAGCCCTGCGCTCACTGCGTGAGCTTTGGTCTTTTTTATTTTATTCCATTGCTTACAAGCAAGCTTGACGCATGTCATAAAATAAAAAAGCCCTGAACTCTTCGAGTTCGGGCTTCTATGTAGCGGGGACAGGATTCGAACCTATGACCTTTGGGTTATGAGCCCAACGAGCTGAAAATAAGTTTTTTATAAATTATTGATAAACAGGTATATATGCGTTGCGTAATTTTGAATTTCCTTACTCCACTATCCATTTTTGCGCTTTAACCTTACTCCATTCCTTACTCCATATTAGGTCGATTAGCTATTGCTTGAATTCTTTATCTTGAGTACATTATCTTTGAGTAAATAATTCAACCTATGGAAAAGAATACCATAACCCGCCAAGAGCTTTATAATCTGGTCTGGAAAGAATCATTAACAGCCATTTCTAAAAAGCTTTATATCCCCTATACTCATTTGCGTAAAATTTGTGCCGAATATAAAATACCGATACCACCAAATGGTCACTGGTCAAAGTTACGATTTGGAAAGCCTGTTGAGATTATCAAATTGCCACAGGATTCTCAAGGCGAAATTGAAATCAAACTCTATCCTGCCGTCGTTGATATCTCTTATATAGATGGCAAAATGGTTTCTCAGACATCCACTTTAGAGCTTATTATAAAGGACAAATCTCTTCCACTCCAAGTTCCTAAAAGGCTCACTGATCCAGATCAGATTATTATTGCAGCAGAAAATTGTCTTTCCAAGTACCCACTCGCGTGGTGGAATAATCGCGGAATGGTTCGTACTACCCGAGGACATATCAACCTACGGGTTTCTCCTGCAAGCATTAGCCGAGCCCTTCGGATTCTCGATGCCTTTGTGAAGCTATTAAAAGCAAGAGGGCACGTGATTGAAACTTCACATCCCTATGCTGAAGCGGTTATTGAGGATGTTAATTTTAAGTTCAGCCTTAACGAAAAAAACCAGCAGAAAACTGTTGGTAATTCAATGAATAATAAAGAATACAAGCCTACTGGGCTTTTTACCTTTACCATTGAAGGTCGGAATAATAAATCTTGGAGTGATGCCAAAGCCCCTATCGAAGATAAACTGGCTGAGATTCTTGCCAAGCTTGAAAATGAAGCCCAGAGAATTAAAGCAGAACGCTTGATCTATCAGGAGCAACAAAGAATAATTGAGGAGCAAAAGGCTACTGAACGTAAACTACGTAAGGAGCAGGAACGCCTTATCCGAGAAGAAAAGGAACGCATAGAAAAAGAGCGATGCGACTTCCAAGACCTTTATAAACAGTCTAAGCGTTGGCAGCGTGCCCGAATTATGCGGGATTATATAAAAGCCGTTGAGGAAAAAGCTGTTGAGAAAAGTGGGTTAACGGCTGAGGTACAGGACTGGCTTAGGTGGGCAAAAGTCAAGATTGATCGGTATGATCCGCTGATCAACAAGGATGAAACCTTTTTGTAGATTTTAATAGTGATAGAGTCTGATAATGATGAAACCCTTATATCCTGTAATGATCCTAAATTTGGTGAAGAGTTTTGCTTGCAGTAATTTATATTGTTTTGGGAGTAGAATATTGTTTCATTTTTTATTTTCTTCTTCATCACCATACAATTTTTTCATTTTTGCTTCAAATCTCTTCTCAACTTCCAAAGTGTATGAAGGAAGCCCTAAATAATATTGATTCGTCACATCGCAAAGGTGACCTATCTCATCTGAGAATTGTTGGTGTGGAATAATCAGGTGTTTTATCTTTTGATCGTAAATTAACCAACTTAAAAGTTCATTACCTGTCAAAATCAAAATTGGATTTAATGGTCTTGAGCCCAATCCTATTCTGAATTTCTTTGCTAATGCTGAAATTATAATCTTCTCAGATTCTGATAATTGATTTTTCAATGTGGCAAATACTAAAATACTACTTGGAAAAAGTCTTGCGAGTTTTTCCATTCTATCTACATCTTTTTTTGCAAAATCAATTTCTGTTTTGCACTCACAGAAAAATAAATCAGGTGCTGAAAATCCGCTTTTGAATTTATTTAAGAATACAGCAAAGTCAACTTCATTAATGACTTTATCTTCTTTAACGATTTCAAAGTTTAAAATAGGTGTGATACTTGAGGTGCGCATTGCTATTCGGAAAAAACGAAGGGTCAGTAAAACAGAAATGATTCCTTCCGACTTGTTGTTCCTTGAAAAAGTTCCAATCCCTCTATAAGCCCAATTGATATTTTCAGGATCGTGTAAAGGTGGACTGAATCTGGTTTGGCAAATAGTACATTTTACAGTTTCCTGAAATTCTTTCAATTCATAAAATGAGTGCTGATTACAGTATGTGCACTGAAGTTCAACACCAAACTGGATTATGTTTTTATCAAGAAGATGAGCAACAACATCTTTCAAATTTCTTTGTCTGAAATGTTTTCGCTGCTTCGAGATTTCGCCAAATAAAGATTTTTGTTTAACAATTTTTCCATTCTCAAATAGAGATAGGACTGGTATAATTGCTGGATTTGCAAAAAAGTTTGTCCCGTAAATACCACCAATGTTTTTGAGCAATTGATAGCTTAGTTTTCCAATAGGTGATTGTTGAATTTTGTATCCTTTCCCCTTAAACCATTTATCAAAGATATCTATCGCCTTTGGAATGGCGAAGTTTATATATTCGTCATTTGATTGTGAAAGAAAGAACATTCCATTTTCGGAGAATCTCCATTGGTTAAATCCTGAACCTTTAATAACTATGTCCATTTCTTTTGAAGGTATTGCAGGAATTATTTGAGCATATCTTGCTTCAATATCATCGAACTCATAATAGATTTCATTTACAAACCGAGGAGCAGTATGTCTTACGAATTTTCTGCCAAAATCAGGAGATAATAATGGAATCTGAATTTGTTGGTCATTCAGATTCAAAGTGTGTTTTTCAAACTTGCTTCTAATACTTACGCTTGAACATTTATCATATTTAAGATTATTTTTATCCATCCAAAAACGTGGAATCCACCAATGATTAATATATCTTATTGTTAAGTCAGCATTCACTTGGATCGAATTTAGATAACTAACTATTTCATTTACAGTAAATTCATCAATGTTCCAGCCTATTAAAACGCTAATATTGTCAAATATACTTTGCTGTTCTATAAATTCTTTCTGTTGTGTTATTAATTGTTGTTTGTAATAATCTTTTTTATAATCATTATATGGTATTGCTAAAAGCTTCCAACCCAAAGCTCGTAAATTCCAAAAATTAGTTAGGTCGTTTAATCTATCAGGATCAATAATAAAAACGGCTGTTTGTGAAGTCCAAAGAGGATTGCCAAATGAATAAATGTATTGGTGACAAACTTTTAGAAAATGCATTGCATTATCACAAGAAAAGACGGAAAAATTGTCTGGTGAAACTTTAGGAAAAGAGATGAATTTTTTAGGGAATGGTATTGATTTAAGTTTTTCGAAATTCTTTGCGTTTGCTGAGCCAAAAAGAGTAGCAGTAAATAGATCAGTCTCTTTTACTTTTGGTAAAACAAGTTTCAAATCATCATTTCTATCAAACTTAAATTCAGTTGTTTTTAATGAAAGAATAATATCGTCAATACATATTCCATACTTTGATTCAACTGTATAAATGCTCTCTTCAAGCTCTTTTAGCGAAATGACATCACGGTCTCCTTTAATTTTTTCAACGAAATTGCTTTCAACATTTTCATCTATTACAATAAAATCTGGATCATAATTCTCAATTGACTTTGAATAAAAGTCTATCGTACTTTTATGAAATCCATATTCGCTTCGGAAGTCTTTTTTAAATTTTTTAAATAATGGGAAGATTGGGCAGTAAATACCACCCCAAAGCGATGAACAAACCCTAACTGCCCTCAAATAACTTCTTTTTTTGTTGGGCTGTATAAGAAAGACCAACCGTATGGGTCTCAATAGTTGATTGATATTTAGATTCATACACTAATACTTCATTTGGCTATTATACCTCGTTAAACAATGCTTTTCAGTTCGTCAAAAGCTGAATCAGGAATTAAATACACATTATTTTTAGCCCTTGTAATTGCAACATATAGTTTATTCCTCGAAGTTGAGGGAAGTTCATTTAATCTTCCTCTTTGATAATAATCCATTGTTGTCTTGTTTAGAACTATACAAACATCAAAATATTTGTCTTCTCCCTTACTGTCCCCCCAATTTCTTGAAAAACAGTCAAACTTATAGTGCTCTTTATAAAATAGCTTTACAATGCTTGAATCATTGATAATTTCTATTTCATTTACTCTATCTTCAATGAACACTATATTAGTTAATTCTGTCCTATGCGATTCAATAATAATACCAAGGTTGTTAGTTATAAACTGGCAAGTAGAAGGACTGCACCTATAACTTTTTGACAGTGTAGTATTATCTGGGGTCAGCCCCATTAGTTCAAATTCATTTATGTATTTCTTTAAATCATTGTGCAAGCCTTTATTTACATTTCCGTCTCTGCTTGTGTCAAATGTGTGCTGAAAGAAATCGCCAACATAAATATGATTAATGTTTGCAGTCGCTATATATTTCAATAGATTAAAGTCGTTACCAGCAAAATCCTGAATTTCATCAATGAATAAGTAGTCAAAGTATTTTGATATTCTGCTAATTAAATTTTGATATTCTTTAGCTTCTATTAGTAATTTGGAAATCCTTGAACTATATAGTCTGTCAAATGTATCAATATAATATTCCCTACTATTGCTTTTGGCATACTTGTTATAGTTCTGTTCAAAGTTAATTCCCTTAGTTTTATGTTTAGAATGTAAAAACGGTTTATAGCAAAAACAATAAAGAAAAGTGTAATAAGTGAAGAGTTTAATATTATCAGGAATATAACCAAACTTGTTAATGATGCCATTTCTTAAATTATGGGCATTAGTATTTGTATATGTAACAAGAATCACCCTTTTTTCTTCATCAAGTTGATTGATTAAGTAAGTAGTCTTTCCTGACCCAGCAACTGCAAATATTACGCGCTTATCCATTCTATTGCATTCTTTATGTACTCAGGCACTTTAATTGCTTCAGCCTTCTTGTCTAAGAGTTGAAATGAAACTTCCGCTTTATTTTTAAGCATATAATCCAATACTGACAAACTTCTTCTTCCTGATAAAAACAGTTCATCGCATATTTCAGAATTGACTTTATATAAACTGATTTCAAAAGTTCTTGTCTCTGGGTCTGTTTCGGAAAACACTTTTATAAAGTCAAATATAATATAATCGCTAAAGTTGTCAACACAGTTTACTTGATAGTCGCCATCATTGTCACGGATAATACTTGTCTTTATATCGAGAACTTTTGCTATTTCCAAATATCGTTTAAAGCTCGTACCGTCAACTGAAAGAATGTGAATATCTGACAATTCCAATTCTTCATTTTTTATCAATTTAAAAAACGATTCCATAAGTATAAATTCTGCATCTCCTTCAACAAGAATAACCCTTTTGGATAGAACAAATTCAAGAAGGTTATTATCAGGGGCTTTAATAAAGAATTTTGCTGTTTCTTCATCTATTTTGTTAAGATGGACGGGAACACTGCTACTACTATTTAATAGGATTGAATTTCGCAAATTCAACCTTGTGCTAATTAAATTGCTATGAGTTGATATGATTATCTGTTTTTGAGTAGCTCCACTTATCTTTCGAATCAACTTTTTCATATTTATATGACTAAGATGATTTTCTGGTTCTTCTAAAAGAATAACATCAAGATTTTCTTGAGTTCTACTAAGAGCAAATTGCGTTTTTATAAAACATTGAATTCCCTTGCCCTTATTTTCAATACTAATATTACCTTCAGAAAGTGTTAAATCCGTTTCAAGGTTAGACTTTGAGTTGCTTCTAATAGTAAAGTCATAGTCGGGAACTTTTGAGTTTAATGCACTTAGAACATTGTTTTTAAACGATACTTTATGTTTCCTATACTCATTTTGGTGGATATTTTTCTCAACCGAATCTGTAAAAGCATAATACATATCTTTCACATACTCTTTAATTGCATATTCACTACTAATCTGACTATTATCAACTAATATGTGTCTCAAATACTTCTTATAACCTGAATAAGACTCACCTGAAAAAGTTGAAAACTTTATACAATAAAACTCAAATGGGAATACTGGTTCAGCTTGTGAAAGAATATCTCTAATATCTTTACTTGCTTCATCGTTAGGAATGATTTCTAATTTTAGCCCATCACAAATTGTTTTATCTGAATTATTCTTCCCTGAAAGTTCAAAATTATGCTGTTCATTGAAATAAACTTCAACGAATAAAGTCGGAAGTTTTTCATATTTTTTGTCAGATAATAGAAAATCTGAAATTACCTGTGAATTGAAAATATTCTCTAAACCTGCTGTTTCTACTCTACTTCTGCTACCACTCAATACAAGATTGATTGCCTCGATTAAAGAACTCTTTCCTGATTCATTGTCACCTACAAGAATATTGATATTATTTTCAAAGTCAACGGCGAAATCTTGAAATCGCCTGTAGTTTTCCAATTTTAACCTCTTAATAAATTTCATTTTATCGGTTTATTATTGATGCCGTTATCATTTTTAATATATCCCGTAGCTCATTTTGGCGTTATCAAAATCAAACTAAACCAAATTATTATGGGCTTTGAAGTAAAATTTTGAACATATTTAATTCTATCAAATTTATGATTTTATACTTATTATACAATAGTGATTTATAATGTAGTGAAATCAAATAGTAAGTTAATTAAGTGTTGATACCTACGGACTCACTTCTTGACACAAATTGGTATTCTATTTGTATCTATTTTAGAGTAGACTTTACCTTGCTGCAAAATGGGATCAGATCAATACTTATTACTGGCAAAACTTCGCAAAACTGATCTAACTCAAAAACTGATTCAAAATAATCGCATATTTTACATATTAATAATTTGATTTTCTCCAGCTTCTACTGTAACTTGAGTGAAGTCGACTCGACAAAGGCAGGATATTTTAATCGTTTAGTCCAATATTATAGACTTTCTCAGTTGAACTCTTAAAACTTATTTTTAAACAAGTCCCTTATGTTTCAGTGATTATTTGCAGTAGTCGAGAATTAGTTTGTTAGCATCAGCAATTCCTAATTCCTTTGCTTTCTGTAAATCTAAGCATCCACTATCTTTTTGTCCAATGTGAATTTTAAGAATTCCTCTATTATAATAAGCATCCGAATATTTAGGATTAATCTCAATAGCTTTGGTGAAGTCAAGAATTGCTCCACTATAATCTTTGAGATCACATTTAGTTGCTCCTCTGTTATAAAAAGCCATTGCATATTTAGGTTTTATTGCAATAGCCTTGTTATAGTCAGCAATTGCCCCTTTATAATCTTGGCGTGAATACTTCGAGACCCCTCTATTACAGTATGCATCAGCATATTTAGAATTCAACGTAATAGCTTGAGTATAGTCTGTGATAGCTGCTTGAAAATCTTGTAAATCGTGTTTTGTCAATCCTCTATTATAATAAGCTTCAGGGAATATTGGATCAAGATGAATAGCTTTAGTGAAGTCAGCCAAAGCGCCTGTGTAATCTTGGATTGCATATTTGGCAATTCCTCTGTTTAAAAAGACATTGGGAGCCTTTGGATCAATTTCAATAGCTTTTGAATATTCAGCAATTGCCTTCTTATAGTCTTGAAGATCACTTTCTCTATTACCTTTTTTAAAATATTCATCACTTGTCTGACAATAGCAATTTATTATTGAAATAAAGGAGAAGATTAAAAAGACAGTTGTTTTCATTTTAGCTTTATATTACTTAATAATCATATTTTCTAAAACTATTAAAAAATTGTTACCTTTCGACTTACGTACATTGCTCATTCAATTAGATATAGATATAGTAAGAAAAGTAAATTTTAACAACTGAAAACTTTATTCTTTTCATATGAATCCTACAAATTAATTTCATAAATATCAGAGCTATTTCTTTTGATATTTCTTATCTCCCATCCACCAGATTCAGGAATGTCTTCAATCAAATCAAATGCTTTACATCCATCGGGAAGTGGCGCAAATTCAAGTGTGAAATTTAAGGCTTCTCCTATGTCAATATTAGTCCATTCTGGATAAATTGATATATTAGTTGCTTTGATTAGCTTGCTTTGATGCTTTAATTTATTGTCAATCAAGAAAGTCGAATCCCAAATTCTTACACTTTCATTATTTTCGTCCCCTTTTATTTTACAATTGAGAATTACCCTGTCTTCTTTTACGGTTAATTCATCAAGTGATTGCTTTTGCTTAATTTTCTCTTCCGCGACGTTATCTTGGTAATCGACCTTAGGTGGATTAGGATTATAGAAGAATAAATAAGAGGCAAACATATTACGAATTAGTGAGCCAAACGTGACGCCAAGTTCAATCTCACTACTGGAACTTTCCCTATCAAAAAGATTATATATAAACCACCTGCCTATATTTGCATCTAAAGTTTCATTAGATTGGGCAAATGTCGGCTTACAAATATTTTCACTCAACCGTTCTCTATAATCTAAAGAGTATTCGGTTAAGCGGTTATTATACCTTCTAAAACCTTTATTAATCTCTTTGTTAATTTGGCTTTCTATTTTTTCGTTATTTATGTAATAGTGAACATTGATCTTAGCTGTTTCAACAGAAGCGGCGACAAATAGCATCAGGAATTTATCAAGTTTAAAAGAATCTGATTCGACTATTTCTTTAGAAAGTAGCCTTAACCCAATTCCCGATGCAACCATTATGGCATATGGCGTTACTTCCTGTGCCTTGAGAACTGTGGGGTGTTTTTGTTTGAATATGGAAAAGAAACTCATAACTGCAATAGTGCTTAAAACCCATTAAACAAATTTAGTATTTTAAAACATATAGTGGGATACACAGCATAAAAAAGTATTAATTCGTGGAAAATATTTCTATTCATTTGGCTCTGTTCTTATATATCGAACGGACAATTTTATATTTGGGGTGCACACACAATATATTACTTAAAAATCAAAACCTTGATCAAAGATTCACATAAACATCCTCGATTTCCTTATCCCTGATACCTAAATAAATCTTAGTTGTCTTTATGCTGGTATGATTCAAAATATCTGATAGCAGGATCAATGACCGTTCACTATTGTCGTTATTTTCGAACACGCGCCGACCAAATGACTTGCGAAGGCTGTGGGTCTTGATTGCGGATGGGTCTTTACCGATCTTGTACTTGATAGCGATCCTTTTGAGCTTCTGATTGATGTATTGTCTGGTAATGGCACCTGTACCCCAGCGGTTCACAAATATTAATCCATCAAGGTCAATCTCTTTCTGAGTGCTGTAAATACGCGTAATGATTTCCCTTAGCTGGGGGTTAAGGCTGATCTTCCTATCTTTCTTTGTTTTTTGCTCTGTCACCTGCAAAATATCTCGATTCAGAAGGTCATTCCACTTTAATACTAAGATATCGGAAATACGAAGCCCAGTATAAGTGCCGATTGCAACCAACAAAGCAAATTTCCAGTCGTTATCGCGTTCCAATTTCAGGATAAGCGATTGAGCAGTTCCCCATTCAATATAATCGGATTTTGTTTTTGAGCCTTTGAGCGACATAGGACGGTCTTTTTATATTAGCCCAAAGGTAAGAATAATATTTCACTAAACCTAATATTATGCACTTAGTGAAACATTAATTTATAAAAAAATACCACGTGAATATAATTAGCTGAAAAACAGCTTATTGAAAAAACAGTGATGTTTCACTTCCTGTAAAAGTGAAACATTCAGCTGATGTATTACTAACTGTGTGTTAGATCAGCTTTCGAAATGGTCTGTGATATTTGCTATTCTCGATTGAAAGACCTAACTTTGAATATTGACTTACCCAGAGAAAAACCAAATGGGGCAAATTCGATCAAGATAGATATGCAGGAAAAATTAATCGAGCTACATCAGCTTTTGCGAACCGCACGTGAAGAGAATTTGCCGCGTAAGGCAACAATCCAGAATCATAAGATTAATTTCCTTATGATTGAGATATTGAACGTGTTTGGGCTTCCTTCACACCAAGGATATGAAGAAATATTGATGAAACTTGGCGATGTTATTGACCTAAATGGTGAAATGGTCGATCAAACTCTGATAGAACTGGCTGATGCTGGGTTAGATTACCAGACTTTATCCAAACTGACTGAAATATAGCATTGCAGCTTCAATTGTTGCCACCAATGTAACCTAAATTGTACGTATGAGGATTAATTTGGTAAGGAATGCTACAGCAAACTTATTATTCAAGAAGAAAGAATTTGTCATATATCGAATTGAAACTCCTGAAAGGAATTTCATAGCTTAATCAATATCGTAAAAATATACTATATTTGGGTGTCAGTTAATTTTAATAAAATTGTAGCTTATTCCTTTATTCATACTCTTTGTGATGAGAAAGTTTTATTATTCTTTTGATCTCCTTGTTGCCATTATCAGTATGATTTTTATTTTTACGTCTACAGTAGTTGCTGGGCAGAACGTAAACGAGTATTTTGAAAGAGGTAAGTCAAAATTAGAAGCAGGTGATTATAAAGGTGCTATTCAGGACTTTAATAATACCATTTCAATTGACCCTAATTATGCAGAAGCATATAACAACAGAGCGATTTCAAAAAAGCATTTAGAAGATTATCAGGGAGCAATCCAAGACTTTAGTAAGGCTATAGAAATAAATCCACAGCTAACCGACGCCTATCTTAACCGAGGAAACTTAAAATCAAAATTACTTGATTACCGTGGAGCAATAAAAGATTATGATAAGGGCATTGAACTAAATCCTAACATACCAGTATCATATATTGTAAGGGGCAACGCTAAGCGAAAATTGGGGCTATTAGATGATGCTTGTAATGACTGGTCTAAAGCTGGTGAACTCGGCTATATGGATGCCTATGACATAATCAAGGCTTATTGTAATTGATCCAGTGATAAATTTTATGATAATTATCGATTCGCAATACGCCTATTATAATTAAGAACAGTGTTTTTGATTTTTAAATCAAATTCAGAAAGCCTTGACATATTGAGAGAAGACATCTCATCACTCTCCATAAGATTGTCAAGGCTGCTATAGATTGCATTCAACTCGCTTAATAATTGTGGTTCAGATGAATATGATTTAAGGTCTATTATCCAAGCCATCATATCACGTAAATATTCAGTCCCCTTTACAACATAATCTCCATTTGGTATTGTTGATCGAAAATATTTGAAGTCGATGCGTGGATACACTATTGATTTTTGACTTTGAGATCGTAACCTTATATTATAGTCAGAGAGGCTTTTATGAACGCCTAAGTCAATTTTACAAAGCCTATATATGTTAAGGTCAGCTATACTTTCGCTGTTCAATCTCCGATTTAAATCATTATAAAAGGGATCAAGTTCGCTATCTAATTTATAGTCATTAGTTGCAGACTTGATTTCTATTATCCACGACATCATATTTCTAATGTATTCTTCTTTCTGTGCATTAACACTGGTGTTTGATTCCAATAAATTTCTATAGAAATCAACGTTTAGTGGAGTATACATATTTACAATCGATTGTTGTTGTGCAGAAATAACATTCGAAATGGTTAAGAATGCTATGACTAATATCGTTGAAACTCTCATTTTTGTCTATTTATAGATTTTTAATTTAGTTAATTCATCCGATAAAAGCTTCTAAAGATTGTAGCTCAGTGGATCGCCATTCTCATCAACCTCTTCTTGATTGCTATGGCAATCTTCTAAGTAGCTTCTTGCGTTAGATAGCTCTGTTTGAGCGTCATCTAAATAACTTTCCGCATCACTGTAGTTATTTGTATCTACACAGTCCTCACAGTTTGATATTGCATTACGAGCTGCATTAATAGCATCATCACAATTCAAATCTTCAGCTTCACTTAAAACACTCTCAGCATCACTCATTACATCTTCAGAATCGTTCCAAATATCTTCTAATGTGGAAGAGCTACTCTGCTGGTATTGTGTATTTGTGTAATCATATGTAGACCCTTTATAACCATTGTTTTTATTTCGGATGTAGGTTGTATCTATTTTAGTGCTACTTGGCGGGTTATAACTATTATTTCGTTGGTAGCTGTCAACGGATTTAGGTGTCTTATTCTCACAACTAACGAGGATGATCAGACCAAGGATACAAAATAAGATATTCTTCATAAAATCTAACATTTAAAAAACTACAAATACGAGTTGAAAATCAGATGTAAATATAAGGATAGAAATCATTAGTCTGTCAGGAGATATTTCTTTAAATAATGAAGCCGAAATAAACTGTTTTTTTTAATTCGCTCCGATATTAAGTGATGGGAAAAGTTCAGCTAACCGATCAAATTCTTCCTCATAATCATCAATCTCAAAAACCCAAGAATAATTCGCTCTTTCATTTATATAAGTCATAATGGAGTTGGCATCTGAGGTGACTTTTATTACAGCAACAGAATAAAAGCCGTCAAAATGCCCATACTCTGATTTGCCATTATGAATTTGGTTTCCTTTTATCTCATAAGTTGCTATGCACTTTGTCTTATGAATTAGTTGTGTTTCATCATAAGTGAGCTGATGTGAAGAATTAAAAATTTTATCAACAATAATTTTTGCTTCTGCAAGGCTATTCAATATGCCAAAAATGAAGCCGAATTTATCTAATTCGGAAATAACTAAGTACTTACATTTTTCCATTTTGCAGTAACCTTTGGGCAATAATTATATTTGATAAATTAACTTAAAATGGCAGGTCATCAGAAACACTGTCTGGAATTAAATGAAATTGTTGACTTAAATAATAGAAAATATATTTAGGTTCTGCCTTGCAATTCTTTATATCATCAAATGTCGCCCATACAAATTTTCGCTTCTCGTTTTTCGTCCATATTCTATGATATCCGTTATATTTCATTGGAATTGTAACTTCTGCATTACAATCACCTAACTCAATATGAGTAAAATTAAATAAGGTTGTATGATAGTCATTTCCATTAATATTCAATGTAAATGACTTTTCTACCTTAATATTTGAAGCGTTTAAATAATTTTTTAGATTTTCTGCAATCACAATTGCGTTCTTCAATTTTTCAACGCTAAAAACATCAACTTTTACAGTGGGATAGCCAATTGCTTCCTCGAATGTTTTTTTTAAGTTATCAGAAGTACTCATTGCTTTATACTAATAATAGTTAATCAAGGTGTCATTTGTATCGATTCCGATCTGTTATATAGATAGCTGAATCACTCTTCTTATGACGTGAAAGCCACCACATCCATCCACAGAGGAAGCCTGCTACGGAAAACCCCAAACAATTAACCCAGATTGGCAGTAACCACCCATCAATCAGCACTGATGCCCCAGTAATAATCCTTAGAAGGTGCAGCAGGGCAACTATTCCAAATAGGGTGCCAGCTATCCTAAGTATAATATTCTTTGACTCCATACCTATATTCTGTGATCTGAAGTTCAAAGGTAACTTAATTCAGCAACAATTTCAAACTGGACTCTGCTACTTTCGACTACTTAGCTCCAGAAATCTGTCAGCCTCTTCTCAAATCTCGGTAATGGTTTTGCGATGTCCTGATTCTATCCATTTTGCAAATTCACCTGTGTGAAAATAAAATCGTTTACCACGCATAAATTACGGAATTATACAACTCTGAACCAGCCCAGACACAGTCGGGACAATCAGCCGCAAGAATTCGTCCGTACTACTAATATCCATTAACTCTGAAATTGATGGTATGGGTGGAGATTTAACGAGAGATAGATTTCTGAAAAGGCTACTTCTTCGACCTGATAAACGATTTGGGTCAGAAAGCACTTAGAACCGTTCAGCATTTCTTCATTATTGTACATAGTTCCTCGAAATTTTGTATTATTGTTAGCAAATAAGTTAGATAGTTATGAGATTTTAAGTCCTGATGCTTATGAAATACGTGCCATACGATGCCATCCCACAAAAACAAAATTTCACCAATGCATTAGAAGAGTTTAAATCACTAATTAATGATCGTTTCTTTTCGGTCAATCAATTGTTCTTTGTTCTTTATATGAATAACAACGATTATTGGAATGACTTGGAACAAGGTAGAGCTGAAGCTCACCCAATAATTTATAACGGTAGTATTTCACCCTTTGATTATAGCTCAAGATTTAACCTGCTAACAAAAAAAATCACTCAAAACTTCGATGCGTTGATCAGTAAGCTTAAAAATATTCCTGAGAAAATAATGTTTGTTGACGCACAGAAATTTTACTTCCAGAATATGTTAGAAGACTTTGAACCAGTTATGAGTCAATTTTTGGACGGTTCAAAATCGAAGATATCAGAAAAATTCCCTGATCATTTTCAGGTTCGTATGCCAAATGAAGTAGTAAATGAATATATGATTGATGAAGATTTGCAATATCATATTGAAGAGAAATGCCCCTTATGGTTTCTTTATATTGAATTTTCTTGTATATCTAATATAATAGAGATATTAGATAGGAAAAGAGATCAATTGATGCTTTTAAAGCTCGCAGAGATTTCTCTAACTGAATCATTTCAGCAAAATGTGAATCCCCAGAGCCTTAGTGGAGAAGAAGTTCAAGCAAGTACTTCTTCGCGAAAAAAAAGTGAAACACAAATACTTGTGTTGCCTGAAAACTTTAAACTCCCTAAAATGAATTTTGTTGCCCCACGACTTGATATTCGTCAGACGGCATTGTTGTTTAATTATTTAAAAAAGTATAATGTAATTCTGGATTATCAGGATGATAGTTTAGCTAAAATTGTATCCTCTTTAACAGGTCATTCAGAACAGAATATTAGAACTGGCGAAGGATTTGGAATGATTCAGTATATTAAACAAGATCATCCTGATTCTAAAACAAAAAAGTTCAAGTCGGAACCAAACCATAACCTCATCGTCCTGAGATATTTGCTTGTCGAGATTCTCGAAGACCTTGACACCCAAATGAACGAGAACATCGAAAGATATAAGAAGTAGGCTTCTTATCCACCCCAACCACCTTTACTTGAATATTTTGTAACCCAATTGTAACCCATCAACACTGGGTTACAATTTGGAATTTGTTGGTATTTCGCAGCTTCAAAACTGTAACGAATTAAAACCAACAAAAATGAAAAACCCAACAACAAATGATGGTAAGGTACAAGGTACAGATGCCATCGCAGCTCCAAAAAATTTTATCTCTTACCGAGTTTATGTCTTTGTGCTGCACATTGATGAAGATCGAAAATCCACTGAAATCCTGAGAAAGGAAGTAAAATTCACTGGCGATCGTGCCATAGAATGCCGCAAAGCAGCATTTAATTATGCCTTCCAATGCATACAGGACGCAAGTATTGAAGGAAAATTGTGTAAGGAACACATAGACACAGTCTACGCCTCGCAAATTAAGAATAGAAGAAACATTAACGCCCTTATTGTCAACATCACTTGCTGGAATGAGAATGACAATGAATTGCTTCAAATCTCTGGGTCAGATTTCTCGCGGCTTCCTGCTGATGCCATTAATGGAAATATTCGTGAATATGAATGGTACACAGGTTATAGTTATGAAACTGAAGGTCGAGTTATTAACGTCCTTGATGAGGATTGGGAAAAGCACCCTATACTGGATTATCGAATGAACGATGCGCTTGAGGTACCAAACTCTTGGAAGAAACTTGATATGGCTGAACTTGCCAAAACACATACCCTTTTTCAAAGCAAGGATGGACTTGTTCATCTTCTTCCCAGCAAATATCCATTATTTGCAACTGACGAATCAAATGTTGAGGTAACTGAACAGGTTTTTCCGCCGATCGCCTAAATGAGCCTTAAAAACGGAAGAAAATGAAACGGAATTTAATATTTCACGCAGCCTTCTTTAGGCACCAGCATTCACGGTCGCCTTAGGTATCTAAACATCAAGAGTCCACTATCAGAGTACTACGAACAATCCCTAAAAAGGACTTGCTAATGGTCTTTATCAGGAAAGCTATGCTCTGGCAAAAACAAAGATAAAAATGTTTAACCCTTATAATTCAAACGTTTATGAAAAATAAAATTGATAATTTACTCAGTGTTCCAAGAATTTTCACTTACGATCAGTTGGTAAAGATAAGTGATGAAAATTTAGAAGTCTTAAACCGAAACATTGACCCGATGAAGATAGACCCCAAAGCTTTATTCGTGCTGACGCCAGTTATAATCCATAACCACGCATTCGGGAAACTTATATTCCCTCATATCAGGGCATCAATCAAGTGTGAGTCTGAATTCGTTGGGTACCAAGATTTAACTTTCGACCAATTCAGGACTGGCAAAGTGGCAGCGTGAAGCGAATGTAGACCTTGGGGTGTATAGGTCAACCCCATTTTTTAAGATAAACCCATATAAATGATCGAATTTAAAATATCGATGCCCGAAAAAAAGATAAGGACTGGTAAGATAATAGTGGAATGATGCGTTTAAAAAAATGTATAAAGCACATATCCTGTAGAATATGAAATCAAAAATCAACAACCAAAGAAACGTGAAGAAACTAATTGATTCAGCCACATCCTTAATTTAGGTGCCGCGAATGCGTAATGCGAGGTCTTTGATATTCATTTGAATTATATAACAACATCAAAGATAGTGCTGAACAATGAGAATTCCAGAAGGACTCACTCACTTACGCCTTTTTTGCGTTAAGTAATTGTTAGCTGCCTGCTCAATTTCATCCTGTGTCTTTACTCGGATTCGCATTACATACCCAACTAATTCATCCCTCTTGAAGTAAATCCGCTTCCCCGTCGTGTAATATGGGATTCTCCTGTTGTGGGTCAACTTATATATGTATGTTTTCTTCAGCCCAAGCAAGGCTGCTGCTCCATCGACATCAAGGATTTCTGTAGTTGGTTGCTGGGGTGCTTGTTGGTGCAGTGCTGGTTGCTGAGTTGCAATTTTAACAGAAAAATGTCGAGCAATCGCTGTTTCCACTGCCTCGTTAATGATTGGGAAAAGAAGTTGCCTGATATAGGCTTCAAATGTTGGGTTTGGTTCCATAACAAATTATTTTTAAAAATATTCGTAAAATAGTTCATTATTAACTTTAAGAAATTCAAGCATTTAGCAATCAGCAAGTTTACCAAATATTTTACAAGTCTGCGCAGACATTATATGTAGATATTTAACATTTGTCTTTCTGGATTACATTGTCTATATTTAAGGCAAATCGACAATTTCAGTCCACATAGTCGCTAAACTGATGGGATAAAAGCCCCTGAGTATTGTGGAATTATAAAAGTTTAAATTTTCATTATTATGAAAAACTTAAAAAGTCAATGTCCGATTTCGTACCGAGTCGAACTTGATAGCAACTGCCAGTGGTACAACCAATTAATAAAAAGCCAGAAGAACCCCTTACCATTTGAATGTCGGGATGAGTCACCAATCTTAGCAAGAGCGTGGGCGTTCAAAATCGTGCTTGGTGATCCAACGCAAGATCAAATTTTAAAGCCAAGCGATTTCAATGTATTTTTTGTCGATAGAACGATGGGGAATGAGTTTTTAATCAGCAACGATGCTGACCCGACCATTGATTTACTTAATAATCTGGCAACGGAATACCAGCTCTATGAGAAGTATGGCTACAAGCTCAATGGATATGGTTTGATCAACGATGACAATGGTAAGGAATATAAGGTCATCGATAAAGCAATGATGATAGAAGACTATTCCAAATTTAACAAATCTAAAGTGGCAGTATCATAACAGTGCTTTCTATATGTCAGAAATTGAGAACTGTTATTCAATATTGCCCAACCAAGCGTTGGCATCGATTTCCGAGGATGCCATAAATCCAGCTAACTTTAAATAGCCCATCTTTTTACACTTGACAGACGACGTTGACAAAAACTGATATGTTCGTTGAAGGCGGAGCTATGCACTGAAAATAAAATGTACGATAAATTAAACCTACAAAAACTATGATTAACAATTTAACAATTGAAGTCCCTTCTCTGACTGAGAAGCCTTTCAAATATGAACCCAAACCATACTTATCTAAAAAGGAAGGTATGGAAAACAATCTGAAGGTGTCAAATAAACGCCTTGAGATAAGTAAAAATGTGGTAAATCCGCAAATCCAATTTCCAATTTACTATAGAATTGAAGTGGATAAGAAAAGCGAATTATACCGTCAGCTCCCAAAATCAATAAAAACTCGTTTACCTATTACAGTGTGGAGCTCACACCCGATATACTCGCATTGGGTCGCAAAATATGGAGTTTTTTTTGAACCTTCCAATAAAAGCGATTATGAACCCATAGGACTTAACACATACCTTGTTGATTCTACAACAGGGAAAGAGTTTCTGATCGATTGCTTTGAAAAGCCAGATTCTGAGATTTTAACCAATTTGCAACAGGAATTAAAACTTTTTAAGCAACACGGTTTCGGGCAAAAACTTAGGACTATGAAAGTTCGAATAAAAGGTAGAACCTATCAGATCATCGATGATTCTGTAATCCACTTGGATGCTTGTCCTGATCTAACCATTAGTTGCAACGAATAGGACAGACATCATCACGAAAATGAATCCCGCTTCGGCGGGGTTCATTTGTCAGCTTCTATCATTCAACTGTAACAATAACACTTAAAACTATAATTATGACAACAACCTGTCAAGAAGACCTAATCAGGTTACCAAACTGGAAGATACGCCGAGTTCGGCTATTCTATCCAATTCCAGAAGGCTATGCCCCGAATCCTCACGGTAAGAATTATCGTGAAATGAAGCTCTATTCGATCGAAAAGATCAGGCAAATAGAAGCATCACCAGCATTTCAGGCTGATGTGCAAAGGTGGCGCAGCCGAAAGCGTAAGGCGATTTATGAGGACTAATGTAGAGCCAGTTAGGGTGGTTGGGGCAATTGATTATCCCGACCATCCAACAATTCAAATTAATACGTAGAAGGCTCTGGAAATTTATGGTATAAATCCAGCCCCCATTTTCAAAATACCCATTATTCAAACCCAAGAACAAAATGAAAACTAACAACAAATATTTCAAACTGGTCATAAAACCTACCAACGAAGAATTAGGTTATGGATTCCAGATTGCACCTATCAGGCAAATCCTCTCACTAAGGCTGTCACCAGTAAGCCAACTCCTTTTATTGAACTTTTTTAGCCATAGCTATGAAAAGTATCCGCTATCTATCAATAGAATTAGAAAGTCTTTTGGTATTACCAAAAACCGTGATAGTGTCAACAAAGCACTGAAAGAGTTGCGAGATATGGGCTATCTGATTATCACAAAACGCACATACAAAGTGAATATGGATAAGATTAATGCAGATTATAAAATGTTCATAGCAAACCCAGAAAACTTTGATGATGAGGTTGATGATTATCCAACAGAAGGGGTAGCTTTTGACCACTCCCCTCAGTTGTTAGAAGCTACTACCCCCAGTAGTCAGGAACCACTACCCCCAGTTGCTATGGATGACTACCCCCAGTTGTTAGAAACCACTACCCCCAGTAGTGATAAGCCACTACATCCAGTTGCACCTGATGTCCCCTATAAAGGAACTATAAAGGAAGTTAATAAAGGAATTTTTAAAAATGAAAATGAAAATGGAATTGGAATAAATGAAGAAGGTACAAAAGAAACGGCGCAGCCGAATTTGCCTACGGAAGAGCCTGCGGAAGAGCCTACGGAAAATATTTCTAATAATTTTTACAATATTGTAACTGACGATACCTCAATTATACACAGGTTTCATATTCAATTTAAAGAAAAATACAAATCCCAGATACCCGAGCTATATGAAGAATATATTAGTTGGAAACCCAAAAAGACTTTAACAATTGAAGAGTTCACATATGTAGCTTCTATTGCTTATAGAATACTTTTTAAGGTTACTGATGTATCTCAACTAAAGGAAAAATTACAATTCTGGGATATAAAGATGTATATTTAACTACTTGCTACCCCTGAAAGGGGAATAACCCAACTAAAGAGCTTGATTAAGATACCCGCCATTCAAATTTGCTTTCCAGATTAATTATTAAGATATTTGAATAGCTTTTCAACACTTGATAACACTTGGCTCTATCTCAGATCGAAAGCCGCTTACAGGGCTTTAAAATCAGTTTTCCGCCAAATCAAATCTCAGATAATCTGGATTTGAATCAATACAAATCATAGAAGTTCGGGTCGGATATCAATTCAAGTGGAAGTGTACGGCAAGCTTCCAGTGGACAGAACAGGTATAGCAGCAAGCCAGATTAATTTATTAAGGCATTCAAATCCGATTATCCCACTTTGTACCCTGCCAGCCACTGACTCTGCCGTTATTTGCTTCACAATGGGTACACCAGTATTCAATCTCTTCGGTTTCGTCCAGAATCATTATTTCTATTGTTCCCTCGCACTTTTTTTTCATACACCGCAGCTCGACATATTCTTCAGTTGGTGGCTTTGTGGCTTCATCAACTATCATAGCAATGAAACTGGCTCTTTCTCTCCCAATTTTCGACATTTCTTGAGCAATATTTCCATCGGCATCGAGGAAGTGGGTTAAGTTGGAAATGAACATATGTTTTAGCTATCTGGTGTATTGTTGGCAAATGTAACAGAACAAAGTCATTATGTTAAATTTAAAATACCAGCACTGATATCTTAAAAGAAAGTCTGTACTATTCTTTGGATAAATTTTGCAGCTACGCGCTGCAAAATCAGCTTTTGAGCAAGCTTAAAACTATTTATAAGTATAACCCCTGCCAACATCAGTCCTATGTCAAACCAAAGTTCATCCTTTCCCTATGCAGCAACAACCGTAAAGTTTGTTGCTTACGTTGTTGAAGCCGATTTTGAGTATAAACCAGATTCGGGAGCACCCAACGTACAACATCTAATGCAATTTCGGTACGAAAATCCAAATCCCTTTTTAGCCCGTGCTAAAGCGATCCGAAAAATCCGAAAAATAAAGCTGGCACTGGATCATCCTGACGAGAAATATCAATACGAAGGAATTTCAATGTGGTTGGAGTACTCAGTTTCGCCTAAATGCAGAAATAGCAAGCCTGAAATCCAAAAGCTCTACCTACTCAATGGCGAAATCGGGACACTTGAAGACCTGATTCAACGCTTCTCTGCTGAAGAATTTTTGCTGGACGTAATGGGTTACTCCTTCGTTTGCGTCGATCCTGAAGGCTGTGAAGAGCTTGATTATGCTAAACTGATCGACCAGTTGTTTGACGGGATAAAAGAACTCGATAAGAATTTTACATTTAGGAGTCAGTTTGACCACCAGATTTAACTATTAGAACCAGTACTTTCAAAACCTCTTGCAGTTGTAGTGATTGGGTAAAAAAGTCAGAATCTTTCAACTGCGGCTTCCACTGGCTGACGACACAGGATCAGGTCAAGATGCACCCTTGCCATCTTCAAATCTTCTGCTATTTGAAGCGCGACTGTTTGGAATTGATCACTTTTTATAGGTGTTAATTCCTTTATGCTAACCCACTTTGGCAAAGGTGTCTTAGCCATATCTATAAGCCCTTTTGCCACAAAACTGTCCAACGGAACTTCTAAATGCTTAATCATATCATTATACTGTTCAAAATCCTCTGCCAGTCCATATTTGTCAGCGATGAACTTATTATATACCAAATCGCGGAAAAAGAGGTTTAAGCCTTTACGCGCAGCACCCCAGCTTTTACCCCTGATGGGGAATTTGTCAACCAATTTCTCAGTATGCAGGTCGAGAAATTGACGATAGGACACATCATCCTTCATACTGCTGAAAAACCTGTCCAGTGATATTGAGTTTTCGAAATATTCACGTGCAATATCTACAAGACCAGCCGCACCTTGATTGCGTATTGCTGAGCCACCAACGGAAATAATTGCAAGCCGTCTATGTATTTGCTTAATGAAACTCTCGTAATCCATATTTTTCGATTTTCACTCAACAACACTTACTACTGGGATCGCTGGGATTAAGATTAACTCCATTTGGATGCAAAGCTGCAAGTTGACTCCCCTTTAGTTTTATCGAAGCGCAACTGTTCAGATAATCATATAGTTTTTCGCCAAAACCATCTGGAAGTTGAAAAGGTTTTGCACCGATTTTTGCAGTTAGTCCAGCACGAAGTTGTTCAATACTAATGCCTAACTTATTTAAAAAGGGAACTATATCAATAAGTTTGTGGTCTTTGTCTTGAGGCTGGAAGCTATTTTCTGGATGAGCTTTTAAAGTGTAGCGGCGACGTCTTGCAAGTGTATGATGGTTTTTAAAATTTGCCCACTGATAATGGTGTTCAAATGTTTGAGGATTATCTACAATTTTGTCAGCTAAAGATATCTGGTTTGCACTCGTCCAAAAAATCTTTTCATCCACAACAAACACACAATCACAGTATAAATGTGTAAAACCAGTTAGCTTGTCAGCTGAAACCCAGAAATTATATTGTCCTTCTTCGTTGGTCATCTGGGTTATATGACAATAAGTGTGAAGGAACTTCTCATTCCATATATAGGGGTCTTGATTACCCTCAAAATTATCGTGATAAACAGTTATTCCATTTAGCTTTTTCACTTCCCGCTTCGGGTGGTAGATGAGGTACGACTTCATAATAATAGTAATTTTTAGCTTGAATTTATTTTGGTGAGAGCACAGACCTATTAAGAATGAATCAACATCCTAAAACTTATTTGACTTAAAAAGCATCTAACGGATTAGATTACTTCTCTATGATAGTTGAAGGTGGTGGCGGCGGTGGTGAATCCAGATTCAACTTAATCCACCTGTCTTGAGGTGGTGAAGGGGGCGGTGGTAGTGGATTGCTGCCTTCCCTTATCTCCCTGTCTTGTGGTGGTTTAGGCGGCGGCGGTGGCGGCGGTGGCGGCGGTGGCGGTGAAGCAGGTGGCGGTGATTGTGTGTTCTGGTTTTCTTTATTGTCAGCCATAATTTTATTTCTATTAACCTAAGCGTGTAAGTGCTATATTTACTTACTTCTGGAACAAGTTGATAATAAATGGAACTACTGCAAGCACAAGGCTCAGAATTGCGATTAAAATATAGCCCTTTGCTAAATGGATTGCTTTTGACTTTTTATCATTGATATATGCATTTGTATCAAGGTATTCTGTTAGCTTAGTAATCAGATATTCTTCAAACTTCTCTTCCCCCGTAACGTTAGGAAAGCTGGCAGCGTATTGTTTATAATAATCAACCAAGTGAAGCTTGTGCTTGTGTAATTCAGTTGCAAATGGAAATGCTTTGTAAGTATATCCTTTGAAGAAATGGTGATACGAGTCAAACAGGAAAAATGATGTGATGCAGGAAGCGATAAATGAAATACCTATTAGTGTTACAAGAAGCAAATTGATAAGCAGATTAGAGCAATTAAAATTGTATTGAACAAGTAAATAAAAATCAGCACCAAAAGTCACAGTCAGTATGCCAATGGGTATGCTCAATGAATTGTCAAGGTCTGTCCTGCGCTCAGCTTCCTTATTGTACCAATTCAAATAAAATTCCAGATCGTTCATTAGAACTCAGTTAAGAAAAACCTACCTTCTCAGTTATTTATCTTTGTATTTATTTGTGAGTTCCAGCCCAGCATCAATAATTTCAATAACCTGATCAGACGTAGCTGCAACTAATAGCCGCTGTTTCAACGCAAGCATAACTGCTTGTTCTTCTGGTTTCAAACGCCAAGATGGGCTAAGAAATTTATCAATAGCAGCCGCAATATTATCTTTAACCTGTACTAATTGTTTCTGATATGACGGAAGATGCGCAACATTGCTTCTTCCTTTCTCGCTATCAATCAGATTGGTCAAATTCGACAAATGGGCTTTATGGAGCCGATTATAACCGTGTGTTTTAAATGCACGGCAGATAAAAATCTCATATGCCATTGATCTTCCATATTCTATTGCTTCTGCCATTTCTCGTATGATTCGACTGTAATACTAATTCAAAATTAAGAATTTTAGATTACCAGATCAATATTCAGATTGAATGTTGATAAATATTTGAATATTGAGAGGATACTAAAGTATAAATGCTCTCGCTATAGAGTATATAAGTTCAAAACGTTGATAAACAAATCGAGTTACCGATCTTGTACTTTCGAGCCTTAAAGATCAGTATTAATGATTTAATGTGCTCAATACCACGAGTATTTACTCAATCCACAACCATTTCTTAAAAGCCGATCTTGAAGTTCTACTATAATAAAGCGGGATAATTGATTGTTAATCCAGTAATCTCTTTTTGCAAATGCTTTGATATCATTGGCACTATGAAATAAAAGTCCATTGTTTAGCCTAAAGCAGCTTGATGTTTTCTGTAATTTTATTAATATTGCTACAATTATAGCTTAAATTTAAAATTGGGGAATTTATGAACACCAACCCCAAAAAATTGATTACAAACTTACCCAACACCAAGACAACTAATAAGTAAATGGCTAAACAAACCAAGTCCGCTGCCAAAGCTGATATACCCTTCGAAGATAAATTATGGAATGCAGCCAACGAGTTGCGAGGTGCTGTTGCTGAAAACCAATACAAAGATTATGTTTTGTCCTTGCTATTTGTTAAGCATTTGTCGGAACGATTCGAACTGCGCTTTGCTGAACTGAAGAAACACCTCAGCGACCCCAAATCAGATTATTATACTACCAACCAACAGGAAATAACTTACGTTCTCGAAGATCAGCTCGAATACCAGTCAAAAAACGTTTATAAACTACCACGTGAAGCTACTTGGACATACCTGCTGGAAAATGCCAATCAGGATGATATAAAGGTCAAGGTGGATAACGCTTTTATTGCCATTGATGATATACTGGCTGAGAGGGAACCAGACCATAAAGGATTGCTCCCGCCTATTTTTGTCCGAAGCCAGCTTTCACCAGTTCAGGTGGCTGGTTTAATAAACCTATTCTCAGGTGAAGAGTTTTCTGAGTCTAAACACCCTGAAACTGATCTTTACGGTCGGATTTATGAATACTACCTTGGCAAATTCGCTATGGCTGAAGGTAGCGGGGCGGGCCAGTTTTTTACCCCAAGTAGTATTGTTCAGTTGCTGGTTACGATGATTGAACCTTTGAGCGGTCGGATTATGGATATAGCCATTGGTTCTGGTGGTATGATGGTACAATCGGTTAAATTCATCAAAGCACACAACGCCAACCCGAATTATATGGTTTACGGGCAGGAACGGTACGAAGGCACTTTGCGGCTTTGCAAAATGAACCTTCTGCTGCGTAATATGAACTTTCAGGTCAAGCTGGGTGATTCGCTGTTGGATGATAAATTCCCTGAAATTACAGGCAAAAACGGGGCTGATTACCTGCTTATGAATCCGCCGTTCAATATCAGCAAATGGCATCCTGAAATGCTTGCCGATAATGACCCTCGATTATTCGGCACCCGTGAAACCTTCACCACTGACGGTAGCGCGAATTATATGTGGTTTCAGGCTATCTGGCATCATCTTAGTCCAAGGGGAACTGCTGGCGTGGTAATGGCAAACGGAGCAATGACCACAGGGAGCGCAGGCGAAAAAAATGTTCGGGAGTATATGATTACCAATGGAATGATTGACTGCATTGTACAACTTCCCGAACGGCTGTTTCTGACTACTGGAATCCCAGCCTGTTTATTTATCCTGAGTAAAAACCGTGACGGTAAAGATGGACTTCATAGAGAACGGAGAAACGAAATCCTGTTCGTCGATGCCCGAAAACTTGGGACAATGGTTACCCGAAAACTACGAGCTTTCAGCGAAGAAGATATCGACAAGATAGCAAACACATACCATCAGTGGCGGAACATTGGCGGGAACCATCAGGATGTTGATGGATTTTGCAAAAGTGCTATGCTTGATGAGGTTGCCGCACAGAAGTATATTCTTACAGCTGGAAGGTATGTTGGTAGCGAAGCAGAAGAAGATGACGGAGTGCTGTTTGAAGTTAGGATGGCAGAGCTTACAGCCAAACTCAACGAACAGTTTACGCGAAGCAATGAGCTTCAACAATTGATCAAACAAAACTTTAAAAGCCTGAGTAATGGAAGTTAATTCCGACTATCTGAAGATATTAAAAGGGCTGAAGGAGAAAATAATTCAGACCCGCCAGCGGGTTTCACTTACCGCAAACGCACAGCTGCTCTCTCTTTACTGGGAAATTGGAAAGGCTATTGCAGGTATGGAAAGTGAGCAGGGCTGGGGTGCAAAAACGGTCGAGAAATTATCAATCGATCTGAAAACCTCGTTTCCCGAAATGAAAGGGCTTTCGCCCCGCAATCTCCGCTATATGCGTGATTTTTCAAACGCTTATCCTCAATTTACGCTTTCTGCATCTTCAGTGGAAATTTTGCAGCAACCCGCTGCAAAAACACAAAATACTGATCAACAGGCTGGTATAATTTTGCAGCAAGCTGCTGCAAAATTGGATGTCACATCCATCACGAACCTCGAACTGGCTCAGATACCGTGGTCAGATCACCAGGTATTACTTGATAAGGTGAAAGATATTGAGGCACGTGCATTTTACATTCAACAGATTATCAAAAACGGATGGAGCCGCAATGTTCTTGTTCTCCAAATTAGTGGGAATCTGTTCCAGCGACAGGGTAAGGCATTGAGCAATTTTGATCTGACCCTACCTAATCCACAATCCGACCTTGCCACTGAAACGCTTAAAAACCCATATCTCTTCGATTTCCTGAATCTGGGTGCAGAAGCTAAGGAACGGGAAGTGGAAGCTGCATTGATTCAGCATATCCGTAAATTTTTACTGGAACTGGGCAGGGGTTTTGCTTATGTAGGAAACCAGTTCAACCTGAATGTGGCGGGTGATGACTTTTTCACCGACCTGCTTTTCTTCAACTTTCATTTGAACTGCTTTGTGGTATTCGAGCTGAAGGTTGGCGATTTCCAGCCTGAATTTGCTGGGAAACTGAATTTCTATATCAACTGTATCGACGAACAAATCAAAGGCAAAGAGCACCATCCCACCATCGGGGTACTACTCTGCAAAACGCCAAATCAAACGGTGATAAAATACTCTCTCAAAAGCATTGGCACACCCATCGGTGTTGCCGATTATGAGTTACGGAAAGCCTTACCAAAGAAACTGGCATTACAGATGCCAACCATCGAGGAACTGGAAGAACAAATGAAAACGATAAACGAAGAATAGATGGAAGGCTGGAAAGAATACAACCTCAGTGATGTTCTAACGCTAATAGGTGGGGGTACACCTAAAACATCCATTCCTGAATATTGGAATGGGGATGTTCCTTGGATTTCAGTCGCAGATTTTGTTGGCGATCGAAAATACATTACTAAAACAGAAAAATATATAACTCAGAAGGGGTTGCTGAATAGTAGCACTAAGTTACTATCTCCCAATGATATTGTTATTTCTGCCAGAGGAACAGTTGGCGAATTAGGCGTTGTGAGTTTACCAATGGCTTTTAATCAATCTTGTTATGGAATAAGAGCCAATGGTCTTATAGATAGTGGCTACTTATTTTATTTGTTAAAAGAACAAATTAATGAGCTGAAAAGTATTTCTCACGGTAGTGTTTTTTCAACAATTACACGAGAAACATTCTACCAGCTTAAAATAAGCCTTCCACCCCTCCTTGTTCAGCAACGAATAGCTGAAATTCTTGGTGCCTTGGATGACAAAATAGAACTTAATCGCTTAATGAATGATACTCTGGAACAAATGGCTCAAGTGTTTTACAAGCATTATTTCGTGGATGAAATTGATCCTGAGAATTTGCCTGAAGGCTGGAAATTAGAGCCATTGATAAATTTAACAGACGTAAGGGATGGTACGCACGATTCACCTAAGCCTGTCGATTTTGGTTTCTCTTTAGTTACTTCAAAGCATTTGAATAAAGATGGTATTGATTTTTCAACGACATATCAAATCTCAGAACAAGACTTTATCAATATCAACAAAAGGAGTAAAGTTGACACTTTCGACATTCTGATATCAATGATAGGAACTGTTGGATTGATTTATTTGGTCACAGAATCACCTGTAAATTACGCCATTAAAAACATCGGATTGATAAAAACATCGAAAAATAAGCAGCTTTCATATTTCATATTTTGCTATTTAAAATCATCATTTGCACAGAACTACATAGAAACAAGAAAAACAGGTTCAACTCAGCAATATTTAACCTTGGCGTTATTACGTGATTTCCCAATCATAACTTCACCTGACAATATACTATCAGAATTTTTCAAAAAAACTGAGCCCCTCATTACGCTTATTAACGAAAATAATGTCGAATCTCAACTTCTACAGAAAAAGCGTGATATTATTCTCCCAAAGCTTATTTCAGGTGAACTGATTCCATCTGATCTTCAAACCATAGAACAAGCCTTATGACCCGAAACTACCTGATAGAATCCGATGTTGAGATTGTAGCTATTGAATGGCTAAAGAATCAAGGTTATACACATCTGCTGGGTGCCGATATTCACCGTAATTTCAAAAAGGTAGTGCTCGAAGATCATTTAAGACATTTCCTGTTAAAACAATATCCGAGTTTGCCTGAAGATGTGCTTTCAGACGCACTGCGGCAGCTCCTGTTCAACGAAGGCACTGATCTCGACATACGCAACCGATCGTTTCACCTGAAGCTTTCAAACGGCTTGAATTTAAACTGGCTGGACAAAGATGGAAAACCTCACGTGGAGCACATCTACCCTATCGACTACGAGTACCCAGAGAATAACGAATTCCTTGCTGTAAACCAGTTTACCATTGAAGGTAGGAACAACCGCCGTACTGACTTAATCCTGTTCATAAACGGACTTCCACTTGTGCTTTTCGAGTTCAAAAATATGTTTGACGGAAATGTAACGGTGGATAACGCCCATAACCAGATTCAGCACTACAAGCAGGATATCCCGCTACTTTTCGAGTATAACGCAATCACTGTAATATCCGACGGAATCAGCACGCTGCACGGTATGTACAACGCCGATATGGAATGGTTCACACCTTGGAAGTCCGTGGACGGAAAAACCATTGTCGAAAATGATTTTCAGCTTCAATCACTAATTCAAGGGCTATTTACCAAAGAACGGCTGTTACACTATCTGAAGTACTTTATCTTCCACGAAACCGATAAGGGCGGATACATAAAAAAGGGTGCCAAGTACCACCAGTTTTTCGGTATCCAGTTTGCTGTTGAATCAACCAAGAAAGCCATTAAACCATTTGGTGATGGCAGGATTGGTGTGATCTGGCATACACAAGGCTCAGGGAAGTCTATTTCAATGGCAATATATACTGGAATACTTCGCCAAATGCCAGAGCTGAGGAACCCAACCATTGTTGTTCAGGTGGATCGTAATGATCTCGACCAGCAACTCTATGAGAACTTCATAAAAGCCAAGGATTTGGTGGGCGATGTAAAACACGCAGAAACCACCGATGAACTCCGAAGTTACCTTTCAGGTGATGGCGGCGGTGTTGTTTTCTCAACCATTGAAAAATTCCGCCTGAAGGAAACAGAAAGTGGCAAGGAAGCGGAACACCCTATTCTCTCAACCCGAGATAATATTATCGTGTTAGCAGATGAATGCCACCGAACCCAGTACGGTTTAATTGACGGCTATGCCAGCAACCTGCGCCGTGCCCTGCCAAATGCCTCGTTCATTGGATTCACTGGAACCCCAGTTGACACAAAAGATGCTGATACCATTGAGGTTTTCGGGGAGATCATCCACGTGTACGACATCAAACAAGCTGTTGAGGATAAAGCAACAGTAAGGATTTACTATGAACCACGCCTCGCTAAGCTCCATATAGCAAACGAGAATATTGATGAAGAAGCGGAAGAAATAGTTTCAGGCATACCAGTAAATGAGAGCAACAGGATGAAGTGGGCAATGGTGGAAGACGCTGCTGGTGCCGATGACCGTGTGCAGAAAATAGCCGAAGATATCCTTGACCACTATAAAAAACGCACAGATACGTTGGAAGGAAAAGCAATGATTGTGTGTATGAGCCGCCGAAATTGCATTAAAATGTATAATGCGCTTGCGCAATTGCCAGGTTGTCCTGAAATAGCAATCGTGATGACTGGTAACATAGGCAAAGACCCCAAAGAATGGAATCCGCATTTCTGCACCAAAACCCAGCACGAAGCTATTAAAAAGCGATTCAAAGACCCAGCTGATCCACTGAAAATTGTTATTGTTCGGGATATGTGGCTTACAGGCTTTGACGCTCCCTGCCTGCATACGATGTATGTAGATAAGATAATGCAGGATCACAACCTGATGCAAGCCATTGCAAGAGTTAACAGAGTGTTCAAGGATAAGCCCAACGGATTGATTGTCGATTACATTGGAATCGGTGATAAACTCAAAGACGCTACCAAAAAATACACAGGCGGCGGCGGAACTGGAAAACCAACCATTGATACAGAAGCTGGATATGCAGAATTGTTGTTTATTATAGAAGGGCTAAAACACTACCTGCCATACGATTTCGACTACAGCCCTTGGAAATCACTGGATACTGCCAAAAAGATTCTGCTAATATCTTCAGCACTTAATCATATTGTGAAGGACGATAAACTATGCCTGAGTTTCCAGTTGGCTGAAAAGCGGATGAGTGCTCTTGTACCACTTATCAAATCGCATCCACAAATTCAGGAAGTCGCCACCGATATCCTGTTTTTCCAACACTTAGGAATTACGGTCGGCAAGGTCAAAAATCCGCCACGTGAAACCAAGTTGAAAGCAGACCAGATTAAAGAGCTTATCCACAGAAGCATTGAGTCCGACGATATTGTGGATGTTTACGCAATGGCAGGCATTGAGAAGCCAGATATATCGATCCTGAACGAAGAATTCCTGATGGGAGCCAGAGCCCAGAAAACTGGATTGGACATTAAGATCGAAATCCTACGGCAGATTCTTAACAATGAAATCAGTCTGCGTCGTTACAAGAACATAATCAAATACACATCCCTGAAGGAAGCTGTTGAAAAGGTAATTCAGCGTTACCACGAAAACGCCATTGACAGCTATACTACCATCGTTGAGCTTGTAAGACACGCAAAAGAGATAACCGAGGAAGACAAACGTGCTCAGCAACTGGGTCTGGAAGAGGAAGAGCTGGCGTTTTACGAAATCCTTGCCAAGCACCAGAAAGCCATCACCGACAATAAGGTTATAGCAGAACTGGTAAAGCAAATCGTGCAGTCCATAAAAAAGAACCTACAGGTGGACTGGTACAAAAAACCCGATGCAAAAGCTCAGATTTTGTTGGCAGTAAAGAAAGCCCTGCGTGGTAAGATCACGTTGGACGAGCTAAGTGTTGTAATGGAAGAAATAATGGAGCAGGCGACGGAACGATATAGGGAGTGGAGCGAAGAAGCGGCGTAAAATAAATTCATTGGAAGCCAGTATCAACCTTAAAACTAATAACTATGAATATGTCGTTTATTGACTTTATTGTTTCAGCGTTCGGCGGAACAGCGTTAGTGTCTATTATTGTTTTGGTAGGCAGAACCTTTATTAAAACAAAGATTGCGAAAGAGATTGAACACCAGTACAATACTCGTTTAGAGGATCACAAAACGAATCTTTCAAAAGAAGTAATCTACTTTAAGGATAAACTGGACAATGATAAAGAATCGTTTAAAGCATTGCTATCTAAACAAAATGAAATTGATATTGCAAAGGCTCAACACAAATTGACAACAGAAATCGAAATAACAAAAATTTACCTTTCCAGATATTCCGAAAAACAATTCGAGATTTATAATGCATTATGGATTTCTTTAGTTGAATTAAAATCCATTATGCTGGAACTATGGGAGGTCAGAGCTACTCAGGACAAAGCAGATAAGCTATTCCAAAGTTTGTATAAATGCTCTATTGAAAATGAAAAAAGTGCATTGTTAATTGAACTCCGACATTATGAAGAATTGCGTATGATTCTTAACACGATCAAGGAATTCTATTTCGGAAAAATCAAATTAATACAAAGTCGCAAACAAAATAGACTTCAAACGCAAGCGGAAGAATATAGTATTATCGATGGAAATGGAGAACTATATTATCGATTTGAACGGTATTATGATCAGTTCAGAGATTGTCTTCGACGTCAAATTCAAGGAGTACAGGAACAATAAGTTGAAATGAATTTTGTTTCTTGGCTTCTACTTCAGTTTTTATAGACCAAAAACAAATAAAGCAATTGATTAACAGGGCCCATCCGTACATTTGCCCTCTGAAAATCAATTCTTTGAAAAATGGCTTTGTTAACCAGAAGGGATATAATTCGTATAATTATTAGCCAACACCAGAGTGTTATCCATTCTGGCGGCATTACTTATCGCTCATCCCAATATTGTATGCTTGTACGTCGGCAACGTTTGCTGCTGCAAAAGTTCCAATTACCAGCAACATCTGAGAATTTAATTACCACAGTTTCCTACCCACTTTGTCCATCCGTTAGCTCAATTTTGGCTGCTGCTTTATGCGACAATCCTGAAGAGTATGTTAACCATAAGGATTTGTCACATAGGATTAATGTTAGCGGGAAGGTAATAAAGTTGGGTGAAGACAAACTATTGGAATCGCAGGTAGAATATGTATATGATAGCCTGATGAGGCTGGTTAAACAATATAAAAATCACTGATTGTTTGCCAAGTAAATTTATATCTTTGGTTTCACGTTGACTCATTAATGCAATACGCTAAATAATCCAAACCAATTAATATTAGCTGAATAGCGACCTTTACATAAAATCCGAAAAATGTACACAGCTATAATCATCGACGATGAGCCAAACGCGATAGTATCGCTGAAACTTATGATTCAGGAATATCTGAACGAAAAGGTTAAAGTATTGGACACAGCTACGGGGGTTAAAGAGGGAGCAGAAAAAATCAAGAAGCTTAAACCCGACTTAGTATTTCTTGACATTGAAATGCCCAATGAAAATGGGTTTGAGCTTTTTAAGTACTTTGAAAATGGGGTGAACTTTGATGTAATTTTCACAACAGCTTACGCCCAATATGGAATTCAGGCTGTAAAGTGTTCGGCTTTGGACTATTTACTAAAGCCAGTGAATGCAATGGAAATTCGTGAATCCCTGAAGCGATTGGAAAATAGAAAGACTCAAGACCATTCTTTTAAGCAGATAGAATTATTGCTGGCTAACCTTACGCCCAACTACGATAATAATAAGATTGCAATTCCAACATCTACAGGGCTTGAAATGTTCTCGGTTAAAGAAATCATTTATTGCGAGGGTGATGGAAACTATTCAAAAGTTCACACTGTTTCTAATAGAACGGTCACAATAAGCAAAACTTTGCAATGGCTTGAAGAAACGCTGCCAGCGGAATACTTTTTCCGAATCCATAAAAGTTACTTTGTCAATTTAGGGCACGTCAGAACGTTCGACAGAGCTGCTGGGAATATACTTGTGCTGGATGATGGAAAGGAGCTTATGGTTTCATCCCGAAATCAGAGCGACCTTGTAAACAGGCTTCTGAATAAACCAAAGTCCTCGACCAATTGAAAACTCTGACACTGATTCTGACTTGCTTTATTATTCCATTGTTGGGATCAGCTCAGCATTATTACACACGCACGTTTACGATTGATGACGGATTGCCTTCCAATCAGATAAACTGCTTATATCAGGACAGCACAGGGTTTCTTTGGATTGGAACAAACGCAGGCATTGCTGTTTTTGATGGCTCTGATTTCAGGATTATAAACAAGAATGACGGGCTGGCGTCAAACGATATCAGAGCAATAACTCAGGATGCAGCAGGGAACTTCTGGTTTGCCTGCTATGATGGTGGTTTAACAAAGTATGACGGAAAGGACTTTACAAGTTTTACTAAAAAAGAGGGACTTTACTCAAACTTTATTAGACGAGTCTACTATTCCAGATCATACAAAACCTTGTTTATAGGGGCAGACGAAGGATTCTACACTCTCAAGGACGGAAAATTTAACCTATATGGTAAAGTAAATGGAAAGCTGGCTGAGCAGCACGAAGTCCTGTGGTTCATAGAAGGGAAAGGGTTCATTTATGTATTCCCATTTTCGGATAACCTGATCAAATTCTACCCTTCCACGGGGCAGATAAACCAAATGAAGGCAGATAAATCCGAAAGGAATAGGTGGTGGTCAATGACATCGGCGTTGGTACTGTCAAATAAGGATACAGTTTGGGGAAATCAGTTCGCCATTTCCGACAACAATGGTCTTAGGTATGCTCCTACGCCAATAACAGGTATGGTCTTCAGTATTGCTGAAGGTGAGAAAGGAATGGCTTGGCTTCCTATTTGGAGTTCTCAGACTTGGGGCATACTCCGATACAATGGATTATATTTTGAAGATTTTACCTCAAAACTGGGACTTGATAACATTAAATGCACTACTGTCCATTATGTTAAGCAATCTGGAACCCTTTGGGTAGGAACTGAAGGTAATGGTTTAAGGGCAGTTCCGCAAAATCGGTTTACATATTACCCAATATCAGTAGACCATAATGGAAATCAAGAATTCAGAAAGTTGTTTTACTGCAATGGCGTACCCTATTTATTATTTCTAAAACAGATAGTAAAATTCAATCCCACTGATAAATTCGAGATCATTCCGATTAGTATACTTGAACAATCCGAGTCTGGGGAGCTAATTAGTAATATTTTGAAAAAAAGACAAGATAAAATTCAAATCCTGAATACTGAGTTCTGGCGTATTCCTGAGTTTTTTGATATTACCCGTGATTCACAAAGGAATGTTTGGGTTAGCAGCACTGTTGGATTTTACCGTCTATCTTCTACCCTAAAAACGGTAACTAAAGCTCTACCTATTGATACAAGGTACGGACATATTATGTTCGACACTAAAGACAATTTATTTAACTGGGGTTTTTGGCAAGACAAACTTGACCTTATCCCAGACCCGAATAAACAAGTATCTCCTTATCAATACCATAAATATTCGAAGGTAAACGCCGAATTGCCCAAAGATATCTCCAAAATGATTCAACTTGGCGACAGGATGATGCTTTCAAGCCTTTATGGCGGACTTTATCTTTATAATGGCTCATCATTTATACACCTGAACAAAACCAATCCTGAGCTTCCATTTAACATTTCTGACCTATGTCTGGATGTCGATAATAATGTTGTTTACTCTACAAGCACTGGTGAAGTTGGGATCGGTTCAATAGTAAATGGCAAATTCAAACACAAACGTATTTTTGAATCCTTAGATAAAGCTTATGGCAGGAATTTTATCTGGGCTATATGCGACAAACGACACAATATATACGTCGGAACAAATAAAGGTATGTTGATCATTCATTATCCACCAGTTTATTCTTCGAGAGCAGAAGAAATACGATTCTATTCGAGAAGCGAAGGATATATGGACTTTAGTGTTTCGAGCCCAATCCTTGATGATTCTGGAAATGTTTGGCTGGCATCGCAGAATAACCTATTACGGATTGATGCTGAAGCCATTTCACAAACACTCCATAGTCAAACAAGAATAGTGTTGACAATGCTTGAAACTACTGATTCAACATATACTTTTACTGGCTCATTAGGAATATCTAAGACAACCAGTTGGAAATTCTCTTACAACTCGAACAATATTACATTCCACTTTAACAGCATTAACTTGCTTAACCCTGAGAAAGACCGTTTCTCAGTTCAACTCGAAGGCTTTGATGGATCATTCAGGGATATCGGGGCAGATCGAAAAGCTATATATACTAATCTACCAGCAGGAAAATACAAATTCGTGGTCAGGGTTGTTAACTCGAACACCTTGCAGAAACAATCTCAAGTCCTATTAGAATTTACAATAAGTTCGCCCTACTGGCAAACTTGGTGGTTCTATGCGATAATAAGCCTTGTTCTGATTGCCTTACTCTGGATAGTAAATACTACCCGTGTCAGAAGAATTAAAAAAGAAACCAAAACACAGCTTGAGATCGCGGAACTGGAAATGCAAGCATTGCAAGCTCAAATGAACCCGCACTTCGTATTCAATGTAATGAACTCACTTCAGCGATATATTTTGGAACGGAATGCTGAAAAGGGCATACAGGTACTAAGTGATTTTTCGTCAATGATTCGCCAAACCTTCAGCCTTTCAACAAAAAAAAATATATCCTTGCAGGAAGAGATAACTTATTTGGAATCGTACCTCAAACTCGAACAGGAACGTTTTGCCTATAAATTCAGATATAAAGTATCTGCCGATATAGCACTTAATCCGAATGATGTATTGATACCATCGATGTTGATTCAACCGCTGGTTGAAAACGCAGTAAAACACGGTCTGTCGCCGCTGGAAGGAACGGATGGAGAGTTGATTGTTCTGTTCACAGGTAAGGACAAGCAATCCCTAAAATGTACTATCGAGGATAACGGCATAGGTGTAATACAATCTTTAGCTGCCAAACAAGATAACAAAACGAATCTCTCTAAGGCATTAACAATTACTCAGCGACGGATAGAACTGCTCGGTCGTTCCAATAAGGATGGCAGATACTCAGTCACAATTACTGACAGAAGCAAACAGCAGTCAAGCATAAATGGTACTTGTGTTGAAATCATTATTCCGATACAAGTCGACTGAGCCTTAGTTCTGTATTTCATTCCCAGAGTTTCATTTCTTCAGTTTTACGCTTAGTCTGTCAAATGGCACGCTTACATAGGCAATTGGTAGATAGGCTAAGTCATTAAATATTGGTGCGATTTTAACCGCATTTTTGTCTATTCAATTAATTAGCCAGATGAAAACACTCTTTTTACTATTTGTCATTATTGCACCTGCAATAGGAATGAGTCAATCTATAAGCAATTCGGTTGTTACCAGCAGCGGATCGTATTACGCCAATGGGCAATTTTCAGTTAATTGGACACTGGGTGAGCCTATGATATATACTTATTCCAGCTCAAATGTGATTATTACGCAAGGATTCCAGCAAAACCATAAATTCATACCAGTATCGATTCCAAATAGCGTAAGTGCTTCATCTGAAATCAATATATACCCAAATCCAGCCAATGATTTTCTTTTTATCCGATTCTCTGATCATCTGGCATTGAATCCTGCTTCTTCGCAGGTATCAGTTTCAATTCATACGATGATTGGAAGCGAAATAGCGACAACTACACACCAACTTATTGATCCACTATTGAAGTTAGACCTTAAAGGTATGGCACCGTCAACATACATTCTAATCATTACGAGTGAGAATCACAGGAAATCATTTGTCTTCACCAAACTTTAACCAATAAGCTATGAAACTCAAAGCAATTTTACTGATGTCCATTATGCTGGCGTTTGTTCTAACAGCATTTCCCCAAGCACCCCAATCCTTTAACTATCAGGCGGCAATACGTGATAATACAGGAAATCCAATTGCAAGCCAAATTGTTGCTTTGAGAATTAGTATTCTTCAGGGCAGTGCAACTGGTTCAACTATTTATGCAGAAACTCATTCAAGCGCAACAAATCCTTTCGGTATTGTCAACCTTGAGATCGGGGCTGGAACTGTAATATTGGGTTCATTTTCAGCTATAAACTGGGGGATTGCAGAATTCTTTATTAAAATTGAAATTGACGCAACTGGTGGTACAGCCTATCAATATATGGGAACAAGCCAGCTTGTATCAGTGCCATATGCGCTGTATGCGCTGAAATCTCTAACAACGGAGCAGCAGAATCCTTATACAGCAGGCAATGGAATAAATATTAATGGAACAGTTATTTCAAATACAGCCCCTGATCAAACTGTTAACTTAAATTCAGGAACAGGAATCGCCGTCACAGGTACATACCCAACTTATACTGTTACAAATTCAGCACCTGATCAACCAGTTAATCTCAATTCTGGAACAGGTGTATTGGTTTCAGGAACCTATCCGACATTCACTGTCACCAACTCATCACCAAGCCAGTGGATCACAAATGGATCAGATATCAATTACCAGAATGGCAAAGTTGGAATCGGGATTTCTTCACCTGACAACTCAGCTTTATTGGACGTTACATCAACAACTAAAGGGGTATTAATTCCCCGAATGACCAAAGCCCAGAGAAATGCAATCCCCAATCCTGCCTGTGGCTTAATGGTATTCAATATGGACGATAAGTGCCTGAGCGTTTTTAATTGTTCGACTTGGGGTGACCTTCTGTCCAATACAATAACCGACTGTGGTCAGTCTTTTATTGATGCGAGGGATGGTAAGGTTTACCAAACAGTTTTAATTGGAACTCAATGTTGGATGAAGAACAACTTAAATGTAGGAACGATGATTAATGGCTCCCAGAACCAAACAAATAACGGGATTATCGAAAAATACTGCTATAATAACCTACAATCGAACGGCGACATTTATGGTGGGCTTTACCAGTGGGATGAGATTATGCAATACACAACAACAGCTGGAACTCAGGGTATCTGTCCAACTGGCTGGCATATCCCAACCGATGTAGAATGGGAAACCCTTGTAAGTAATCTCGGTGGACAAGAACTTGCTGGCGGGAAAATGAAAGAAGTAGGAACCGTCCATTGGCAAGCACCGAACACAGGAGCAACAAATTCAAGTGGGTTTACAGGACTTCCAGCGGGCTATCGAGCTTATACTTCACCATTTTCTAATATAGGGCTATATGGTTATTTCTGGTCATCAGTGCAATATTCCTCAGGGAATCAAGCTTGGGATCGTGGACTTCTTAATACTACAGCACAAGCTGCATTGTATTATCATCTGAAAGCAGATGGACTTTCTGTTAGATGCCTTAAAGATTAAGATAGATAAGGTGTTAAGAGTATTAAAGACTAACCTTAAAAACATAGACTAATTATGAAAAGTAATACTCACATATGTTTATACACCCTCATCTTTGCGTTTACCCTGATAGGTTTTACAATTGGTTGTTCAAAAGAACCATCGAACGAAACAAATCCTATTGCACAAATACCTGAACTTATCACCACTGATGTATCATACATAACTATTAATTCTGCTGTTAGCGGTGGAAATTGCAGCGATGGTGGTGCCCCAGTTACAATAAAAGGTGTTTGTTGGAGCACCTCTCACAATCCCACAATAGATTCACCAAAGTCGAATGATAGCAGCGGAACAGGGTTTTATTTTAGCAAAATAACAGACTTACTCCCAAACACCACTTATTATGTTCGGGCATATGCTACAAATAGAATAGGTACTGGGTATGGAAATGAAGTGACATTTAGCACATTAGCAATAGCAACAGTGTCAGTCGATCCCATCACCAAAATAACTCCATTTACGGCAATGACTACATTGAACGTTACCTCTAAGGGGGATTCAGCATTGAAGAGTGTTGGCGTATGTTGGAGTATTAATCCACACCCAACAAAAGACGACTCTAAAGCGTATTATGTTGAAGATTTTAACACTTTAGATATTGGAACTTACAAGATGTTCCTTTCAAATCTCACTAAAAATACCAAATATTATGTTAGAGGATTTGCAAGCAGTAGCTTAGGTATAGGCTACGGGAATGAAATTGAGTTTACAACAACTTCATCGCAATACGAATTAGGACAAAGTTATGAAGGTGGAATAATTTTTTATGTTGATGCAACAGGTCAACACGGGCTAATTGCAGCTCCAAGCGATTTACCCACACGAGTGGTCTGGGGTTGTTCAGGCACTTTAATTGATGGCACATATGGTTCAATAGGTTCAGGACAAGCGAATACAACAGCAATTATAAATAAATGCAGTGATGCAAATATAGCTGCACGACTTTGCGCTGATCTTGATCTTGGTGGGTATAATGACTGGTACCTTCCATCGGCGTATGAATTGGGCTATTTGAATTTACACAAAAGCCACATCAGTGGATTTGATATTGGGGGAATGGATCATTACTGGACTTCAACAGAAGCAGCTCCTGATCCCAATCTTGTTTGTATCGTAGATTTAATGTACTCTGCCTTTATCGATGGTTTTATTACCAACGGCAAACAAAGTCTATGTAATGTTCGTCCTATCCGTTCATTTTAATTTAATAACGAACTCAATTTACTACTGCTAATACCTCTAACTAAAGTAACTTAAAAATTGAGTTTCAGTAAACAGCTATTTGCATTGAACTCTAATTATAAGTTTGGGTTTAACAAGTTGGAGAAATCGGCTTTATAATATAAAAATGATGCATATAGACAAAATTTAGCCTGTTACATATTTGGTTTATTCATATATTATTCATATCTTTGTATATTCGATTATGATTGATTAACTACAAAGCATCAGGTAACCGATCCTGATGCTTTATTTTTTACAGTCAAGATGTAACCTATTAAAAACACGATATATGGAATCCGAAGTAAACACCGTCAAATGTCCAAGTTGCGGCTTTGATATCAATGTCAGCGATGTCCTCTTTCACCAAGTGCAGGAACAATTGAAAAAGGAATATGAAGCCAAAGGAGCAGCCAAGGACAAAGAATTCAGTGCGAAGGAACAGAAGCTCCAGCAGGAGAAAGAAGCACTCCTGAAGGCTCAGGAATCGATGCTGGAGCAGGTTAATGCTGCGGTGAAACAAAAGCTTTCCGTTGAGAAGGCTTCGATGGAACAGACACTACGCAAGCAGATCGAAGATGAGAAATCTGAACAGGTAAAATCCTTAGAAACCGAACTTAATACCAAGTCTGACCAGTTGAAAGAATTCAATAAAACCAAAGCATTGGTTTCACAATTGCAGCGGGAAAATGGTGAGATCAAGGAGCTGGTGGAAGCAGAAGCCGAACTGAAGTTCAATGACCTGTTATCACAGGAAAGGGAGAAGATTAGATCGGCTGAATCCGAGAAAAATAAACTGGATGTCCAAAAACGTGATAAGCTCATTGCCGATCTTCAGAAACAACTTGAGGACACCCAGAAGAAATTGGAACAGGGCTCAAACAAACTCACTGGCGAAGTAACAGAAATAGAGCTACGTCAATTTCTCAGGTCAACCTATCCGATCGATGACATTCAGGATGTACCCTCTGGCGTAAAAGGTGCTGACGTTTTCCAGATTGTAAAGAATAACATTGGTGCTCCCAGTGGAACTATACTTTATGAGCGCAAGCAAACCCAAGCCTTTAGTGAAGGCTGGGTTAGTAAGCTAAAAGAAGATGGTAGGACAGCAAAGAGCGACGTTTTGGTTATCGTGACGAGTGCTATGCCAAAGGACAACACTGAAACCCATTTTAGGGATGGGGTCTGGGTCTGCGCTTTTGACGATTTACCACTTTTAACAATCCTGCTAAGGGATGGACTTATAAAACAGTCAGCTGCATTGGTATCACAGCAAAACAGTGGTGCAAAAACGGAAATGCTTTACCAATACTTACTTTCCAACGATTTTAAAAATCATATCTTGGGGATTTTGGATGCATTCAGAAAAATGGATAAAGCTGTTAGCAAGGAAAAGGAAGATAGTGTAAAGCGGCTTGCTGAGCGCGAAGCCCATATTTACCAAGCAAAGCATAGTATATTGAGCTTCTGGGGTCGGATCGAAGGAATCACGACTAATGGACTCGACCAGCAAATGAAGATGCTGGATGAACCGCCTCAGCAGCTTGAGTCTTAAAGGTTGTTCTAAGCAGGTTTCAATTATAGATTTATTGACTCGTAGATTGGATCGCTTCAGCTCTCAAGTCTTTGCTTTTGACTAACTGGCTTTGGCTTTTGTCAGCTTTTCAAAGGCTTCACATTGCTCAGCTATCAACTCAATAGCCTGAATACAATCAGTTTTTGTGATTGCTTTATATTTCTTATTCTCACGGATATGATTGTAGATTTTTCCAGCATCACAACTATACGGAAGGTTGGTATTCCAGTCTTTATCTTCGACGGCGAAGCCGATGCCAATTGTGCTAAATTTCGGGAATCCAATAATAGCCTGATCTTTATATAATTGTACCCGAAACAACCAGTAATCCTGACCAACTGACGGCGTTATCATTACCACGCCTTTCGCAAGACAAAAGGTATCTTCGGCACGTTGGAATTTGGAGTTAAATTCAACTTTTTTCATAGTTTTATGGATTAAACTTTGAGTAAAATATCAGACAGCCTCAACAAACCCAAAGGTTTCTGCCAGCCAATCGACCGTATCAAAATCGCCGTCGATAACCTTGTTCCAGAATTGAATGCTATTCTGGAAGGTTCCTTTGGTTCCCTGTTTCAGCATATTCCGCGAAGGAACTCTGTTTCCGTAATAGTCATATTTGGGTTCAAGGGGTAACATACAGGCACCCGACTCAAGGCAGCTCATTGCAAACCTACCATTCGACCCTTCCATTTTCCAACAGTTTCCGCTGTTTATTGATTCCTGCATATTATCCACATTATAGATTTTTTGCAGCTTAGCAATCTGACTGTAAGTTAAATTTTTCATTGCTCTATGTTTAATATCTGTTACTTAGATTGTGCCGTTTGCAAGTTCACGTTCAAGGTTCTCAATCAGGATTTCATCGGTTTTACCTGATAAGAATACTTTGTCCATTTCGTAATCCCTGAAAAATTTGCTTCTATAGGGTCTTATTTTTGCGACTGTCCATACTGTCATATAGCGAAAACTCTGCATACTGGGATTGTCGTGATACATTTTACTCGACACGTAAAAATGCCTGACACCAGAATTTAGAACCAAAGCTTTATCGCGGTTGCGGAATTCGGTTGCTTGCTGTTCCTTTGTGCCGAAAAAACTTTTCTTAGCTGTTTCCAACAGTTCGCCGTCAAGAAATGTAAATTCGCTGAGTAGACTTTTCAATTGGGTTTCAATGTTTTTCATAGCTGTAGTTTTTATTTCTGATACAGATGTTTACATTCTCAGTGATTGTTGGAGCCGATTTAGAAAATACCTTCATCCGCGAATGAATAATATGCGTAAGGGGTAACAATAATGTGGTCTACCACGGTAATTTCCAGATACTCACCCGCCGTCTTAATTTTCTTTGTAATTTGAATATCTGCTTCGCTTGGCTGGGTTTGACCTGATGGATGGTTATGGGTAAGGATAATTGAAGTTGCATTTGCTTTTAGTGCACACTGAAACACCCGTTTAGCATCGACAGCGCAGCCAGTTAATCCGCCCTCAGAAATCCGTGAAAAACCGAGAACCCTATTTGCCCTGTTCAATAAGACCACATAAAATTCCTCAACATATTCAATTTTGTCGCTCCACACGCCTTTTAAAAGCTCATAGCAATCTTGAGAGCGAATAATTTTCGGTCTGTCGGACGGGTTAACCTTATTTTTGTAAGTCACCTCAATTTCGGCAACTTTATAGAGTGATAAATTTGCTGTATCCATTGTCATTGCTGTGTTTTAAAGCAATACAAAGATACAACTAATTAATTTAACATACAAGTATTACTTGTACATAGTGTAATATATTTGCATTTATTATTACCTTTGTTATTATGGAACAAAATCAGCAATTACCGAAACTGAACCGCATCACGGAAGTGCTCGTTAAGAAAGAACGATCCCAACGGTGGTTGGCGAAGAAATTGGGAATCTCTGCGAACGCAATGAACGCCATATGCAACCAGAAGGCTCAGCCATTGGAACGTTTTTTTGATATAGCCAAGATTCTTGGTGTTTCAGTGGTCGATCTGATAAATGTGGATTATAAGCCTAATAGGGAACCTAAATAGTTTGAATATCATATAGTTAAGTATTATTATACACCGAGAAACGAATAATCAATGGATTGTAGCTTCTGCAAGATAATCCGTTTGTATAGTGTACGATATACACTAAGTATAAATTGCTGAAGTAAAAAAGATTTGACCCTTTTGCACGTGAAAGTAATTTTATTCTTAAAATATTTGAAAGCCAAAGTCTTTTCAACTTAGCACCGCCGACGCCCCGCTATACAGGGGTATCCCCCGTATGTGCCTGTTTAACAGCTACATATAGGGGACAGACTTCCGTTTGCATAGAAACCCGTCGAAAAATATTTTTTAAAAAAAATATTCGATTTATCAGGGAGTTGGTATCGCCAAATTAGGCCCAAACCAAAAATATTTATAAATAAATCAAGCAGATATTTGGTATTCTCATTTATTATGTTTAGATTTAAGTCAAATCCGAAATATGTTAAATAAATCGGACGGAATAATAAACCTCTGGGTCGGAAAATAGTGAGGAAGACCCTTTAACAGACCCAATGTATTGAACGGGTCTGTTAATGAATATTGATTATGTGTGGGATTATTTACTTGAGTTTGCAAGAAGTTGCAGAAAAGTTAAAACTAAAAAAAACAGATACAGCCGTGAGGTGGTGTATTGACAATGGCGTTCAGATGTTCAAGTTGCTCAATAAAAATGTCGTTGACGAATATGAATTTAGATTGGCATATGAAAAGCCCCTAATTGATCGCCTCAAAATGAAATACAAAGACAAATGGGTCGAATATTACAAAGCCTATAACAGTGAAGAATTAACCAATTTTTATGCACTTGAGCGATCGAAGAATGAGGTTGACGTGACAGGTGTTTCATTCGATCCAAACAAATTCCTAACAGAAATCGGACTTGGAAAATCTTAACATCCCGTCAAAATACCGTAGGACTGGATTATATGTCTATTGCAATAAATGCAAACGTTACTCAAAGATTTCTGAGGGGTGCCTCAGTAGATCGCCAAATTGTGTGCATCCAACGGAAAAACAAGTGTTTAAATTAAAGGTTTATATCCCAAACACAAGAAACTTTTCTCGAACTAAAATTTTAAATACTCGGGATATTAAAGATGCAGATAGCCAGCGCATTGAGTTTATAAAGCTTTTGAAAGAAAACAACTATAATCTTAATTCGCAAAATACTATCTCAGAGTCAGAGCACGACAGATATAATCTATTATATCAAATGAGTAGATTCATAGAGTTTATATCGAAAGGGGGGTTCTATGGATTTGAATCACCTAAAAAATTAAGTCTTGGCACTATTAATGATTACAAACGTAACTTTAAATATTTTCTTGACAGTCAGACGGAGTCTTATAATATAAAAACTCTGAGCGTTGATGATATCAAAGAACCTCAAATTGAACTCTTTCACAATTCTCTTATTAAGAGATCGAACAGTTTAAAAACATATAATAATATAATGAGTCAATTACGAAGTTTTTACAACCACTTAAATAAGTATGAGAAGATAAAGATTGATAACCCCTTTGATCTTGTCCCTAATTTGATGGTTTCATATAATCCGCTTACAATCAATGAAGATGAATACATAAAGTTGATGTCTGCAACCACCTTAGAGAATGGTTATGATGCAAAGACTAAGAAAAACAGATATAGGGAATGGTTGCCTACAGCTTTTAAACTTGGATTATATTCCTGTCTGCGTTTAGATGAATTAGCGCATCTCAAATATTGCGATATTGTTGAAACTAAAGAAGTGACAGTTATAGAAATAGACAATTATAAAGTGAACAGGATAAAGGGTGTTACTCAAGAAAAAGATAAGCGGATTAAAAGGGTTCCGCTAATCGAACAGATGTTGACGGTCTTGAATGAAGAATGTGATTTCCAGAATAACAAAGGGAAGGATGAATTTATACTCGCTCCTTCCCTTTTACGAAGTACAGTTAATGGTATAATTGGAAAAGGATTTACTCATTTTAAGAGAGTTGCTGGAATTGACAATAAAAAATGTTTCAAAGATTTGCGAAAAACATTTATAAATAAGATGCATTATGGGGATATAGAAGGTACTTGTATAGTCAGTGACCATAGTACACCTGAGGTTGTAAATAAACATTATCTTGCACAACTTGAAGGAGCTAAAAAGAATAAGAATCTAAAAATATTTTCCGAGAATATTTGATATTTATCAAAGCATTTTCGTTTTTTTTCCTTACTCCATTTCCTTACTCCGCTATTTAAGGGCAAAAAAAAATCAGCGTAAAACGCTGATTATCAAGTAGCGGGGGCAGGATTCGAACCTACGGCCTTTGGGTTATGAGCCCAACGAGCTACCTCTGCTCCACCCCGCAATATATTTTTGTGAACAATGAACGATCTTAATTGGGAGTGCAAAAGTATATTTTGTTTCTTTGTAATCCAAATTTTTAAGTAAATATATTTTATATGGTCCATAAAGCCGGTTTTGTCAATATTATAGGGCATCCCAATGTTGGGAAGTCCACTTTGATGAATATGTTGATAGGGGAGAAACTTTCAATTATTACGCCTAAAGCACAAACAACACGTCATCGCATCCTCGGAATCGTGAATGGCGACGACTACCAGATTGTATATTCCGATACCCCGGGTATCGTAAGGCCGCATTACAAACTGCACGAATCGATGATGAAATTTGTTCACAGCGCGCTGCAGGATGCTGATGTTTTTATCTATATGACCGAAGTGGGTGAAAATAGTTTTGACGAAGAAGTAATAGGAAAAATAAAAGCCTCGGGAAAACCACTTTTGTTTTTAATTAATAAGGTAGATACAATTAGCCCGGCCGAAATGGAGGCTAAAATCAAATTCTGGCAGGAGAAATTTTCGGATGCTACCGTCATTCCTATTTCGGCTAAGCTGAATTTTAATACCGACAAAATTACTGCTGCAGTATTACGCCTGCTGCCTGAAAATGAGCCATATTTCCCAAAGGACGATGAACTCAGCGACAGGCCGTTACGGTTCTTTGTCTCGGAAATGATACGGGAAAAGATTTTCCTGCTGTACCAGCAGGAGATACCTTATTCGGCTGAAGTGGTGGTTGATTCCTATAAAGAAAAACCTGAAATTGTTGTGATCAGTGCTACCATTTTCGTTGAACGCGATACACAGAAAGCTATTATTCTCGGGCATAAAGGCGAATCAATCAAAAAACTCGGAACACTGGCGCGCAAGGATATTGAAGCATTTATCGAAAAGAAAGTGTATCTCGAACTCAGCCTCAAGGTAAGCAGCGACTGGCGCGAAGATGCAAACCAGCTGAAACGGTTTGGATACGAGTTCTAGAAACCCTGAATTTTATAATTTTTATGGAAATGCTGGCTGGTCTATCACATAGACTAACGTCAACACGTTGGAACAAGTATGCCAGCTGCTAGCATGGATATGACTCATGAGTATATTTTCAGGGTGTGGGGACCGGCCTGATTTATTTTAAGTAGCTGTCTAAAAATGATAAAAACTACTTTCAAGCATCAAAACCTTGTATTTCTGTCACATTGAGCGAAGTCGAAATGCACTCGTTCAGCAATTAAACGAAAATATTGAGATGATTTAGTGGGCTTCGACTCCCCTTCGGCAAGCTCAGGGCAGGCTTCTCAGCCTGACAGTAGATTGAGCAAATCACTTGATAAATCACTTCAATTCTAAAATTTAGACAGTTTCCAAGCCTAGGCTTTTTATTCGCTAATTGCTTATTTGTAAAGGAACTCATCAGACCGCTTCGCGAAGTTGGTTTTGTGTCATGACAAAAGAACAAGAATTAAATCAAAAATAGATTCTTTATAATATAAGATTTTTCAAAACAATAATTTGCCGATTCCACCCCTACTTTTGAAAGTGATTCTCATTATCCTGCTCTATCTAATCCCTAAAGCTCAATCGTAAAGTTTCAGAATAAAAAAACCCGCCGGTTAAGGGCGGGTTTTAAGCAAATATTGAATATTTTTATTAGAACGGGCAACAATCCATTTCTCTTACACGTCCTCCGCGGTAACCCGGATTGAATCCGCCTGCACCGCCTCCAAAGAGACTGAAATCGTCAAATTCGAATACCAGCGATATCTCGTGTGATGCACGGCCAGCAGTACGCAAATCGGTAATCAGGTAATCGTAAGTGTACATAATCTTCATACGTGAATCCTTATTCCACGGTGCGTTTACACCTACAGTGAAAATAGCGTCTTTGGCTTTGAAAAGGTCAAAAGTCTGGTTGCGGAACCATGCACCAAAATAAATGGATGACTTAAGTATATTCAAACCCACCGAGTAGGTCGAAAACTCGGCTTGTTTTTCGTATTGGAAACCGGGGTTGAATTTGAAATTTCCGCTGGTTCTGTACGAACGGTATGAGGAAGAACGGCCCTGCTCTATTTCGAGCACAAGGTCGCCATTGATAACAAGTTTACGGGGTAAAACCGAATTTAAACCTAAAAACGATTCGTTAGGCTGAAAAACATGATGAACAGCAGCACCTAAGGTTCCCTGTATATTTGAATAGCTTGAGCCTGTTTCAGCAAAACGGTATACTCCACCCACCGAAAAATCGGGGTACGAAACGCGGTTTGAGGCAGGAGATTCAAAAGCGGATTGATAGATATTTCCATAACGGGCATGAAGCTGATCGGTAAATACCAGTTCGTCCCAGTTAACCGATTTTTGCATGTACGATACCATAAAACCTACCTGTGCAACCATATTATCGTACAAAGGGATACGTGCAGCTGTTCCAACGCCAACGTTATTTGATTTTATCATTCCAGTACCGGCCCTGTCCGACGATACCAGCAACCCGATTCCGCCCGATCCTGGAATAGCCCTTTCGGCCATATCCATGGAGAAGTTGTAGGTTTTAAAATCTACAGGCAGCCCGGTCCATTGATCACGGTAATTAAAGCGGGTGCGTATCCCTGCATTCAGGCCTATATACCCCGGATTATAGTAAATCGGGTTGTTATAGAACTGCGAAAAGATAGGATCCTGGGCTTTAAGCTGTGTAAAGCCTGCTGCAAAAACAAGTATCAGGATGGCCTGTAAGAATCGGCTTTTGTATAAGTTGTTGTTTTTCATTGCGTTGTTCTTTGTTCTGTACCAATTTCCAGGTAACATTTCTGAGTTGGCAAGTATTACAAATAGGGGTTAAAAATACAATTTTTTTCGTTCAAACAAATTATTATCGAATTAATGTTACAGTGCCTGCTTTTGTCTGTGGCATGTTATCATTATTTCCAATATTATGTCCGTCCCATACTTCACCATCTTTGAACCTGGCTGAGATTTTCCACAGATATACATCCTGTTTTAAGATTTCGCCGTGCAGTTTTCCGTCCCACGATTCTACCGGTGTTCCTCTGGCATCAAGCTTGCTTGAACTCCACAACAGGTTTCCCCAACGGTCGAATACTTCAACGGTATAGGTTTTAAGGTTGGTTCCTTTTGGTTTGAATACCGCTACTTCTGCATCCAGGTTATCCGGGTTGAAAGCATTCGGAACAAACAGTCCCTTATACATCAGATCGTAAGGCATTGTGATGGTGTCGGCGCAGTTTTGACCGTTCCACGTAATAAGTTGTATTTCGAAATGGCCTTCTTTATCAAAAAGAACAACCGGATCAGAACCTGAGGATGTCTTCCCGTTTCCGAAGTCCCAGGCGTAATTCGTGCCGTTAAGGGTTCCGTTGTTCAGTTTTAACTGGCCTTGCATGTTTTCAAAATTCTCCTCGATGCTGAAAGCAGCAACCGGACTTGAATTGATAGCCACCTGTTTGGTTATAGTGTCTGAACATCCGTTGCGATCGGTTATCTTGAGGTTGGCATCGTATATGCCTGCATGACCGAAGCTGTAGTTGCATTTTGAATCGGTGGATGCTCCCAGTACTTCCCCGGCTTTGCTGAATAACCAGTTCCAGGTTACTATTGCCGATGAAGTTGAATCAGAGTTGTCAGAGAACATTACAGGTTTTACTTCGCAACTGCTGTTCCACTTGAAATTAGCTGAAGGCGTTTCGAAAATATTAACCTTGTTTACAATAGTATCTGTACATCCCAGCGTATTGGTTACAACCAGTTTAACATCATATTGGCCGAACATGCCGTATTTGTATTCAGGATGTTTTACTGAAGTGGTATCGGATAAGGTACCCGGAACACCGAAGTTCCAGAGGTAACTCTTGATGGTTGTGCTGTTGGATGTCGAAGTGTTGACAAATGCTGAAGTGTTTCCGATACATGCATCCTGCCAGGTGTATGCAGCCTTTGCTGCCGGTTTTACAACTACCTGCTGGCTGGCTGTATCCGTAACCATGCCTCCAACCATTTGGGTGGCAACTATCATTTTTACAGTGTAAATACCGGCTACAGCATACGTGTGTTCAATAAAGGCCTGAGGAGTCGTAAATATTTCCGATGTGTTATCACCAAAGAACCACTGCCAGCTGGCTATAGGAGCCTCGCATGTGCTCGTTTCAGAGAACCTCATGCTGCGTTTTTGACAAACGATGGTATCATTTACATCGAAATCAGCTGCGATGCATGGTGTGCGGCGGATTGTTTTAACGATAGTGTCATAACAGCCGGCTACACTTTGAGTAATAAGAGTTACATCATACACTCCCGGGTAAGGGTAGTAGTGATTTGTATTTGGACTTGAAGGCGCATCGATGGTATCGTTACTGCCGTCGCCATAGCTCCATATCCAGCGGGATACAGGTGCAGTGGTAGTGAGATCCTTAAAGCTTACAAGGCTGTCGCAAGCGCCACCGGTATAGCTGAATGCTGCTATAGGTAACGGGGAAACGGTAACGGTGATGTATTTCGTAACATTGCAGTTATTGATGTCGATAGCCTGCAGTGATACCACGAATGTTCCTGATTTACTGAAAGTATGATGTGGTGCTTCAAGTACCGATACGTTATTAATACCGGTTGCAGGATCGCCGAAGTTCCAGTTGTAGAAAGATATTGTGCCTCCGACAGGCTGAAGCAGGGTAGGAGTGAACCAGGTAGTTTCGCCAATGCATGTTTGGGTATAGTCGAAAGTGACGTCGAGGCCCATTGGTATACAAACCTGTTTAACCATAGTGTCGGAGCATCCGTTGGAGGTAGTAACCACAAGTTTAACATTGTAACAGGTATCAGTATAACCGAACACATGAACCGGGTTCTGCAGGGTTGAGTATACTCCCGGAGAAAATTCCCAGTAATATCCTGTTATCAATGACTGTGTGCTGGTGGATTCATCCTGGAATAAAACGGATCCGTTATGGCAAGGCTCAGCTACATAGCTGTACTGTGCTACAGGAGCAGCTATGATGGTAACAGGCATTACTTTCACAGCAGTACATCCCGAAGCGCTTGTAATGGTAAGGGTAACATTATAGGTTCCTCCGCTTGTAAAAATGTATGAAGGATTTTGCAGTGATGAAGTATCACCTGTTGATGCACTTACACCGAAATCCCATGCCCAGGCAACGATAGCTTCGCCATCGGGGTTGTAACTGATATCGGTGAATTGGGCCAGGTTGGCTGTGCAGTTGCCTGTACTTGTAAACTGAGCAACAGGCAGTGCATGTATGGTTATAGGATGTGATACGCTGTTTGCACAACCGCTCAGATTAATGATGGTAAGTGTAACAGTGTAACTGCCTGCCTGTGTATAGAGATGTACCGGTGAAGCAAGTGGACTGGTTGCACTGCCATCGCCGAAATTCCATAGGTAAGATGCAACCTGTGAAATGTTGGTAACAGCCGGATCAGCTCCAAATGTTACAGGCATTCCTTCACATGATGCTGACACCAGGAAGTCGACTGCAGGTGCAGGTGTAATGGTGATGGTCTGCGTAAGGGTGCTGGTGCAGCCTGCGTTGTTTTCAGTTGTCAGGCTTACACTGTATGGGCCTTGGCCACTGAATACATGCTGTGGATTCTGCATGGCTGATGTATTATTCACACCCGAAACAGGATCACCGAAATTCCAGCTCCAGCTGATTATCATATTTCCGCCGGCTGCCTGCGAAAGATCGGTAAATGCTGTAGGTATTCCGTTGCAGCTGCCTTCAAAACTGAATGCTGTTGAAGGAGCATCCACTATGGTGATGGTGCTGGTATAGGATGCTTCGCAGCCTGTTGAAGTCTGAATGGATAATTTCACATCGTATATTCCGGCACCGGCAAAGGCATGGCTTACATTCGGATTCGAAGGTGCATTTATCGTAATCACGGTGCCGTCGCCGAAATCCCATGTCCAGGAGCTTATAATTCCGTTAGGAGTAGAAGAGATATTGGTAAAAAGAACGGCTGTACCTGAGCATGACGAGGTGTTGGAGCTGAACAGAGCAATAGGAGCGGTAGTAACCTGTACCTGACGGGTTTTAATATTGGTACAGCCGGTCTGATTATTAATGGTAAGTGAAACCGTATAGATTCCGGGTGTGCTGTAAACATGGTAAGGATCAGCAGTAGTTGCGGTAGTGTTATCACCAAAATTCCATAACCATGATGCTGTGGTAGCCATATTTACATATGTCGAGCTGATGAAATGAACCGTGTCGGCAGCACAACCGTTATTGAAGCTGAAATCGACAACTGGTTTTGGTGTAATGCTGATGGTACGTGTAACCGTATCGTGGCATCCATTTGCATTTTGAATCAGCAGGCTTACCTGGTAATTACCTGCCTGCTGGAAGGTATGTACAGGGTTTTGTATGGTCGAGGTATTGCTGCCACCTGAGCCTGAATCACCAAAATTCCAGGTCCATAATATCAGGTTCCCCTGCGACAGATCAGTAAATTGTACCGGAACACCTGAACAGGTTACGTCATAATCGAAATTGGCCAGCGGGCTTTGAAGTATCTGAATGCTGCGTGTTGTGGTAGCTGAGCAACTGTCGTTGGTTACAACGGTAAGGGTTGGATTAAAGTTTCCGTAAGTCGTATAGGCATGCGATACATTCGGGTTTCCCGGGTAATAGATTACCTGGCTGGTACCATCTCCGAAATTATATTCCCAACGCATAATGTATCCGGCAGGTGCTGTTGAATGATTTGTGAAAGCCACCTGGTACATCGAACATGCCGGAGCACTTGTGCTGAAGCTGGCAATAGGTGCAGGCAGAATTGAAATGCTGTGTGAAATCGTATTCTGGCAACCTGATAGGTTGGTGATGGTTAGGATTACATTGTAGTTACCTGCAGTGGTGTAGGTATGTTGAGGAGCAGACAGAGCTGAAGTAAATCCGTCGCCGAATGACCAGCTCCATGTTGAAACATTTGCTATTACAACACCGGCAGCAGGGGTGAACTGAATGTCGGTTGCAACACAACGATTTTCGAAACTGAAATCAACAAAAGGAGCTGCTGTAATGGTAATGGTTTTAACCATTGTGGACGAACATCCGTCAGCTGTCGAAACGGTGAGAGTTACCTGGTAACTGCCTGTTGCAACAAAAGTATGGAGTGGGTTTGGTAAGGTGGATGTATTGTTTCCTGCTGAAACTGCATCTCCGAAATTCCATGCCCATCCGTTAATAGTGCCTGTTCCGCCTGTTTGGGTCAGGTCATTGAACTGAACGGCTGTTCCCTGGCATGAGCTTTCATATTCAAAGTTTACTGTCGGTGCCGGGCTGATTACAATGGTCTGCTGACGTTCGGCGGTACAACTGTCACTCGATACTATAGTAAGGGTAACAACATAAGTTCCGGCAGCGGTATAGATATGATCGGTATCAGGATTTGCAGGATAGTTTACAGTTTGAGTGTTTCCGTCGCCGAAGTTCCAGCTCCATTTTGTGATAAACCCTGCATAGGTTGTCGACAAATCATCGAAATGTACAGCAGCGTTCTGGCAATTCAACTGGGCAACATCAAAAAGTGCAACGGGAAGTGGATTAACAACAACGGTGCGGATTTTCTTAGCAGTACATCCGGCGGTGTCGGTAACAGTGAGCGATACCTGGTAGCTGCCTGGTCCTGCATATACATGGCTGGTAATTTGTTGGTTGTTTGTGGTGCCGTCGCCAAAATCCCATGCCCAGCTGTTTATTGCTGCTACATTCATAACTGCAGTGTTGGGTGCAAAATTTGCTATTCCGTCAACACAGGTATGATCGTAAATGAAATCGACAACTACACGTGCAAGTATGGTAACAGGCTTAATAATAGTATCGGAGCAGTTGTTGAAATTACGCACTACATGCATTACCTGGTAAATACCGGGAGCACTGAAGAGATGTGTTGCATCTTTCAGATTTGAATTGTTGTTCACTCCGGTTGAAGGATCTCCGAAATCCCATGTGTATTGTACTGTGTTTCCTGCTCCGTTGGCATAGGATGCATCAAGGAAAGAGGTTTCAAGTCCTGAACAATCGTTGCTGTACTGGAAGTTCGCAATCGGAGCTTCAATTACATCCACCGGTAAGGTAACCGATGCCATGCATCCGAACGAATTGGTAACTGTTAGTGTAACATTATAAATGCCAGCACCTGTAAACTGGTGAGCAACATTAGGCTCGTCAGGGAAAAGTATGGTGTCGTTGGCTGAGCCATCACCATAGTTCCAGACAAACTGAGCAATATAGCCATAGAGCGTGTGTGAAAGGTCGGTGAGTACAACAGGCTGATTCGAACAGTTTGGTGTGCTGTAGCTGAAGAATGAAACAGGAAGTTGCGAAACGGTAACAATATGCGACATTACCATGGCAGATCCGGTGTTGTCGATGGCAGTCAGGCTTACTGTGTACTGACCAAGACCGGCATACAAATGAGTAGGATTCATCAGGGCTGATGTTGTACCATCACCGAAATTCCATAGCCAGGTAACAACTGATGCGATGTTGGTTAAAGCAGTATCAACGCTGAAAGTAACAGGCTGTGCTTCGCAGGCAGCTCCCCATGTGAATCCAACCCCGGTGATATCGCTGAAGTAGATGGTCATGGTATCTGTAACCAGGCTGCAAGGAGGATTGCTGAAAGCGGTAAGCGATAAAACTACTGAACCGTGAGCATAATCAGCAGGGCTGGGAGTATAGGTAGTATTTACAGTTGAAGTACTGGTAAACGATCCGCTGCCGGAGGTCGACCACTGCTGGCCTGTAGCATTTATAACTGAAGCCAGCGCAGTGCTATATGTACATGAATTGCAAATAGTTGCACTTGGGCCTGCGTTTGCAACCGGAGCGGCCTGGAAAGAAATTTCTTTCTGATCGGTCACATCTGCACAAACACCGTTGTTGCTGGTAGTAAGGGTAAGCATTACGCTTCCTGAAGCAATATCAGCAGCATCCGGAGTATAAATATTCACCCGGCTGTTAGGATTGCTGAAAGTGCCTGTGCCCGAAGTGGTCCAGGTTAGTAAAGCGCAATTTAAAGTAAATGCATCGTTGTTATTGTATATGGAAGTAGAGCAGATGAGTGCATCATTTCCGGCCCAAACCACTGGTGCTGCCTGTATGGTAAGTGTCATCTGATCGCTTATAACATTGGCACATGGCGAAATAGAAACAGCACTTATTGTAAGTGTTACATTTCCGTTTGCAATATCAGAGGTGCTTGGTGTATAGACAGGAGTAAGTGTGTTGCCGCCGGTAAATGATCCTGAACCGCTTGTTGTCCATGCGATTGTTGAATAAGCACTTGCGGTAGCTCCACCCATGGTGAAAGCACTGCCTTCGCAAACTGCTGCATCAGGACCTGCGCTCACTAGTGTCTGGTTGATGAAACTGATTACTTTGGTATCCGATACTGAACCGCATCCTGCATTTGTTGCAGTAAGGGTCAGTGATACAGAGCCAAGGGCGATATCGCCTGCAGTGGGAGTGTAGGTTGGTGTTAAAGTAGCAATGCCGGTGAGTGTTCCTGTTCCGGTTGATATCCAGTTTAAGTTAGTATAGTGAGTAGCTGTTGCATCAGTAACCGTGAAGCTCGAATTGTTGCAGGTTGATGAATCAGCGCCGGCATTTACAACCGGAGTCTGATCGATGGTAAGGGTTACCAGGTCGTTGACACTATTTGTGCAAGGATTTAAAGGATTTCCTGTAAGAACAAGATTTACAAATCCATTGGTAATATCAGTGGCTGAGGCGGTATACGAAGGTGTAAGTGTACCTGCGTTGGCAAGAGTACCTGAGCCTGTTTGAATGGTCCAAACTACTGAGGCACAATTTGCGGAAGTAGCTCCTGATAGAATAAACGGTGTGGTACAGATATGGGTATCAGCTCCTGCATTTACAACAGGATTCAGGATAAAGGTGACAATTTTCTGGTCGGTTGCAGGAGTGCATGTAGCATTGCCATTTACCGTTAAAGTAAGTATTACTGATCCTGCAGCGATATCGGCCAATGAAGGTGAATAAACAGTAGTTACAGTGCTGGCATTTGAGAAACTACCGCTTCCTGAAGTACTCCATAACACTGAAGTCGAATTTGCCACACTGGCGTCAATTATATTCAGTGAAGTGTTTTCACAAACCAACACGTCAGCGCCTGCATTGCTTACAGGTGCTGGTATATAGGTTAATACCATGGTATCGGCAGCTGTAACAGCACAAGGAGCTAATGAAGAACCTGTAAGAATCAGTTTTGTGCTTCCAGCTGTAAGGTCTGCTGCGCTTGGGCTGTAAGTAGCTGTGAGCGTGCTTCCGGCTGCAAAAGTTCCTGATCCGGTTGTTGACCAGACCAGATTCTGGAAGTTTGAAGCTGTTGCAGCAGTGAATGTAAAATTAACATCCGAGCAAATGCTGTTGTCAGGTCCTGCGTTCACTGCAACCATAGGGTAGAATGTCATTACGGTCACATCACTCGTAAGGTTATTACAAGGACTATTTCCGGTAATGTGCAAAGTAAGGCTGACCGAGCCGGCTGAAAGATCAGCAACTGATGGCACATAGGTAGGTGATAAGGTATTACCATTTACAAAACTTCCTGTTCCTGATGTGGTCCAGCTGATAGCATTATAATTTGTTGCTGAAGCCCCGGCAATGGTATAGTCAAGGGTTGAGCATACGTTGATATTGCTTCCGGCGTTTGCGGTTGCAAGCGGGGCAAGAGTTATTGTAACAGTATCAGTAGCCTGAATTAACGAGCAACTACCTGTTCCGTATGCTGTGAGGAGGAGGTTAACAGTTCCTGCTGCAATATCTGCTGTTCCGGGAGTATAAATAGCAGTCAGAATGCTGGTATTGTCAAATGTTCCGTCACCGGTAGTTGACCAGGTGGTTGTACTGCCAAAAGTAACTGTTGCGTTAAGTGCTATGGTCTGGTCAGCACAGATTATTGCATCTGAACCTGCATTTACCTGAGGAGGTGTGCTGATAAGCAGCGTGCCAGTCATGAAAATGCTGCATAAGCTGACCTGGTTTACTGCTTTCACGGTGTAATTGCCAAAAGTCTGCGTTCCGAAGCTCAATGCGCTTCCGGTGCCGGCTACAGTAATACCTGTTGTGATATTGTTTTTGTAAAGTGTATAGTTTACACCTGTTTCTGAACCATCAAGACCAACTACTGCTGTGGCACAGATAAGCCCTGCAGGAGTTATGTTAAAGGCAGCAGGGAAAGCCATGATTTGTGTTGATCCTGTCATTACTACCTGGCATGTTGTGGCTCCGCCTATGGCAATAACAGTATATGTTCCGGTAATGAGCTGAGGACCGAAATTCAGCGCATTTCCTGTTCCTGCTAAAGTATCGAGATTGAAGGTGTTATCAAGAACAAGCACATAGTCGGTTCCAACCTGTGATCCGTTAATGGAAACCGAAACGCCTGAACATTGCATTCCTTGTGGTGCAATGGTATAGACAAGTGGCATAGGTTGAAATACTGCGGTTCCGTTCATGATAACTGCACAACCGTTAATAAGGCTGGTGGCAACAACAGTATAGGTTCCCGAAATATTGATGATGCCGAAGTTAATGGCCGAACCGGTTCCTGCTACAGGAGCACCAACATTGGTAATTCCGTTGCGACGCAGTTGATAATTTACTCCAGGTTCGGAATCATCGAGACCGATACTGTTTCCTGAACATATAATGCCTGCCGGTGTAACATTGTAAGCAGTAGGGCTAACCAGAATAATGGTATTCCCATTCATAACAGCCTGGCATGTTGCAGCAGCTGAAACAGCAATTATTGTATAAGTGCCGGCAATCATAGGTGTGCCGAAATTTAACGTTAAGCCTGTACCTGCCAGTGTGTCGACGGCGAAAATGCCATCACGGTATAGAATGTAATTCATTCCGATTTCTGAACCATTCAGGGTGATGATAGTTCCTGCACAGTGACTGCCGCCAGGAAGTTGAGTGAATACCAACGGAGTTACATTCATAACTACGCTGCCATTCATAACTGCAGTACAACCATTGCTTCCGGCTGCTTCAACGGTATAAATGCCTGGTACTGTCTGAATGCCAAAACTAATCGGCAGCCCGGTTCCGGCTACAGGTGTACCTACATTTACGGTTCCGTTTCTGCGCAGCTGGTAAGTAACTCCTGTGTTCGAACCATCGATTCCTAAAGCTGTACCTGCACAGATAACACCTGCAGGAATCATATTGAATACAAAAGGTGATGAATTTAAAGTGGTAGTGCCATTCATCATCATCTGGCAAGAAGCAGATGTATAAGCAACTACAGTATAAATTCCTGAGGTTGACTGCACTCCGAAAGTGATTGCGGCGCCGTTTCCTGCTATAGTATCTATGTTTATTGAGCCATTAAGCACTAAAATATAATTAATGCCTGATTCCGACCCGTCAACTCCTATTGAAGTCCCCTGACACTGTAAACCAGCTGGGGTAATGTTGAAAGCTATTGGTAATGAGTTTATTATTACGCTGCCATTCATCAATGTGCTGCAATTAAAGCTGTTGGTTGCAACTGCAGTATATGTGCCCGGTAATGTCTGTGCTCCAAAACTGATGGCTGCACCGGTTCCGGCTACTGGTAACCCAACATTTATTGATCCGTTCAGTCGCAGTTGGTAGGTAACGCCTGTTTCGGAATTATCCAGTCCCAATACAGTTCCTGAACAGATAATGCCAGCCGGAATCATATTGAAAGCTGCCGGAGCAGGATTAATGACAGTACTGCCGTTCATTATAACAGAGCAAAGTGATGCTGCATTGAAGGCAATTACGGTATAAACTCCCGATGTTGCCTGTGCGCCAAATGATAATGGTGCGCCCGTACCGGCAAGTGTATCAATTTGTATTGTACCGTTTAGAATAAGAACGTAATTAACGCCGCTCTCAGAACCATCAGTTCCAAGTAGGGCTCCCTGGCAATGAATGCCTGCAGGGGTAATATTGAAGGTAACGGGTAAAGGATTAACTACAATCGTTCCATTCATAAAAGTGCTGCAGTTGTAGCTATTGGTAGCCACGGCAGTGTAGGATCCAGGTAATGCCTGTACTCCAAAACTGATTGCTGATCCGGTTCCGGCTATAGCTGGCCCGATGTTAATAGTTCCGTTCAGACGCAACTGGTAGGAAACGCCTGTTTCGGAATTATCCAGTCCCAGAATAGCTCCTGAACAGATAACGCCAGCAGGTGTCATATTGAAAACTGCAGGAGCAGGATTAATGACGGTACTGCCATTCATTATAGTCTGGCAAAATGTTGTGGCATTATATGCGATTACTGTATAAACTCCTGATGTAGCCTGTGGGCCGAATGAAAGTAAAGTGCCACTGCCGGAAATCGTATCAATATTGATTGAACCGTTCAGAACAAGAATATAATTCACGCCAGTCTCTGAACCATCAACACCCAATGTAGAGCCTTGACACTGAGTGCCATCCGGCACTAAATTAAAAGCAATCGGTAAAGCATTAACAACAACGCTTCCGTTCATTGCAGCCGAACAGCTGTTGCTGCCGGTAGCCATAACAGTATAGGTTCCGGTAAGAGTCTGAGCGCCGAAGCTGATGGCAGCGCCTGTACCTGCAACAGGAGTTCCCACATTGGTGGTTCCGTTCCAGCGGAGTTGGTAGCTAACACCGGATTCTGAATTTACAAGTCCGATAACTGCACCCTGGCAGGCAATACCTGCAGGAGTCATGGTATATACTACAGGAGCTACTTCAATGACGGATGATCCGTCCATATCGATCATGCAGTTTGTAAGCGTATTGTAAGCAACTACGGTATACGTTCCGGCTGTGATCTGAGCGCCGAAACTAATAGCTGCGCCGGTTCCGGCTATGGTGTCAACGTTAATTGCGCCATCCAGAACCAGTACATAATTTACATTTACTTCCGAACCGTTAAGTCCTATAGGTGTGCTTGCACAATTGGTTCCTGAAGGTGTTACCGTGAAAACAAGCGGTAAAGCGTTTATCACCACGCTTCCGTTCATTGCAGCCGAACAGCTGTTGCTGCCGGTAGCCATAACAGTAT
>CAYHGN010000004.1:60937-63955 GCA_964356005.1 uncultured Sphingobacterium sp.
CTTCAATGACGGATGATCCGTCCATATCGATCATGCAGTTTGTAAGCGTATTGTATGCTATTACAGTATAGGTTCCGGCTGTGATCTGAGCGCCGAAGCTGACAGCTGCACCGGTTCCGGCAATAGTGTCAACGTTAATTGTGCCATCCAGAACCAGTACATAATTTACATTTACTTCTGAACCGTTAAGGCCAATAGGTGTGCTTGCACAATTGGTTCCTGAAGGTGTTACCGTGAAAACAATCGGTAAAGCGTTAATTACAACGCTTCCGTTCATGGTTGCCGAACAGCTGTTGCTGTTTGTAGCCATTATAGTATAGGTTCCTGTAAGTGTCTGTGTGCCGAAGCTGATAGCAGCGCCTGTTCCAGCAACTGGAGTTCCCACATTGGTGGTTCCGTTCCAGCGGAGCTGGTAGCTAACACCGAATTCTGAATTTACAAGTCCGATAACTGCACCCTGGCAGGCAATGCCAGCAGGAGTCATAATGTAAATACTGGGAGCCGCATCAATCACTGTGGTTCCGGTCATTGGACCTGAACAGAATGAAACTGAATTGTAAGCCACTACGGAATAGGATCCCGAAGTAGTTTGAGGACCGAAGTTTAAACTGCTTCCTGTTCCCGGAATAGTATCCAGATTAACAGCACCGTTTAATACAAGTATATAGTTGAAATTAATTTCTGATCCGTTCAAAATCACAGATGTGCCAGCACAATGGTTTCCGGTTGGAATAACCAGGAATGTATTGGGTAATGGTTCGAGAACGGTAGAGTCTGACATCGTAGTGTTACAGCCTGTAATATCATTTACAGCTCTTACGGTATAGATCCCACTAAGGCTCTGGGGACCGAAGGTTATTGCACTTCCTGTGCCTGCAACAGCTGAGCCGATGTTAAAAACTCCGTTCAGCATCAATTGGTACGAAATCCCTGCCTGTGATCCTGAAAGGCCGATTGTTGTGCCTAAGCATTGAATGCCAGCCGGTTGAAGTGTGTATTTTATTGGACTGTCGTTCAGAATGGCAGTTCCATTCATAGCGAACTGGCAATATGAAGTCTGGTCAATGGCGATTATTGTATAATTACCGGCAGTAAGCTGAGGTCCGAAGCTGATCGCTGATCCTGTACCCGAAATAGTATCGAGATGGATAGCATTATCGAGTACTAATACATAATCAACACCAAGTTGTGAACCGTTTAAACTTACGATATCACCTTCACAGGCAACTCCGTCAGGAACAATAGTGAAAGCAGTCGGGTCAGGATACAAGGTTGCGCTGTCGTTCATATACGAAACGCAATTGGTAGTTGCATCAATAGCGATAGCTGAGTACACGCCAGGAAGTCCGGCTGTTCCAAGTACAATTAACGAACCTGTGCCTGCCACTGGGCTGCCAAGGTCAAAAGTTCCGTTCCAGCGAAGTTGGTAGTTAACGCCAACTTCTGAACCGGTCAGGCTGATAATCTGTCCGGGGCACAGTATGCCGGCCGGAATTACATTAAACACTTGTGGTGCTATACTAATATAGGTGCTGCCATTCATCATAGCCTCGCAACCTGTTACCGGGTTTACAGCTTTGATGGTATAAGTGCCGTTCATAGTTTGAGGACCATAATCAAGGAAGCCGATAGTTGCTGATCCCACTATTGTATCAATTGGGAATCCATCAAACCGAAGTATATAGTTTAATCAGGATTCCGAGCCGTTAAGGCGTAATATTGTGCCTGGACATTGTGATCCTGTAGGATTAATAGTAAAAATAGTTGGTAAAGGATTAACCACGATCACTGCACTGTCATGCATCATTTGAGTTGCGCCGTTGGTCGAATTGGTAGCGCGAACTTCAAATAAGCCTGCAAAAGTGAATGGACCCCATGTTAATGGAAAGTTTGTTCCTAGAGTTAATGCTCCAAATGGGAAACCATTGAACAGTAACTGGTATCCTACACCAGCTTCAGAACCTGTAAGACCGATCGGTAGGCCTGGTGCTCCGGCGCAGATTATACCGCCACCAAAAACTTCGAACATGATTGGTAGTGGAAGGATAATAATATTTACACTGCCACTCATATCGGCTGTGCATCCGGTTGATAAATCAGTTGCGATAACGGTATAGGTACCAGCCTGGGTTTGTAATCCAAAATCTATTGAAGTTTCAGTTCCTAAAACAGGAGTTCCAACAGGGATATTGTTGCGATATAACTGGTAGCTTATGCCTGCATCGCCGTGGGATAAACCAATATTCCTGCCCGGGCCGCCAAATGGATAGGAACCCCCTCCTGTAACTACGTATGCGGCTGGAGGAGCAATGATTACAATAGTTGCGCTACCGTTCATCTGGTTGATACATCCGGTAACATTATTTGTAGCTACTACTGTATAATCGAATGCAGCTGTGCGGTTGGCGAAACTTATAGGGTTACCCGTAGCGGTAACAGCAGGGCCATCGGGTACTCCGCCTATGTATAACTGGTAATTGGTATTAGGTTCTGAGCCGCTCAGTCCAATACTTACGCCTGTTCCTGCAAAGCAATACACTCCGCCTCCTGTTACTGCATATTGTAATGGTAAAGGATTTACTACAACAGTAGCTGAAGCAATGGCAGTATTGAAACCGTCGTTTACCGTAACCGTATAGGTCGTGGTTACATCGGGTGATACAAAAGGATTTTGTTGCATTGAACTCCAGGCTGGACTGCCTGCAGGAGTGCATACCCACGAATATGTGTATGTTCCTGCTCCACCCGAAACTGTTGCATGCAATTGTGTCTGTGTAGTGTCAGCGCAGATCTGGTTTGGTGTGGCTACAGCAGTCACAGTAATGGCACTTCCGCTGAGTGATGCAGTCATCTGATCGCTTCCGGCACAGCCATTGACATCAATAACTGTTAATGTATAGGTTGTGGTTGAGTACAGATTTGATGTTAAAGGGGGAGGTGTGTGTGCCCCAACTCCAATAAGTGCAGGCGGGGTCCACGAATAATTCATGACATCAAATCCGTCCGAAACCGAACCGT
>CAYHGN010000005.1:0-57626 GCA_964356005.1 uncultured Sphingobacterium sp.
GCACTTTGTGGGATACAACAACGTTTTTGAACTCATGATTGATTTTAACAACCTTAAATTCCATTGTTTTACCTACATAGATGTCATAATCACGGATAGGTTTAATGTCGATTTGCGATCCCGGAAGGAAGGCCTCAACACCCATAATGTCCACAATTAATCCACCTTTAGTACGGCTTTTAACAAAACCAGTGATGATCTTGTCCTGATCCAAAGCTTCGTTGATGGTTTCCCATGAACGTTGTGTTTTTGCACGCTTACGAGATAATACTAACTGTCCGTTAGCATCTTCCTGTGATTCTACAAATACATCAACAGTGTCTCCGATTTTCAAGTCAGGTGTATCACGGAATTCAGATAATGAAACCAAACCATCAGATTTAAATCCGATGTTTAATACCACATCTTTGTTGTTGATCGATACAACAACACCCGAGATAATCTCGCCTTTGTTGATCGAATTGAAAGTCCCGGCATACATTTCTTCAAACTTTTCACGGTCTGCAGCACTGTAATTACCGAATCCTTTGTCATCAGCATCCCAGTCGAAATCGCCCGAAGGAGTGATGAGTGTTTTTGATTTGATCTCTTCGATCGACACTGAATCAGCTTCTGATTCAATGGTTTCCTTTTGTTTAACCGTAGTGGTTTCTTCGCCTTGTAGCTCCGCTTGTTTAGCAGTCAGCTCCTTTTCGGCTTCTAGTTTTTTGGCCATTAATTAATTTATCTCCTTTTTCCGATTATTAAATCGGACTGCAAAGGTAGAAAATTAGATTTTTAATAAAAAACATTTCTGTGCTTTATTTTCATTGAAGATGAGGATATTGGATATTTATATCCAATGTCTTGCTCCATTCATCCTTAAACTGCACTAAAAATCATCCTTAGATTGAATTGATCGATATTATTTTTCGTCTTTATTGCTCAATAATGGTTTTATATGGGATAAGGCAAAATTCAGTTGCATTTTCTGATCAATGGTAGAGTTATCAAGTACAATTGCATCTGCAGCCTGTATTAAAGGGCTTTCCTCCCTGGTGGTATCCTGATAATCGCGGAGGGCAAGATTTGCATATATTTCTTCTAAACTTACCTTTTCTCCCTTATTGATCAGTTCTTTATATCGTCGTTCAGCACGTATCTGCGGGTCAGCAGTCATGAAAAATTTCAGTGTGGCATCCGGAAAAACTACCGTTCCTATGTCGCGGCCATCCATAATGATGTTTTTAGATTTACCCATTCTTTGCTGCTGCCTAACCATTTCTGTACGTACAGCTTTGATAGTGCTAACCTGACTCACTTTTTCAGATACAGGCATTTGCCTTATTTCTTCAGAAATATCTTCTTCATTTAAAAAGACAAAAGTTTGTTCATCACGGTATTCAAAGTTGATATGAATATTATCAAGAGCACTTTCTACAGTAAGAGGGTTATTAAAGTCAATTTTGTTCCGTAGGAAATAAAGGGTCACTGCCCGGTACATTGCACCTGTATCTATATAGATAAAATGCAGTTTTTTGGCAAGTGCTTTTGCTATTGTGCTCTTCCCGCAGGATGAATAACCATCTATGGCTATGACTATATTTTTGCTCATCCCTGCAAAAATAGAATTTGCTTTCGATTTCCTGACGATATAATTTGTTAAATACACCCGGGCAGGTTGCCATTTATGATTCAGTAATACATAAATTTGAGCATGGAATTTCCGGTAAAGAATCTCATAAAGGAGATTAGCTTCAAAACATCAAGAAGTGGTGGCAAGGGCGGTCAGAATGTGAATAAGGTTTCTTCAAAAGTAGAGCTTAATTTAAATATCAATTCATCTTTGCTATTTACTGATGAGCAAAAGCAAATTTTGTTGCAAAAACTTGCCAGTAAGATAAATTCTGAAGGAATTTTACAGATTATTACTGAGGAGGAGAGAAGTCAGTTACTCAATAAGCGGAAAAGTTTGGTAAAACTTCAGAAATTAATCAAAAATGCTTTGTATCAGCCGGCCATCAGAAAGGCAACAAAGCCCAAACGATCAGCAATTGAAAGCAGGCTCAAGACGAAGCATATGAATGCTTTAAAAAAAATCAGCAGAAAGGATTATTTTAAAGATTAAATTATTCTTTACCCAACCTATATAATAGTGCGAATGAACCATATTGATGAGCTTTTGCATTGCTTTTTATTTCCCTTGATTTGAATATCACAGAGAAGTCGGCTGTCCAGCGGTTTTTTGAATAAACAGCACCCGCTTGCTGGCTGAAGACCACAGGTTTAACATCAAAAGTTGCAAAACCCTTATCATTTATGAACATTCCACCCTGGATAGTTGCATCATAGGCAATGAAATGAAGCATGGGTTTTGCATAGAAAAAAAATTCCTTTTCAACTTTTGAGCCGGAATTATTTGAAATTGTACTTTGTGTACTTGCTGAGCAATAGAGTGGATTAATTGCGCCTGTTCGGAAAAGTATTCCTGCTCCCGCACCGGCAAAGGTGTTACCTGCATTGAGATAGGAGTTGAGGCTGAAATCTATTTTTTTAGATTGTAGCCTATTAATCAGCTTATTAAATTCTATGGTTGAATTGATCCCGAATTCATTATTAATCTGCCATTGCCAGCCATTAATTTCATAAAAGCCAAATGTGCTGTGAAGAAAGTCCTGAGCCTCTTTCCCTTTTGCTGATGGGCCTATAGTTCCGAACTGAATACTCAGTTTGAGATTACTTTCTGAATTGTAAAGAAAATTGAGAGCTCCGCCTCCATAAAGGTATGCTGCAAAAGGCCGGTCAATGAAAGCAGGATTCAGAATACTTCCCGTTTTAGGATTATACATTTTTTGTCCGGCTTCAAGCTCCCAAATTACTTTATTTAGCTTTGGGTTTTTTAGCGACGCCTGATCAAGGGCAGTTCTAAACTTCAGGAAAAGTCCGTTGGTGTAATAACGGTCCTGACCTTGTGCAAGGTAGGAATCATTCTCACTTATAAAACCGAATTCGCTTTTATAGTTACTGGATTGAGCCTTTGATGTGAAATATGAAAGACAAAGTACAAGGAGAAACAATAAGATTGTTTTTTTCATTAAGTTGGTGATTCTGGAATATTAAGTGGAAAATAAATTCCAACAAACACTGTATTTTTTCAATATTAAAAACTATATCCTAAACTTAATCCCGCATAATAGGGGATAAAAAAGTTCTTGCTGAAAACCGGACTTAGTCCTGCTCTGAGAGAAAAACCACCATTAACCGGCTGCAACCTGTAAGAAAAACTCATTGTACCTAACAAATTACTGTTATTATCATCCCATAAAAGGGAGTTGTCGTTCCCAGAGGTGGCTATTATTGTAGCTCCAAGGCCAATTTCAAAAAAATTATTTCCTTTACCTAATAAGTAGTTCAGCGAAAGTGGTACCGTAGTTATATTATCACCATCTATTGCCAGATAGCCAATTCCTGCTCGGCCACCAAGGCCATCTTTGCGTTTAGAAAAGCGGGAGTCATAATTGGCGGTAAATAAAAGTCCCTGACCCCCGATCTCAACAAAAATATTTTGAGCACGTTTTTCCTCCCTTGAGTCCAAATTCACTTTAACTTTATCGGAAGAATGAGAAACTGAATCTTGACTCATTGACAGTCCTGGAATGAAAAGGAGGATAATTGTTAAGAATAAGGTGTATTTAGTTTTCATTTTTATAAGTGTTAAAATGAGTGCTTAACATAAATATTAATCTTCCTTAAAGAATTAAACCTATTAAACTTAATTGGCTGAAGTATTGCCCTTTACTGTAATTTCAATGGCGTCTTTTACTTTATCCTTACTCAATGCAAGCTCAATTACTTCCTTCATTTCGGTAACGTAATGAAAGTGCAGATCTTTTATGTAGGTTTCCTTAATATCAAGTATATCTTTTATGTTTGATTTTGAGAGAATTATTTCTTTAATGTTTGCCCTCTTTGCGGCCAATATCTTCTCTTTGATGCCACCAACAGGAAGCACCTTGCCACGTAAGGTTATTTCGCCTGTCATTGCCAGGTGGGGCTTGACTTTGCGTTGAGTAAAGGCAGAAGTTAAAGCTGTTAACATAGTAATACCAGCTGAGGGTCCATCTTTGGGCGTTGCACCTGCAGGAACATGGACATGAACATCCCATTGATCAAAAATTCTGTGATCAATATTGAATTCGGAAGCATGAGCTCGCAAATAAGCCATGGCAATAGTGGCAGATTCTTTCATAACATCACCAAGATTGCCAGTCAGGGATAATTTTCCTTTTCCGGGGCTCAAACTTGCTTCAATAAACAAAATATCCCCGCCAACCTGGGTCCACGCCAGACCAGTCACCACACCGGCAACTTCGTTACCTTCGTATAAGTCTTTATCATAAATTGGCGGACCAAGAATAGTTTCTACATCAATTTTGCTGACTGTAGGGTTATACTCCAGATCCATTGCAATTTTTGTCGCAATTCCACGAACCAATGAACCTATTTTCTTCTCAAGTCCACGTACTCCTGATTCTCTTGTATAATCTTCGATTACCTTTTCCAGAACCTGGTTTTTAAGGCCAATATCTTTTGCTTTTATGCCGTGTTGTTCTCGCTGTTTTGGTAGGAGATGCTGTTTGGCAATCTCAATTTTTTCCTCAATGGTATACCCGTTCACCTCAATAATCTCCATCCGGTCTAATAATGCCGGTTGAATAGAACTTAGGGAATTCGCAGTTGCAATGAACATTACACTCGACAGGTCATAATCTACTTCTACATAATGGTCATAGAATGCATTATTCTGCTCAGGGTCAAGTACTTCAAGGAGTGCTGATGATGGATCCCCGCGAAAATCATTGCCAACTTTATCAATTTCATCAAGTACAAATACAGGATTGGAACTTCCGGCCTTTTTTATGGATTGGATAATACGGCCCGGCATCGCACCGATGTAGGTTTTACGATGACCTCTGATTTCGGCTTCATCCCTTATTCCCCCAAGAGCCATTCGTACATATTTTCTACCCAGAGCCTTCGCAATCGATTTGCCAAGAGATGTTTTACCAACCCCCGGAGGACCCACAAGGCAGAGGATTGGAGCCTTCATATTGTGTTTTAATATCAGAACTGCGAGGTATTCAATGATTCGCTGTTTTACTTTATCCAGTCCATAATGATCCTTTTCGAGAATTTTAGACGCCCGTTTAAGATCAAAATTATCCTTTGTGAAATCATTCCATGGAAGATCCAGTAAAAGTTCAAGATAATTAATTTGTATAGAATAATCTGCTGCTGCAGGATTCATTCTTGCAAGTTTTTCAACCTCTTTTTTAAAGTGGGCTGCTGCCTCCTTATTCCATTTTTTAAGCGCAGAACGCCCTCTCAGGTTTTCTATTTCCAGATCGGGGGAATTACCCCCCAGCTCTTCCTGAATAGTTTTTAACTGCTGATTCAGGAAATAATCCCGTTGTTGCTTATCAAGATCAACCCTCACTTTCGATTGGATCTGATTTTTCAGTTCTTGCATCTGCAGTTCCTGGGTTAAATGCACCAGAACCATTTTTGCACGATCGTGAAGGTTAGCAACTTCCAGCATCTGCTGTTTTGCCGAAACCTCAGCGTTCATATTGGAAGAAATAAAGTTGATCAGGAACGATGAACTTTCAATGTTCTTTATAGCAATACCTGCTTCACTTGGAATATTTGGAGAAAGCTGGATGATTTGCATGGCCATCTCTTTGATAGAAGCCATCAGAGCCTTGAATTCTTTATCAGCCTTGGGCCTTATTTCTTCAAACTTTTTTATACTAGCCTTGATGTATGGATCACTTTGTACCTCCTCATTCAAGCGAAAACGCTGTTTACCCTGGATAATTACGGTGGTGTTGCCATCGGGCATTTGTAGCATTTTTATAATAAGCGCTACAGTACCAACCTGATTTAACTGTTCGAATTCTGGATCCTCAATTCCTACATCTTTTTGAGATACGACACCAATTATCCTCTCTCCGCGATAAGCATCTTTTATCAGTTTGATAGATTTATCCCTGCCAACTGTGATTGGAATTACAACACCTGGAAATAATACAGTATTGCGTAAAGGCAGAATCGACAAAATGTCGGGTGTTTCTTCATTGTTCATTTCCTCCTCATCTTCCTGTGACATCAAGGGAAAGAACTCGGTATCTTCACTGATTAAGGGCAATGTGCGGTTGAAATCAAAGTTGTCGTAGCTACTCATCTATATCTTAATAACGTCATTATGACAGTTGAATTTTCTCAAAAGCCGATTAAATCAGCATAAATAGTAAAAGTGCAAGGTATGTGCCAAATCCCGGTATTCATCAAAATCGGCAGATAAAAAGAAATATACGGACAAATTTTCTGACAAATTTTATTTAATTGGCATAGTATTTTTCAATCAAGAAACTAAATTCGTACATTTAAAATAATAAATGTTAGGGATCGTTATTCCTTCGAATTTAAACTGTCACCAATTAAAATGAGATCATTTTCAGGTTTACTAATCATTCTTTTATCAGCGAATATCGCTTTCGCTCAGACCGCTTACCACAAAATGGGCCAGAAGGCTCTGATTGATGGAGATTTTAAAGCCGCCGTTTCAAATCTTGAAAAAGCACTTTTGAAAGACTCAACTGATGTAAATACCTTATATATGTTAGGGTATTCTTATTATCATTCTTCAAGGTATAAGGAATCAGTGAATACTTTTAATAAGGTCATTGCCCTAAAGCCTTCAGATAATAGTGCATATTATTACAGAGGAAAGGCAAGTAACATTATGGCCAATGAAACGAAGGGTATCGCCAATGCCGATAGAGAGAAACTACTGCTTGCTTCCATCAAAGATTTTTCCAGAGCAATTGACCTGAATGCCGACGATGTTAAATTATATCAAAACAGGGCAGTAGCTTATCGCGATTATGGTATACTTAAAGGACAAAAGATTCCAGGCTTATACGACAAGAATAAAGCAACCGGCTCTTTCAGATCCTGCATTTCGGATTTTGAAAAAGTTTTGTCAATCACTCCCGACCGTAGAGACATTATTACTCAATTGGAAGATGCAAAAATTTACCTTCAGAATCTGAAATAGTAATTTTAATAACATAATGTAAAACCCGGCTTTGCCCGGGTTTTCTTTTTTTATTGAAAAATTAAGGATATTCGGAAACCGAATAGTAAAAGATGCTCAAATCAATCAGAAAGTTCGAAAACCTTCATATTGCTTGCTGGTTGCTTAAAGATACCTGCTGGGTTTTGGATATGCGTCTATTGGGTGTAATTATGATTTTTCCAACACTATTTCTTGCATTTTTCATCACTTTTAAATTCAAAAAAATAGTTTCTGAATTCTATCATAATCTGGCGGTTTGTTTTTGGATAATGGCTAACACCACATGGATGTTAGGTGAGTTTTATTATGATGATACATTACGTCCGTACGCAATCGTATTTTTCCTTGCCGGTCTCTTTGTATTAATAATTTATTATGGATTCATTTACAGGAAGTTATCAGCTTTTCAGGATAGCCGGGAGCAGGACTCCTGAATTTATTTCAAAATAACCCCTCTGATTTGATAAGTTTTATTACCCAGAAATCGTACGCTTTGACTTTTATTTATCGTGTAAATCGAATCTGGGATATAAATCAATTCTTCTGAAGATTCATATAGCTTACTACGGGTTATATTTTTTATCTTGAAAAAAACAGCCCGTCCATGTTGGTCCATTTTTATTTCGACAAATCTGGTTCGCAGATTCGTATCAATTGCTATATAGTTGATATAAACACTGTCTCCGCTAATCTTATAACTATCTTTCCAGGCCGACTTATTTATATCTGAAGCAATGAAAAGAGCAAGTTCATTATCCCAGTCTACAGAATGATTTTTTTTTACTTCTGATTGATCATTTTGCCTGACACTCTTATTTACAAGTGATTTTTTGCTTGTCAGACGGTTAACCTCAGTTTCAAAAAAACCTCTCATGTCAAAAAACGCTGTTTTTGTTTTAATTTCTTCCCGGCTTGTACAGGAGGAAATAAAAATAATTATCAGAATAAATAAGTTGCGATACATTAAGAAACCAGTACTTCACCGCTCATTAATTCCGGTGATTTAATATTCATTAATTTCAGAATTGTAGGTGCTACATCACCCAGTTTCCCGTTTTTAATATGTTTATAGTCCTCATCTATCAAAATACAAGGAACAAGGTTTGTAGTGTGTGCGGTATTTGGAGAGCCATCTTCATTAATCATATAATCTGCGTTGCCATGATCAGCCAGGATAATGAATGAATAACCGTTTTTTATTCCGCATTCAACTACTCGTTCAAGACATTGGTCAACTGTCTCAACTGCTTTTACAACTGCATTGAATATACCTGTATGTCCCACCATATCGGGGTTTGCGAAATTCAAACAAACGAAATCTGCCCATCCACTTTCAAGTTCCGGACAAATTGCTTCTACGATTTTTGCGGCACTCATTTCAGGTTGGAGATCATAGGTCGCAACTTTAGGAGAAGGAATCAGAATTCTTTTCTCATTATTAAATTCCCGCTCTCTTCCACCTGAGAAGAAGAAGGTAACATGCGGGTATTTTTCTGTTTCTGCAATCCGGATTTGATTCTTATGGTTTTGTTCCAATACGGCACCAAGAGTTTGGTTCAGATCATCCTTTGTAAATACAACATGAACATTTTTAAATGTTTCATCATAAGTGGTCATAGTTACATAGTACAGATCGAGGGCCTGCATGTTGTATTCAGGAAAAGATTGCTGGGTCAATGCACTCGTAATTTCCCTGCCCCGGTCTGTTCTGAAATTGAAGCAAATTACAACATCTCCCTGTTCGATCTTGCCAATAGGTGTACCATTATGGTCTGTTTTAACGATTGGCTCGATAAATTCATCGCTGATTCCTGCGTCATACGACTGCTGTACGCTTTCTGAAATATTATTGCTTGGTTTACCGGTACCGTGAACCATGAGGTCATAGGCCAGTTTAACCCGTTCCCAGCGGTTATCCCTGTCCATTGCATAATATCTTCCAATGGCAGAAGCAATGGTTCCAACAGAATGCTCAAGGTGTGTATTCAATTCTTGTATAAACTGTAAGCCAGAAGCAGGATCAGTATCCCGTCCGTCCATAAAAGCGTGAATAAATACATTTTTTACCTTATTGGCTTTTGCTGCGTCGCATAAACCTTTCAAATGATCAATATGTGAGTGAACCCCCCCATTCGATAAAAGTCCAATGAAGTGTACATTTTTGTTAGCATTTAATGCATAATTGAATGCAGACTTCAGAACCGGGTGCTCATTAAGTTCATTCTCTTTAACAGCCTTATTTATACGGCCCAATTCCTGATAGATAACCCTTCCGGCTCCCAGATTCATATGTCCAACTTCCGAATTACCCATTTGTCCGGCAGGAAGTCCCACAGCCTCCCCTGAAGCCTGTAATTTAGAATTCGGGAAGGTTTTGACTAAATAATCGAAAAATGGTGTATTTGCTGTACTTACTGCATCAGATTTATCATGATTACCGTAACCCCAGCCATCAAGAATCAGAAGAATTGCTTTTTTATTTTTCACAATGCAAATATACGCCCAAATTAAATAATTTTACTTTAGTTATATTATGGCATACTTTTAGCAATATTATTTTAAAAAAAATGGGAGCCAAAATTCTAATAATTAGTATAATATCTTGTTTTTTTTTATTTACACTTGCTGATGTGCAGCAGAAGGATATTTTTGACACACTTTCTGGATATTTCAAGGATTCAAACAGTAAAGAGATTGCAGGGCTCTTTGATAGTGTGATAGAATTTGAGATACTTGATGAAGAAGGTGAGTACTCAAAAGCACAGGCTGAATTAATTCTTCGTGATTTTTTCTCCAAGCATTCTCCAGTATCAGTAAAAGTTGTTCACAGGCTTAGCTCAAGTTCAAATTATAGATTTGGGGTTCTTTCTTTACAATCCAAACAAGACAAATTAAGGGTATCTATTTCAATGGCAAATAATGGCAATAAATTTCTAATCAAAACCATTACTATAGAAAACGATAAAGAATAAGGATTGTAATTAAGTATTTCTATTTTTGCCTGACCAATTACAATGAATTTAGACAAAGCAATTTTAGAGCCATTCATATCGAATGCTCTGGCAGAAGATATTGGCGATGGTGATCATACTTCACTTTCAACTATACCTGTGGGCCAGACCGGTAAAGCGAAGTTGTTGATCAAAGACAAGGGTATTATCGCTGGTATTGATGTTGCAATCGAGATATTTAGGGCTGTTGACTCTAAGCTTCTGATTGATATCCTCATTCAGGATGGAGAGACTGTAAAGCATGGAGATATTGCATTTTATGTGAGCGGGAGTGTTCATTCAATCCTTAAGGCCGAACGCTTGGTTTTAAATACTATGCAAAGAATGAGTGGTATAGCAAGCACCACCAATCGGATTGTAAAAATTCTTAAAAACACCGGAACCAAAGTTTTGGATACCCGCAAAACCACTCCAGGACTTCGTTATCTTGAAAAACTTGCTGTTAAGATAGGAGGCGGTTTCAATCACAGATTTGGCTTATATGATATGATACTAATCAAGGATAATCACGTTGATTATGCCGGTGGTATCAGTAATGCGATAAAATCTGCTAAGGATTATTTAAAAGTTAACAAAATCAACATTCCGATTGAAGTAGAGGTCAGAAATTTGGTGGAGTTGAAAGAAGTAATGGAATTTGGTCAAATTGAGAGGATTTTGCTTGATAATTTTAATTTGTCCTTGCTCAGGGAAGCTGTAAAACAGGTGAATGGAACTTATATTACCGAGGCCTCGGGTGGTATCACAGAGGAGAATGTTTTAGAGTATGCAAATTGCGGGGTTGATTATGTTTCTATGGGTGCATTAACACATTCAGTTAAAAGTCTGGACATGAGCCTGAAAGCCGTCAAATCCTAATTAAATTTATTTTTTCATATATAGACCTGATTGAATTTGTAATATTGTAAAGAATGATATCGATTTACTCGCTCTCAGCTTTGATTCTTGCATATCTTTTCGGATCAATTCCTACGGCCGTATGGATAGGACAAGCCTTTTATGGTATTGATGTCCGCGAATATGGCAGTGGAAATGCCGGAGCAACAAATACGTTCAGGGTATTAGGTAAAAAGGCCGGGCTTGCTGTGATGTTCCTTGATATTTTTAAGGGATATACTGCAACCAATCTTGCTTATCTTATCGGGCTTTCGGTTACTGGTCCACAAAATTCAGTTCAGTTTGTGAACTATCAGCTAGCCCTTGGGGTAACTGCAGTATTAGGCCACTTATTTCCTGTATTTGCTGGTTTTCGGGGTGGCAAAGGTGTTGCCACATTATTTGGTATGATATTGGCAGTACATTCAGAGGCAGCGATGCTTTGCGTTCTTACCTTTGTTGTATTTTTGCTCATTTTCAAATATGTATCACTGAGTTCCATCATGGCAGGGTTTTCATTTCCCCTCAGTATAATTTTCATATTTCAATCTCCAATACGTTCCGTCCTGCTTTATGGAATGTGTATTTGTGTACTGATTTTAGTCACACATCAAAAAAATATCGAGCGACTTCTAAAAGGAAAAGAATCCAGAGTTGATCTGTTTAAAAGAAAAGCTCATTAATCACACTCTTTAATTCTTAATTATGAAAAAATTAAACTTGATCATCGCAGTAGCGATGGGAATCTTCCTGTTTTCCTGCTCTCAGGTCCCACTTACAGGAAGAAGCCAGTTAAGTCTGGTAGATGATGCAGCATTGCAAAACGAGGCTGCCACTGCTTACAATCAATTTCTTTCAGATCCTTCCACGAAAGTTATCTCAAGGGGTACAGAAGCTCAGCGGGTGAGTACAGTCGGGAATAAGCTCTCCTCTGCAATCAATCGTTACATGCAGGCTAATGGTTTCGGCGATAAGTACAATTACAAATATCAGTTTACTCTGGTAGAAAGTAAGGATATCAACGCCTGGTGTATGCCGGGTGGAAAAGTGGCGATTTATTCAGGTATTTTACCAGTTACTCAGAATGATGCAGGACTTGCAACAGTTATGGGCCATGAGATAGCACACGCTATTGCACAACATGCCAATGAACGATATTCACAGATGACTCTTGCTCAGGCAGGAGGAGGTATTCTTGGAGCTGCTGTAGGCGGAGCATCACAAGGTACCCAACAGGTTATAGGTCAGCTTTATGGCATTGGAGGGCAGCTTGCAATGTTGAAGTATTCACGTAATCAGGAAAGTGAAGCTGATCGTTTAGGACTCATTTTTATGGCAATGGCAGGATATAATCCGGATAACGCGGTAACTTTCTGGGAGCGGATGACTTCTGCTAAAAGCAGTAGCGGTGCCCAACCTGAGTTTTTGAGTTCACACCCAAGCGATGAAACCAGGATTGCTGCTATCAAGAAACTTTTACCTGAGGCTCGCCAGTATTACACTGGTGCAAAAGTGAAATAAAAATTGGCAATCAGGGATTGATTTGTTTTAGAACATCCCTGATTGCCTTTCCTTTCAATAAACATTCCTCATATTCTTTCTCAGGATCGGAATCCAGAGTTATGGCACTGCCAACATGGAATGAGAGGTACTTATTTTTACTGTTATAAAGGATTGTCCGGATTACCACATTGAAATCAAAGTCACCATCAGGCGCGAAATAACCAACAGCACCTGAATAAACTCCTCGTTTACTCCGTTCATATTTTTCTGCCAGTTGCATTGCCCTTATTTTTGGTGCACCGGTCATTGAGCCCATTGGAAAAGTGTTGGCAATGATTCCCGGATTAGAGAGTTTTTCATCTGCTTCACAAACTACTGTCGAAATCATCTGATGGACTTGTTTAAAGCTATATATACCAAATAGTTCTTCTACTCTTACTGTTCCCGGTTTTGCACTTTTAGTGAGGTCATTTCGAACCAGATCTACAATCATGACGTTTTCGGCACGCTCTTTTTCATTCCTTAACAATTCTTCTTTCTGCTTTTCATCTCTTGATGAATCAGTATTTCTGGAGGATGTCCCCTTGATAGGCTGACTGATAAGTTTGCTTCCTCTGCGACTCAAAAAGCGCTCAGGTGTTGCCGAAATAATATAATTTTCGTTTACTTTAAAATAATTTGCAAATGGAGTCGGAGAAATTTTGTTTAATGAAATAAAGACTTTTAATGGATCGATTTCTGCATTTTCAGCATAAAATTCCTGACAAAAATTGATCTCATAAATATCTCCTCTGTGAATGTGTTTTTGGATCTCCTTAACGGTTTGAATGTATTCGTTTCGCTTAAACCTGCTGAGTATTCCCGGTATTGATACCGGCACATCTGATTGTTTTAAAGGAGTTTGATGGATAAAGTTCCAAATAACATCCGGTGAATCACTGAAAATGCTAACCTCATTATTCCGAATCAGAATGCTGTGTTCTGGAAGATAAAAATGGATGTTCGGAAAATAAAGATGATCAGGGTTTTCAGATGTTAGAGTTTCAGTTTCATTCTTAAGGTCGTATGAAAAATAACCAGGAATATAGCCCTTATTTCTTCTCAAAAATTCTTCCAGGGCAACAAAAGAATTCTTCCCGGAATCAATTAATTCAGCAGCTTTCCCTGCACCTATAAATACCCCAAATGCGGAGTAGGGATCAGAAAAATTATTTGAATCAAAATAGCAGGCTGTATCAAATGAATTTACCCAACGGAGGGCTTTTGATTTAAAAGTATCCGGATCATCAGTATTAAAAACCTTTAACATAGATAATTAAATCAAAAAAATGTCCGGAAGACGTTTTAATTTATTGATTAACAAAGAGTAAGGGTTTGAACGCGATCCGGACCTACTGAAAGATATTTAACTGGTACGCCCAGATGTTTTTCAAGGTAAGTGATATAATTTTTTAATTTTTCAGGAATCTGATTAATCTCCCGAATGCCTGTCAAATCTTCTTTCCATCCGGGAATAGCCTCAAATATAGGTTCTGCTTTGATTGCATTGATATCATAAGGCATATAATCAACTATTTCACCATTGTATTTATAATGAGTACAGGCATAAATGGTTTCAAATCCGCTTAATACATCAGCTTTGGTCATCACCATTTCAGAAACACCATTCAGCATAATTGCATATTTTAATGCAGGAAGATCTATCCAGCCGCAACGGCGTGGACGGCCAGTAGTTGCACCAAATTCATGACCTATTTTTCTAAGCTCTTCTCCCGTTTCATTATCCAGTTCAGTTGGAAAGGGACCGCTTCCAACACGTGTACAGTATGCTTTGAAGATACCAATTACATGCCCGATGTTTTTAGGTGCTACCCCAAGTCCGGTACATGCGCCTGCTGTTGTTGTATTGGAGGAGGTGACAAAAGGATAGGAGCCAAAGTCTATATCCAGCATGGTGCCCTGCGCGCCTTCTGCCAACACTTTTTTACCATCTCTGAGGTATTGATTTACGAAATGCTCACTATCAACCTGTGGAATTGCTTTTAATAATTCTACTGCCTCAAAGAAAGCAGCTTCTTTTTCTGAATAATCAGGTATCTCGCCGTAATGTGACAATATTGAGCGATGTTTGTTCACCAAACGCATATATCGTTCGCGGAAATCAGGCAGCATAGTATCACCCACCCGTAAACCATTTCTACCGGTTTTATCCATGTAGGTTGGCCCAATACCTTTCAGGGTTGAACCAATTTTACTTTCACCCATATTGCTTTCTGATGCGGCATCTAATAACTGATGTGTTGGCAGAATAAGATGTGCTTTACGGGCAATCACCATTTTTTTTCTTGCCACCGGATCAAACCCATTTTTTTTGAGGTTATCAAGCTCTCTTTTTAAGATGATGGGGTCAATAACCACACCATTACCAATGAGATTCATCGCTTTATCGTTGAATATTCCTGAAGGAATAGTATTCAGCACATATTTTTGATTATCAAACTCCAAAGTATGACCGGCATTTGGTCCACCCTGAAAACGGGCGATCAGGTCATATTCCGGACTTAAAACATCAACAATTTTTCCTTTTCCTTCGTCGCCCCATTGGAGGCCTAACAGTACGTCAACAGTCATGATTTAAAATAGGGGAGTATTAGGTATGTTTAGATTAACTTTTATTGACAAATGAATCACAGTGCCCTTCTTTCAGACGGGCGCAATTTCCATATAAATTTAAAGAATGATGTTTAATTTCAAATTTAAGAATATCACCCATCATGCTTTGTATTTGCTGAATCCTTGGATCACAAAATTCTACGACTTTTCCACAATCAATGCAAATAATATGATCATGCTGCTTATACCCATAGGATTTTTCGAACTGCGCCATGTTCTTACCAAACTGATGCTTGGTTACCAAATCGCAGGATACCAAAAGCTCAAGCGTATTGTAAACAGTGGCACGACTCACACGGTACTTCTTGTTTTTCATGTGGATATATAAAGATTCCACATCAAAATGATCGTTGCGCGAATATATTTCCTCCAGTATTGCGTACCGCTCAGGAGTCTTTCGCAGGCTTTTGTTCTGTAGATAAGCCTCAAAAATTTTTATAACAAGGGTAATCGTATCTTTTCCGGGCATAGTGCGATTAAATGACCCTCAAATTTATCCAAAAAATAAGAATATTCAGCATTTAATTCAGGAGGCCTTCACCATATCTTCATCATGAGAGTCAAATCGGGTTACAGAGCTTACTCCGACCACTTCCTTCAGTTTTATGATGAGGTTGTCCAGGTGTTTTGTGTTGTTTACATATACCATTATGGATCCTTCAAAAATGCCATCTTCAGTATCCACTGTTATCGAACGCATATTGACTTTAAAATCGCTTGAAATTACAGTTGTGATCTTATTAATCAATCCCACATCGTCAATACCTGTTATGTGAATGCCTGTTAAAAATGCAAGTTCCTTTTGGGAATTCCATTTGGCTTTAACAATTCTGTATCCATAATTAGCCATTAATTTGGCTGCATTCGGACAATTGGTACGATGGATTTTGATACCGTCTCCTACGGTCACAAAGCCAAAAACATCATCCCCGGGAATTGGGTTGCAGCAAGCTGAAAGTTTGTAATCAAGTTTCTGAAGGTCTTCGCCAATGAGTAAAGTATCGCTGTCGTCTCCTTTTACTTTCTTGTTATATTGCTCAGTTGGGATAAAATCCAGCTTTTCAGGCTTATTTTCTACTATTTTTTCGGAAGCAACGAACTCTTTAAGTTGTTTAACATCAATTTTACCCTGAGCAACATTAAAAAAAAGATCCAATGTTGTGGGAAGTTTAAAAAAGTAAGAAAGCTTGTAAAGGTTATCTGAATTGTAGGTGACTTTCAAGGATTTAAGTTTCCGTTCCAGAATTTCTTTACCATTCTCGGCGATTTTACGTTTTTCCTCCTTCAAGGATGATTTTATTTTTGATTTAGCCTTTGCAGTAACTACAAAATTTAGCCAGTCTTCTTTTGGCGATTGTTTACTGGAAGTTATAATCTCAACCTGATCACCATTTTGCAGTTTATATGAGAGCGGTACTAGTTTGTGATTCACCTTCGCGCCAATACAACTTGCACCGATATCAGTATGGATCTCAAATGCAAAATCGAGTGCAGTAGCATTTACCGGTAATTGAATTAATGAACCTTTTGGGGTAAAAATGAAGATCTCATCCGAAAAGAGATTCATTTTAAAATCGTCCAGAAAGTCCAGTGCATTTGCCTCCGGATTGCTCAGCAGTTCCCTGACTTTATGAATCCATTGGTCAAGTCCACTATCATTATTGGGTTCTTCCTTGTATTTCCAGTGTGCGGCAAAACCCTTCTCAGCAATCTCATTCATACGTGTAGTGCGGATCTGAACCTCAACCCATTGGCCTCGTGGTCCCATTACTGTGGTGTGCAAAGATTCATAGCCGTTAGCACGCGGGGAGGAAATCCAGTCGCGAAGCCTATCTGGGTTAGGGTAATAGAGGTCGGTGACAATGGAATACGCTTTCCAGCAATCAGACTTTTCATTTTCGGGCTTGCTGTTCAGAATAATTCTCACCGCAAAAAGATCATAAACCTCGTCAAAAGGAATATTCTTTTTACGCATTTTTGTCCAGATGGAATGAATTGACTTTGGTCTGCCATACACATCAGAATCAAGACCCTGCTCTATTAATATATCTTTGATGGGGGAAATGAAATCTTTAATAAAATTTTCTCTTTCTGCTTTTTTCTCATTTAACTGTTGCGCTATAAACTTGTACGTTACAGGCTCCATGTATTTCATTGAAAGATCTTCAAGCTCAGATTTCAAGGTGTAAAGACCTAAACGGTGCGCCAGAGGAGCATAGAGATAAACTGTTTCAGAAGAGATTTTCAACTGCTTATCCCTGGGCATAAATTCCATTGTCCGCATATTATGCAGCCGATCAGCAAGTTTGATCAGAATTACCCTAACGTCATCAGCCAGAGTCAACAACATTTTTCTGAAGTTTTCAGCCTGTAGTGAACTGTTATAATCGAAAACACCGGATATTTTGGTTAATCCGTCAATGATTTTGGTTACTTTCTTTCCAAACTCACGTTCAATATCATCCAGGGTTATGTCGGTATCTTCTACAACATCATGCAAGAGCGCACAAACAATGGAGGTAGTTCCAAGACCGATTTCTTCGGCAGCAATTTGAGCAACTGCAATTGGATGGTAGATGTAAGGCTCACCGGATTTGCGGCGCATATTTTGATGGCTTTCAAGGGCCATGTCAAATGCAAGACGGATCATTCGTTTATCGCCTTTTTGCATGGTTGATTTACACGCACGTAACAAAGCGCGGTACCGCTTGAGTATTTCCTTCTTTTCAGCCTCCAGATCGATTACAATTTCTTTCATTTTGTCATGCAATAGCTATATTTTAAAGCCTTAGGTGTATTTTCCGGGTTACATTACGTAATTTTAAATATTAATATTTACAAAATTTAGCTGTAAATTTGCAGAACATAAATTTATGAATTTTTTAAGGCTATCGGTAATTATTTGTGTGGTTTTGATGTCAAAAATGACATATGCCCAGTATAAAAATGACCCGACTATAAAAGGGCCAAAAGATACCATCAGAGTTTCCATTACAAATGTGGACAATGAATTGATCCCCTGGATCGTTATACCTGAAATTACTGTAATTGATACCCGTCTCTTCAAATCACCAGAAGAAAGGGCTAAGTTTAACCGATTGAGGTATAATGTCTTAAAGGTTTTACCTTATGCAATGTATGCCCGACGTAAGTATCAGGAATTGCAGATGAACCTTACTAACTTGAAGAGCAGAAAGGAAAAGAGGATAATGATTAAGGCATTTGAAGGAGAAATTAAGGATATGTTTAACCGCGAGGTAAAAAATCTGACCATTACACAAGGTGGGATATTGATAAAATTAATTGACAGGGAAACCGGTACCAGCAGCTATGATCTGCTAAAAGATATGAAAGGTGGAATCACTGCCTTTTTCTATCAATCAATTGCAAGGATTTTTGGCAATAACCTTAAAAATACCTACGATCCTCAGGAAGACAGGGATATTGAAGCCATCATTCAGGCTTCTGGATATTACTCATATAGTTATTTATGAATCAAAAGTCGGTTTACCAGTTCACTGTTCAAAAACTGAATGGTGAACATATGAGTTTAGGTGATTATGAGGGTAAGGTTTTGCTTATAGTAAATATTGCTTCTGAATGTGGTTTTACACCACAGCTTAAGGATCTCGAAAACCTTCGTAAGGATTACCAGGGTGAAGATTTTGAAATTCTTGCATTCCCATCCAATGATTTTGGTGGACAGGAATCTCTGGAGGGTTTTGCTCTGGGTGATTTTTGTGAAAAAAATTATGGTGTAAGCTTCCCGGTTTTTGAAAAAATCAGGGTTAGGGGTGACTACGCTCATCCGCTGTATAAATTCCTCTCAGATAAGAAACTCAATAGGCATGTAGGGGCTTCGCCCAGATGGAATTTTCATAAATATCTTATTAATAGCAAGGGCGAAACAGTAGATTTTTTTTACCCTTTCACCAAACCCAACTCTTCAAGAATTAAAAAAAGGATCAACAAATTACTGATTACAGAGAAATTATGAAATTAGATCTGCTGGTTTTTGCGGCACATCCTGATGATGCAGAACTCGGGTGTTCTGGAACCATAATGAAATACATTGCAGCAGGTAAAAAAGTTGGTATTGTCGACTTAACACGTGGTGAATTAGGTACTCGCGGAACTGCTGAAACCCGTGATGCAGAAACAGAAGAATCAAATCGAATTCTTGGCTTGCATGCCCGGGAAAATTTGGGTATGAGAGATGGATTTTTTCAAAACGATGAAGAACATCAGTTAAAGATTATTCAAATGATCAGGAAATATACTCCTGAGATTGTATTCAGTAATGCTTTGCATGACCGTCATCCTGATCATGGAAAGGGAGGAGATCTTGTTAATGATGCATTTTTTCTTGCCGGACTTCCAAAAATCAAGACAGAAATTGATGGGAAAGAGCAAGTAGCATACAGGCCCCGTTTATTACTTCAGTACATACAAGACAGGTATATTGAGCCGGATATTCTTATTGATGTGACTGATTTCTGGGATAAAAAAATGAACTGTATTCGGGCCTTTAAGACACAGTTTTTTGATCCGGATAGTGATGAAACGGAAACCTATATATCTTCACCTTCTTTTCTGAAAGTGATCGAGGCCCGATCCCGCGAATTAGGTAAGGCTATAGGTGCTGAGTATGCCGAGGGATTTACAAGCAGGAAGCTTTTGGGAATTGATAATATATTCGATCTGAGGTAAAAACAGATTTAGAATTGAAAAAACGCCCATGGAAAGTTTTCCACGGGCGTTTTTGTAGTTATAATGAAGGAACAATATTTTCCAGTATCTCTAATCCCTCATCAATATGTTTCTCATTAATAATCAATGCAGGCCTGAATCTTATCGTCTTTTCACCACAACCGAGAAACATTACATTTTTTTTCATACCGGCATTGATAAACTTGTCGCGCATTCCTTTGTTCTGAAAATCGAACGAAGTGAGTAAACCACGACCTCTGACATTGGATATTTTATCCTGATTTTCGGAGATTTTACGCAATCGTTCCTGAAGGTAATTTCCGGTGATGCTTGCATTGCTGAGTAAATCATCTTCTTCAATGATCTCAAGTATGCGGGTCGATCTGACCATGTCCACCAGATTACCGCCCCAGGTTGAATTAATTCTTGAAGGTATTCTAAATACATTGCTCTCAATTTCATCAACTTTATGTCCAACCAGAATCCCGCAGACTTGCATTTTCTTTCCAAACGCGACGATATCGGGACGAGCATTGACCCCAAAATGCTCATGTACCCAAAATTTACCGGTAAGACCTACACCGGTTTGAACTTCATCATAGATTAAAAAGCAATCGTTTTCATCCGAAATTAGTCGTAATTGCTCAAGAAACTCCTGACGAACATGATTGTCACCACCTTCAGATTGAATTGGTTCGATAATTATTGCGCATATATCATCTTTGTTATCAATAAAAGCCTGCCGGATCTGAGCAAGAGAAAGGGCTTCTCTTTTCTTCAGGTCTTCATAACCCTCATCTGTAAACGGGAATTGGATTGACGGAATACTTACCCGAGGCCAGTCAAAATGTGCAAACCATTTAGTTTTATCCGGAATAGTATTGGTTAAACTCATGGTATAGCCGGTTCGGCCATGAAATGCCTTTTCAAAATGAAGTACCTTATGTCCACGTTCCCTGGTGTATCCTTTCTGAAAATTTTTCTGAACTTTCCAGTCCATAGCCACTTTGAGTGCGTTTTCTATCGCAAGTCCACCGCCAGCTATAAAAAAAGCATGGGGCAAGTAGTCCGGGATTCCAACACGTGAGAAAGTTTTTACGAATTGTGCATATTGGGTGGTGTAGATGTCTGAGTTGGAAGGGTTTGTTAATGCAGCCAGCATCAGATTTTTTTTAAACTCTTCATCATTCACCATTTTGGGATGATTGTAGCCTAAAGGAACTGACGCAAAGCAGGTAAAAAAGTCTAATAATGTACGCTCATATTTTGCATCATAGATATAAACACCATTGCTTTTTTCCATGTCGAAAGTAAGGTCGTAACCATCGGCGAGGATATGTTTGCTAAGTGTTTCCTGGACTTTTTCTGGTGAAACTGAAAGTTTATACATATTGGTTAGGATATGTTCAAAAATACTAAAATGTGCTCAAATGAGCAAATTTAGCGGTTTTGGAAAGTTTTTTTCGAAAAATAGGTTTAAAACGTTTAAAGCTATTTTTTCAACTTATGTTTTTTTTTGTAAGTGTTTTTAGCCTGAAAAATAGACGGTAAATGTTGAGGATTCTGCCTGAATTCGGTCCATCAGAATTTAAATCTGTCTGCCATTCCCAGTACCCCGGTAATTCCTCCGGTATGCACTGCCAGTATTCGTGATCCTCTGACAAAATAATCTTTTGAGATCAGATCATAGATTGTAAAGACTAGCTTTCCGGTATAGACCGGGTCGATGATTATGCCTGTAGAACTGGTAAAATCTTTAATGAAGTTCAATAGTTCATCACTCGTTTTTGCATATCCTCCAAAGTGATATTCTGAGTGAAATTCAAAGGGAGCTCCATTACTGAGCTTATCAATCTCTCGTTTCAGGAAATCTGCTCCTTTCAGGACAGGGACCACATGCATTATAGTGCTTAGGGACTTTCTGTTCAATCCTGAAAGAATGCCAGCAGCAGTAGTTCCGGTTCCGGCAGCACAAAAGATATGGTCATACACTTCCGGAAGTTCATCAATCAGTTCTGAACAGCCTTTGGCTGCTAAACTACCTGATCCACCCTCATTAATAAAAAAGGCTTCATGATCATTAATGAAGTATTTTTGAAACAGGCCAACCTTATCGCGGTAACTTTCACGATCTTCAAAGATCAATTGCATACCGAAAAGTCTGCATAGCAAAAGAGTCTCATTTTCGACATTTTCACCACGTACTATTCCTGTGCTGCTAAATCCAAATTTTGCGGATGCACAGGCCGTGGCTAACAGATGATTGGAATGGGCTCCCCCAAAGGTGACCAGATGCTTTTTTTGTAGCCTTTCAGCCTCCAGTAGGATGTATTTAAGTTTACGCCATTTATTTCCTGAAATGAAGGGATGAATCATGTCATCCCTTTTTATGAATAGCTGAACTCCCTTTGAGATGAAGAGTGGGTTAACTATTTCTTCAATCGGACTATAAATTGGAAGTTCAATCATCAGGAATTTAGTGGTTCTATTTTCCTAACCCAAATCCCAGACCTCCGTTGAATGAATTATATTCAGCCATACTATATGAGCCGTAAATCCTGAAAAAGGCAAGATTTAACTGAAAACCAATATTTGTTCTGAATCCGCTGATATCAGTTTGTTTAATGTTTATTGGATCGGTAAACACAGTATAAGTTCTCTGTCCCAAAGGAGTTACTCCATTTATTATCGGGTAGTTACCTTTCATTCCTGCATCGGTCTTTGCAGAATTATAACCCAGGCTAATAAAAGGGGTAAAGAGCAGGATTCTTTTTGAAACAATAAATTCAGTATTGATGCCTGAGAACTTGGCTTCTACTATTTGGTTTGAGAAATTACTTGGTTGAGTTGCTGAAGATGGTACAGCATTGGAAGGTGCCGGTACATTTAATGGTACTTCGTAAGTAAATTGTGTATATCCGGCAGCCACAGCAATATCTAATGGAAGAATTTTATCAGCCATTCCGGAAATTAGAGGGATAAGCTCAACTTTGAGGCCTGCTCCAAACATTCCGATAGATCCGAAATCGCTGCCAAGCTTAACAGTCGGCATCGCTCTGACACTTAATTCAAGGCCTCGGGGAAGGCCGATAGATCCCTGTAGTTGTGGTGCAGGAATTAAACCGATTCCTGTTCCTCCCGGCAAAGTAAAAGATTCCAGTGCCTGATTATTGCTGTCATATACGGTGAGCTGTGTAGTATTATCCTTTGAACCTGATAGTGTTGGAGCTATTGTTTGTGCCGGGTTAGTAGGTCTTACATTATTGGATAATCCAATTTTGGTCACGTCAAAGCTCTCATCCGGCTGCGGGACTACTGCTCCGGTCATGCCGAAGCGGAGATCAAATCTCAGAAGATTTTTTGAGTGTGCTGTATTATTCCATCCGGAGTTTAATCCCACACCCAAGCCTTTAAAAAGAGGCTTTAAGTAGGCTTGAGCTAATTTAGTAGCATCCGCAGGGCTCGATTTTATTAGACCGGAAACGTCACTTTGAGAATATGCAAGGCCCGGTAGCCCCAGAAATAGAGCAACAATAACGAGTCGGAAGTGTAAATGATTTTTCATGTACAGTTTTTTTAAAATTTTAACCTAAAGTTAAGGTCTTTTGTTTAAAGCTACTCTTAAATAGATGTTAATTAATGATTTAGCAAGAAATTAAATATTGGGGAATATGGATGAAGGTTTATGCCGCGTTTTCCCGGCAAAGATTTAATTTTGCAGCATGATAGAGGATAATCAGGAATTAGAGGAGCAGGATCTATATGAACACCTGCGAATCGTTGTGGATAAAGGTCAGTCATTATTGCGGCTGGATAAATTCCTGATTATTCGTACTGAGAATACTTCCCGTAACCGTATTCAGAATGCAATAGATGCCGGCAATGTTTTAGTGAATGAGAAAGTTGTAAAGGCCAGCTATAAGGTTAAGCCCCTCGACGTCATCTCAATGGTTTTGCCACATCCGCCGCGCGATACTGAAGTTTATCCCGAAAATATCCCTATTGACATTATTTACGAAGATGATGACGTGATCATGGTCAACAAGGCTGCCGGGATGGTTGTTCATCCTGGTTTCAATAATTATACAGGTACTCTGGTAAATGCGCTGGTTTATCATTCCCAGCAATTGCCGCAAATGCCCGGAAATGAAGGAAGACCTGGTTTGGTACATCGAATCGATAAAGATACCTCCGGCCTTTTGCTTGTGAGCAAAAATGATTGGGCGATCACTTTTCTTGCCAAGCAGTTCTTTGATCATAGCATCACCCGCAAATACCTTGCTCTTGTATGGGGTGATCTGGCCGAAAATGGAACGGTGAAGGGTTATATCGGACGAAGTGTTAAAGACCGCAAAGTGATGGCTGTTTATGAAGATGAAGAAAAGGGGAAATGGTCGGTTACCCATTATAAAGTTCTGGAGCGCTTCAATTACGTTACACTCATAGAATGTGAGCTGGAAACTGGCCGGACGCATCAGATCAGAGCACATATGAAACATATCGGTCATCCTTTGTTTAATGACAGTGCTTATGGCGGAGACCGGATTTTAAAAGGTACAATTTTTAATAAATACCGGCAGTTTGTCGAAAATTGCTTTGAATTAATGCCCAGACAAGCATTGCATGCAAAGTCTTTAGGTTTTATTCATCCAGGTTCGCGAAAATTTGTTCACTTTGAAACTGAGTTGCCGGCTGATTTTAGTGCAGTGCTGGAGAAGTGGCGTAATTACATTAAGGAATAAAAATGAGTGTCGAGTATATTAATTTTAACGGAAGTATTCTTCCTGCCGATCAACTGATATTTAAAGCAAATAATCGGGGTTTTCGCTATGGAGATGGGCTTTTTGAATCTATGCGCTATATAAAAGGAAAATTGAAGTTTTCCGAAATGCATATTGACCGAATTCAAAAGGGTATGAAACTGCTCAGGTTTGACAATTGTTCTTTAATTGACTCCTGGTTTATCCGTGAGAAGGTTGAGGAACTGGTAAGAAGAAACAGGACAGGTGCTGATGCAAGGATCAGATTAACAGTTTTTCGTGATTCAGAGGGTTTATACAGCCCTGTTTCGAATAAATTTGGCTATGTTCTTGAAATTCAGAAATTGGATGATAGTCAGTATGTTTTGAATAAAAAGGGGCTCATTATTGATGTATATGATGAAATTCCAAAACCAGTTAACGCACTTTCTAATCTAAAGACCTGTAGTGCGATGATTTATGTGCTGGCTGGCATTTACAAGAATCAGAACGCACTTGATGAGGTACTTATCCTAAATCACCATGGTTTTCTTTGTGAATCTTTGAGTAGTAATGTGTTTGTTGTTTACGACCGGAAATTATACACCCCTGCATTGAATGAAGGATGTATTGCAGGAGTAATGCGCCAGGTGGTGATGCGTCTTGCCAAGGAGAATAATATCGAACTGGTTGAGGCACAAATCAATCCGGATATTTTAAATGAAGCTGATGAGGTGTTTTTAACTAATGCTGCAAAGGGGATTCAGTGGGTAATGGGATATAATAACAAGCGGTATTTTAATGAAGTGTCCAGGTTCCTGAGTGAAAAACTGAATTTAATTTAAATTATTTGAAGGAATTAAAGTCTGACTCCTCTTAAAAACTCTTCCACTTTCATTCTCTTTTTGCCTTCCAATTGTAATTCCAGGACAGAAATTAAGCCATCACGGCAGGAAAATTTGAGATAGGTTTTATTATCGCTCAACACAGTGCCTGGTTTATCTGTTGTGGCCTTTTCTTCGGTTGATGCGCTGTAAATTTTCAGTGTTTTATCCTGTAAGTGGCAAAATGCTGCAGGATGCGGACTTAATCCCCTGATCAGGTTATAAACATCTTTAACCGGACGATCCCAGTTGATCAGGCAATCTTCCCTGAAAATCTTTGGAGCCTTTTTAAGATCATTTTCCTGATGGGCGTTTTGTGGTATCTCCCTATATTTTCCGGCTTCAATTGCCTTAAGGGTTTTTACCAGTAATCCGGCACCAATTACCATTAGTTTATCATGCAGGTCACCGGCTGTATCATCATCTTCGATGTCAAGCTCTTCAGCAAATAAAAGATCACCTGTATCGATCTCCTGCTTCAGAAAAAATGTGCTTACACCACTTCGCTTTTCTCCGTTAATAATTGCCCAGTTGATTGGTGCTGCTCCACGGTATTGAGGCAGGAGGGATGCGTGTAAGTTAATAGTGCCTTTCGGGGGCATATTCCAGACGAGTTCTGGTAACATTCTGAATGCTACAACTGCCTGTATATCAGCATTTAATAATTTAAGTTCTTTTAAAAAATCGGGATCTTTCAATTTAACGGGCTGAAGGATCTTTATTCCTTTTTTAACAGCAAAGCTTTTAACGGCAGATTCACTGATTTTTTGTCCCCTTCCTGCCGGTTTATCTGGAGCAGTAATAACTCCTACTATATCGAAATCAGCTTCCAAAAGGGCACTTAAGGAGGCAACTGCAAAATCCGGGGTGCCCATGAAAACGATTTTCATATTTATTTAATTGATAATTGACAGTTGACAATTGAAAATTGAGAGTGGAGAATGGAGAGTTAAGAATGAGAAATAGTATTCATTTGACATTTTGTAGAATTTACTGACAACTGACAACAGACAACTAACAACAATTAATTTATTCATACAATAAATACTTCTTCCTCATCATCTTGTACTGAGAAAGTCCCGGTTCCCAGCTCTGGCGGATTTCCTCTTCAGATTTGCCGGCAATGATCTGTTGCTTAAGATCATAAGTCCCGGCAAGTTTATCAAAATTACCCATCTGGTTGCTTTGCTTGAAATCAAAGAACTTCTCTTTGTATGGATAAGCTTTATAAAGTTCAATTAACCAGCTAAGATTGATTTTTCCTTCTTTCCTGATCTTGTTGGTGTTATACTGCCTTAAATCGATGCCAAAACAATCTTTATTCATGTGCAAAGGTGTTTCACTCATTCCTTTTATACTTTTTGGCATAAAAGTAAATTTGTATTTATCCTTCAAATCAGGATTTCCGAGTACGGTGAAGGGAAAATAGGTTCCACGTCCCTGACTAATAATTGTACCTTCAAAAAGACAAAGTGAAGGATAAAGTAAAACGGATTGTGGTGTATTCAGATTGGGAGATGGTTTAATTGGCAGAACATAAGGGGTAGCATGAGTGTAATTTGCAATCTTTATGATCCTGATATTACATTTGACATTATTTGCCATCCATCCTTCACCGTTCAGCATTTGAGCATATTCTGCAATGGTAAGTCCGTGGGTGATTGGAATTGGATTATAACCGATTCCTGATCTCAATTTTGGATCTAACACAGGCCCGTCAACATAAAAGCCATTCGGATTTGGGCGATCAAGGATCAGAACTTCCTTATTATTTTCTCCGCAAGCTTCCATAACATGCTGTAGGGTATTGATATAAGTGTAAAACCTGGTGCCCACATCCTGAATATCATAAACCATTAAATCCACATCTGCCATATCTTCTTTTGTAGGTTTTAAATGTTTGCCATACAGAGAAATTACCGGTAATCCGGTCTTAGCATCAAAACTGTCATCAACCTTAACCCCGGCACTTGCATCACCACGAAAACCGTGTTCCGGGCCAAAAATCTTAACAATTTTAACGCCTAGTTTAAGCAGACTGTCAACCACTGTGGTATTTCCAATGACCGAAGTTGGATTGACTACCATACCTATCCGCTTACCTTTGAGATAGGGGAGATATTGTCCAATCTGTTCAGCCCCGGTCTGAAGCTTAGCGGCAGATTTCAGTTTAGGTAAATCCTTGTCCAAAAATAAAAGTTTTGCCTGCTCTGCTGACACTGAAAGAGTGTTGAAAGACAGGATTAACAAAAAGATTAACATAATATAGTTTGAGCGGTTCATAGTCAACATTAATTAGAATTAAAAATTGTTTGTTTATGGTTCTTATCGAATTGGATCAGAAACGAAATTAAAAAAAATGCATCTTTGTTAAAGGTACAAAAAAAACCATTTCAGGATTGAATTTACCCCTTTTCATTGCAAAACGAATAACGTTTAATTCCAAACGAACTTTTTCGAAGCTAATTGTACGTATCGCAATTCTAGGGATCATGCTGGGCTTAGCAGTGATGATTCTTGCCATAGCAATAGTCAAAGGCTTTAAATCAGAGATTCGTGAAAAGGTTCGTGGATTTTCGGGGGATATACAGATATCCAAACTGGATCTGAATACTTCCTATGAGAACACTTCTTTTAGCCTTTCAGACTCTTCTTTTCAAAAAATCCTTAAACAGGAAGGAATAGAATTTGTACAATCATTTGCTACCAAGCCGGGAATTATTAATACAAATGAAGAAGTCGAAGGGGTTGTATTAAAAGGTGTTGGCAGCGATTATAACTGGGAATATTTCAAGAAAATACTTGTAGCTGGTAAGGTTATTGATTTTTCTGATACACTAAAGTCCAGAACACAGATCCTTATCTCAAAATATACTGCAGATCGTCTCAAACTGAAGGTAGGCGATGATTTTTTAATGTATTTTATTGAAAATTCCCTCCGCAAACGAAAATTTCAGATTGTCGGAATTTACAATCTTGGTGTTGAGGAAGTGGATAAATTGTTCGTGATAGGGGATATCGGATTAATCCGAAGTCTAAATAAATGGGCTCCATCGGATGTAGGTGGATATGAATTGAGAGTGACAGACTTTGACAGGCTGGATGAAATTGAAGCGAGGGTTTATGAAGATCTTGATATTGAACTTAAATCATACACGATTAAGCAGTATTATCCAACCATTTTTGAATGGTTATCTTTGCTGGATGTCAATACTCAGGTTATTTTGATCCTGATGCTTGCAGTTGCAGTTATTAACATGATTTCGGCCCTTCTGATCATGATTCTTGAACGAACTAATATGATCGGTATACTAAAGGCACTGGGCAATACGAACTGGCAGATTCGTAAGATATTTCTATACAATGCTGCTTATTTGATTCTGTGGGGACTTTTATGTGGTAATATTTTAGGAATCGGACTTGGTTTGTTTCAGTCGCAAACCCATTTCTTTACTCTGGACCAGGCATCTTATTACATTGATTTTGTGCCGGTTCAATTGGATGTTCAGGATATTCTGATTCTGAATGCAGGAACCTTACTCATCAGCTTATTTGTCCTGCTGCTGCCATCAATGCTTGTGACAAGAATATCACCACTTAAAGCGATCAGGTTTAAGTAAATCATTCTTTTCGTATAATCAGCAAAGCTTTTTTGTTTTGTTTTTTGCCTGCTTCAGGATATGGGTTAACTTCTTTAAGTACAACAATGTAGCTGGCATTATTCAGTTGAATTATTGTACTGTCTTCAATATTATTCTTTGTGTTACAAATGCCAAGACAAAGTTCAGAGAATACTTCTGCTCCTGAATTATCTGACATTCTTAATTTAACCCGGGCATTACCGGCACTTATACATAGAGCATTTATCGGACAGCGGCTATCATTAACTGATTGTAATGTGATAGTTAAACCATTATTGTTTCCCTGCAGGACAATACTTTCATTTTCTTTCAGTTCAAAGGGACGGTCAAATTCAATGGAATCTTTTTCACATGAACTGATTAAAAGGCCGGTAAAACAAACCAGAGCTAAAAGGAATTTATTAATATTTTTCATATTATTTCAGTTTATAATTTAATTACTCTTCCAAATCAATTCAATCGATCCACTAAACTTCAGATTTTGGTAGTCGGCAGCGGATAAATTCAGCACATTCCCATCACAGTTATAAAGCAGGGGCACGCTGTTTATATAGGGTTCACAGTTAGAGATAATAAAGACTGTTTGTTTCTCATAGGTAGATCTTGAAACATTGTAACACTGATTTAGTGAGTTCAGACGGGCAATCTCCAGGTCTAACCATGGAAGATTATTCATTGGATCATTCCCGCCACATAAACTGTTGGACTTTTCGCACGATAGCAACAGGCAAGTACTAAAAAAGAGTACTGCACTGAAGAATAATTTGAGCTTCATCATGGTTTTTTTGCAGTATTAAAATTCAGTTTAACATTTATTCCTGAGGCTCCAAATCTGATGTTTTCACTCCCCAGTCCGCCCAGTGGATATTTTAAAAAGGGCTCAATTGTCAGGCTCTGTTTTTTGTTTAGTCGGGTGTTAAACCCAAAGGATACATTCAGGGTGCGCATCAGATCAAAGTCTTTCATTTGCCTGCTTATTTCCTGCTTGTTGGCGACTGCAGAAGTTCCCACAAACGAGTTAAAGTTAGATTGCTTAACTGCGTATTTTTCGCTTAGGTATGTGCCTGAACTTAAACCTGCTAGGAAATAAGTACTACTTTTCTGAGGATTAAACAGGTATTTAATGTTAACAGGAATATCGAGGCCAAGAAGTTCTGCTTCATAATTACTAAGTGCTACAAGTGTCCCAACAATTGATGCGTTAGCATCCTGAAATGAGCCATACTTATTTGCCGGTTCATTTTGATTGTAGGCAAGGCTGTTTTTACTCAGGTTAAGGCCGGTCGAAATTCTAAGGTTCTTACTGATTCTGAAGTCGGATGAAAGCCCGGCACCCACATTCACATTATTCTCACTGCCCTCTGCATAATTAATGAAGGAACCGGCATACACACTGAGTGAAAAGTTCTTTTTGCCACTCTTTTCAGACTTTTTTCCTTTTTCTTCAGGTATTTTTAATTCTTCAGGCTTTGGTTTTAAATTGTAATCTGTCTTTGTGACTTCTCCAATTGCGAGAACCATTGTGTCTTGTTTAATTGTGGGTTCTTCAATAGTTTTTGACGATTTTGCAATAGGATTTTCATAGGTAGATGCCGAATCTTTAGCAGAAATTACCATTCTGTCTGATATTTTAGAATAGTCAGAAGGGCGATTAAATATTAACTTTTCTGCCACCGAAAATGTGGAATTAGGTATACTGCCAAGCTTTTTATCTGAACTAGGTTGTAATTCTTTCGCAATTAATTTGGATGAGACAGGAGCAGGGACTGTTAACTTAGGTACAGATGATTGGGTTTCAGATTCTGTTTTTCTACTCTCGATGGCTGTATTGTTTTTATCTGTGACAGAATCCATCTTTATTTCGGGAATATATATCCATAGCCCTGAGATCAAGATTAATACTGCAGCAGCAGAGCTTATCCAAAAGAATAAAGGTCTTCTTTTTTCTTCAGGATACTTTTTACGCAGTTCCAGCCAAGCCTCATTTGATGCAGGATCTTCGAAATCATCGAAAACCTGGCGAATTTTAGCTGCGATTCTCTGATCTTCAGTTTCTTTCATGCTGATTGTTCTAAACTAATTGCTACTCGTAATTTTTCTTTTGCCCTGCTTAAATTTACACGGGATGAACTAGCAGGGATATTAAGTATATCGCCAATCTCCTCATGACTGTACCCGTCAATTTCATACATATTAAAAACCATTCGCTGCAAATTGGGCAATTTGTATAGTAATTTGCAGATGTCTTTAGCATTCAGATTGTCTAATGCCTGAGCTGGATAAGATAGATCTGAGGCTTTTTCTAGCGGACTCAGATACTGATGTTTCAAATCTTTTCTTCTCCTGTCTAAGGCTGTATTGACCACTATTCTGCTCAACCATGGTTTTAAATTTTGTTCATTTTTAAAATCTTTTATTGATTTGAATACTTTTATAAAGGAGTCATTTACAACTTCCAGTGTATCATCACGGTCGGATAAATACCTCATTCCAACACCCATAGCAAAGCTGAAGAAATGTTTGTATAGCATTTCCTGGTACTTTAAACTGCCTTTTTTGCATTCCTGAATGAGCTCTGACTCAGAAATGCCGGATGCTTTTGACATGTATCAATCTGTTCTCTTCAATCGGTATTGGTATAATACGGGCATCATACCCGGCTTAATTGCGCAAGTTTTGCAAATTTCAAATTTACGTGTCAAAATTAAACTGTCATTTTTAAGTTCATAGATAAAACTACCGTTCAGAATTAAGTTCCAGTCGAAATCGGCAGTCCACACATGTTTATCATTGAACTGAACTTCTTCTTTGTCCACCAGGTTAAATTCACCGGCTCCTCCGGCCGGTATTCTTGAAGCTTCACCTGTGGAGGTGTACTCACTCCCTGAAAGACTGACTGATATAGTTTCCTTGCTTATGACAGTTTTGGTCTCACCAGGTCCGGTATAATAGAAAGAACCGGTATAGTTTCCATCCAGTAAAGTCAGATTAATTTTGTCTGAACAGGATGCAGTAAAAAGTAGAAGTGAAAAAAGAAAAAGTAATCCTGTAGTTCTCATGTATAGTGTTTTATATACCTAAGACGAATCAGGATACAGAAATGCTACATTGATTTTTAAAAAAAATATTTTGATTAGGGAAGGGGAGCCTTAGAGCAGATGTTTCTGTGGTTTAATTCTATTTAAACATGAAAAATTATATTTAACAAAATGATCCATAGTATGTCATTGCGAGCGCAGCGCGGCAATCCCCTTACTAATAGTGCTAATCGTCATGGGATTGCTTCGTCGTGCCTCCTCGCAATGACACTGGGCTGTACTCGTAATTGACACTAGGCTGCGATCGAATATCAAAATGCATATCATTTCTCCCAAAGAATTATTCCGATTCTTTTACTCTGGAGTGCTTATTTTTGAGTTTTGGCTTCGTTCCAGAAAATATCCATTTCAGATAAAGTCATGTCTTTCAAGCTTTTACCGAGTTCTTTTGCCTTGCTTTCGAGATACTGGAAACGTTTTATAAATTTCTTATTTGTTTTTTCAAGGGCATCTTCAGGGTTGATGTCGATGAAACGGGCGTAGTTGATCAGAGAGAACACCAGGTCGCCGAATTCTCCCTCAGCCTTCTCTTTATCAATTGCTGTATTGTCGTCGGTATTGAATTCATCTCTGAATTCCCTCAATTCTTCTTCAACCTTATCCCAAACCTGAGCCTTTTCTTCCCAGTCGAAACCAACACCTCTTGCTTTTTCCTGAATTCTTGAAGCTTTGATAAGGGCCGGCAATGAAGCAGGGACCCCCTCGAGTACTGATTTATTGCCCTCTTTTAATTTCAGTTGCTCCCAGTTACGTTTTACATCGGCCTCATCTTTAACCTGTACATCACTGTAGATATGAGGATGCCTGTGGATCAATTTATCACAAATGCCATTTAGAACGTCAGTGATGTTAAAATCATTGCTTTCAGAAGCGATGCGGGTATAAAATACGAGGTGTAGCATGATATCGCCAAGTTCTTTTCTGATCTCGTTCATATCCCCTTCAAGGATTGCATCAGAAAGTTCGTAGGTCTCCTCAATAGTAAGGTGCCTGAGTGTTTCCATGGTTTGCTTTTTATCCCATGGGCATTGCTCACGAAGCGTGTTCATGATCGTTAACAAACGTTCAAAGGACTTTGCGGGTGTATCGGCGGAAAGAGGGATCGGATTAGCAGGCATTTATCGAGATTAATATTGCAAAAATAGGATTTTGATCTTGTTATTTTGTGAGGAGGAATGATAATTTGGCTCCGGTCAAATTTAGACTTTTACGGCTCTTAACATTTCCCTTTTGCCCGGTGCACCCGGTGCTTTTTCAATCTCAAATTCCAAACTTTTCATCGTTCTTTTCAGATCTCCGGTTATCGCATAAGTCACAAATACTCCACCTGTTTTTAAGTATTTAGAAATATGTTTAAGGGATTCCTGATTCCACATTTCAGGCTGATGGACTGCCGCGAAAGCATCAAAGTAAAGGACATCAAAAAGCTTTTCACATTTAAAATCAAGTAATTTTGCGTGTTCTATTTTTAATGAGCACGATGCACCCATTTGTACTTCAGATTTCTGTGCTTGCTCATATTGCTTCGTAAAAGAGTCCCATAAATCTTGAGAAACATAGTTATTGTATCCGGTATCCCCAATAATTTCCGGTGTAAGGGGATAGGCTTCAATGCCGGTATATTCGAGTTGAATGTTGTTTTCTGAGCAAAAATCTGCAGTTGTCAAAAAGTTTAATCCCGTTCCAAAACCAACTTCAAGAATATTGATTTTTTTGAGCCCGCTTTTTTCAAGGAAATATCGCATCCCGGTATTGAGGAAAACATGCTTGCTTTCCTGTAAAGCACCATGCCGGGAGTGGTAATGCTCGCCAACTTCTTTATTGAAAAGAGTTTTTGAACCATCGGAGGTAAGTGAAAAGCTTAAATGATCCATGCTGGCTTATTGATCATAGTTGAATTAATTCACTTTAGTTCCGCGTTCGGCCCAGCGATCCCAATGTTTGTCGTAAGTATGAATTTCAGCTGTTTGAACCCCCTTGTCTTTATAAACCGGATGACCCTGATTAACCCATTCAAAAATTCCACCGTAAAGATTAAGGACATTTTTATAACCTGCAGCGATCAGTTTTTCTCCAATTTTTTCGCTTCTTATGCCTACTGAGCAATACACAATAACCGTTGTATTTTTTGGAATATCATATACTTTACGCATATCGAACCAGAAATTTCCGACATGGCGGGCATTTTTTATATGACTAACATTAAATTCATCTTGCTCCCGGGTGTCGAGAATACAGAGATTGTATTTATCAATTTTTATGAATTTATCTATTGTGATTAGTGGGACAGAATTATGGTAAAGACTATCAATTGTCTGTTTGTATTCAGGATTTTTGATCTGAGCGATCAGTTGGTTGCTTAATAAACAAAAAAGAGTGAGCAAATACCTATGCATAGAAAGTATTTTATTGGTTTAAGGATGATTCTGAATTAATAACAAAAATTTGACCAATATGTTTTATGAATTTAGAAAAAAATCAATTTTATAATTGGATCAGACATACTGCAAAATTAAAAAAAAGAGCAAGGTTTTTGATTCAGATTTTGGTTTCATTGTTAATTTCTGAATAACTGAGTAATCATTAGACCATTATATCCTCCATCCAGTATTCCTATTCCAACTCTGCCGAATGATTTATGCTCGATGTTAGCACGGTGGGTAGGGGATTCCATCAGTCCAGTATGCGCAAGACTTAGATTTTGAGCTAAGGCAAGGTTTTCGCCTGCGATTCTGAACTGAATTCCCTCTTTTCTAATCCTATCAAAAGGGCTTTTTCCCTCCGGATTATAATGAGAAAAATATCCTCTTCGGAACATGTCTTTGGAATGTGTTCTGGCTACTTCAGCCAATTCTTCGTCAAAGTGCAAGACTGGAAGACCCACTTTTTTTCTTTCGGCATTAATCATATCGAGCATGCCAGTCTCAAGTTCTTTTCTGGGTTTAGGCTCCAAAATTTTAAACGGCAATGGAATAATCTCTTTTCCATTTGGGAAAATAGTCAGACTTCTGCCAAATTTATTTCTGAGATCATTAAGGATATTGTTGATACCTTTTCCTGCCCAGTCTGGTTTTTGCGTTATAGAGTTGGCTATAATGCTTTGCCTTGCTTCTTTTGTTGCATCCCCAAGAGGGTAATGCAGAAAAAACAGAGATAATAAAAGTGCATAAAACAAACCTGAAAATAAGCCCGGGATAATTCCGCTCAGTTTATTTAATAAATGTTGATTCCTTGATTCCGGTATATTTTCAGTAAGTCCATCGCAGATTTCATAGATCATCCGGCTGAACATGGCCAGAATCAGGATAAAACTCAGAGGTCTTAACCATACTATAGAAATGTCAAAAAATTTATCAAGAATGGTAGCAAGCAGTTCTGAAAATAGCAATGCAGCGATCAAACTCCCAAGCCAAATGAATATTTCTGTTATGGATACCAGAAATCCTTCATGCCAGCCGCGCCATGCTGTAATCAGGATTAAACTAATTAAAATCAGGTCGATATAATTCATTGCTGGCATATAAAAAGCCCTTTGTTCGAAAATACTCAAACAAAGGGCTTAAATCCTAATAACAATAGTTTTTAAGATCAGATTACCATATTCTGATGCGATCTTCCGGCTTTTTATAAAGCTTATCACCCGGTTTTATATCAAAAGCATTATACCATGCATCCATATTTACAGGTGCACCAATTGTACGGTAAGGACCTGGAGAATGCGTGTCAGTTACTATTAATTGTGCAGCAGTTTCATTCAAAATATTTCCTTTCCATACTTGCGCCCATGAAAGGAAGAAACGCTGATCAGGTGTAAATCCATCAATTTTAACATTACTTTGTCCCTGTTTGGTCATTTTGAAGGCTTCATACGCTGCATTTAGTCCACCGAGGTCACCAATGTTCTCACCAAGTGTCAGTTTGCCATTAACATGAACAGTATCCAGCACTGTATAAGCATCAAATTGTTCCTGCAGGGCAGTTGCTTTAACTTTGAACTTGCTTCTATCTTCATCAGTCCACCAATTGCGTAAAGTGCCGTCTTTATCATACTGGCTTCCGGAATCATCAAAACCATGGGAAATTTCATGGCCTATAACTGCGCCAATACCGCCGTAGTTTACCGCATCATCTGCATTAGCATCAAAGAATGGGAATTGAAGAATGCCTGCCGGGAATACAATTTCATTATTTACCGGATTGTAATAGGCATTTACTGTTGGGGGAGTCATTGCCCAGCGGGTTTTATCAACAGGTTTGCCCAATTGTTTCACCATTTCAGAATAGCTCCAGATTCCTGAATTTCTTACATTGTCGAAAAATGTCCCTCTGTTAATTTCCAGTCCTTCATAATTTTTCCATTTGTCGGGATAAGCAATCTTCGGAGAAAATGCATAAAGTTTATCCAATGCCTTCTGTTTGGTCACATCAGTCATCCAATCCAGATTTTTTATTCTAATTTCATAAGCCTTAACCAAATTGCTTACCAGTTCCTGCATTCTTGCTTTTGCTTCCGGCTTGAAGTGTTTTTTCACATAGATCTGTCCGAGAAGGTCGCCGACAGAGCCATCAGTCAATGATGACATCCGTTGCCACCGTGGAGTTTGTACTTTCTGACCACTTAATGTTTGTGTAAAGGCAAAACTCGCATCAACAAAGTCAGAACTCAGGTATGGTGCTGAACTTTTAAGTATATTCCACTTAAGATATGTTTTAAGATCATCAAGTGGTGCTGATCCGAGTAATGCATTCAGTTCAGTGAAGAATTTTGGGGAGTTTACCAATACAGTATCTTGTCCATTAACCCTCATGAGTGGAAGTAAGGTTGCCCAGTTAAGATTGGGTGTTGTTTTACTCATTTCTGTTATTGCAAACTTATTGTAGGTTTTATACGGATCACGCATTTCAACACGGCTCATTTGAGCTGCTGCCAGTGACTTCTCCAGATTGAAAATTATGCCAGCATTTTTTTCAGCCTCAGCCTGAGAAGAACCTGAAAGCAGGAAAAGTTTGCTTACATAACTTTTATATGATTCCTGAATCTTCAGACTTCTTGGATCATTCTTCAAATAATAGTCGCGATCGGGTAGGGTTGTTCCTCCCTGAAAAAGCTGTGGGACAATGTTTTTAACATATTTTCTATCCTGCCCAACAAAAAATGAGAAAAATGGGGAGCCGGATCCTGATGTCCTCATTTCAGCGGCATGATTTATAAGGCCTTTAATATCAGATAGTTGCGCAACTTTTTCAAGGTCTTTACTGATTGGGCTATATCCCAGTTTTTCAATAGCTAAACTATCCATTCCCGCCGCGTAGAAATCGCCTACACGCTTTTCTATTGAGCCCGGTGCCGCATTTTTATTATTTGCAGATTCAGCAAGGATAGTCTTCACAGCATTAATGTTAAAGTCGCGAAGAAGGTTAAAACTTCCCCATCTTGTTTCTTTTGCAGGCACCGGATTGTTTTTTATCCAGATGCCGCTGGCATACTGATAGAAATCATCTCCTGGTTTTTTGCTCATATCCATACTTGCTTTGTCAATGAATAATGGCTTTTTAACTGGTTTTGAATCATGTTGTGCGGAAACCTGCAATGACAGGGTACAAACAGCCCCAAGGAGCATTAATTTAATGGAATTCTTATTCATGATTTTTTGGTTAGTAAAAACAGATCGTAAAAATAGCAGAAAATGGATGAAGTAAAAATAAATTATGTCTACTTGTTAAACCAGGAAAGTATTCGGCCAAATTTCAGGTGATTGAAAAAAAAATGGGTAATATTCGAACAGGCGATGATTTTCATAGCTGAAAAAATCTGATTAATATAATAACACCTGAAGGCTAATTTTATTGTTTTATTGGTCATTAAGATATTTTAAATGCTAATTCAGCATAAAAATTGCAAGTATTGATAGATTTTTATAAAAATTCAGAACCTGCATGTTCCAATAATACCTCCCAAAAACGTATTTTCGCTTGTTAATTTTCCCCTTGATTAAATGAGTATTCCAAAGACGTATAATCCCAGAGAAACTGAGGATAAATGGTATAAATATTGGCTTGATAAGAAGTTCTTCCGCTCAGTACCGGACGAAAGAGAACCTTATACTATTGTTATCCCACCACCTAATGTTACCGGGGTATTGCATATGGGCCATATGCTCAATAATACGATTCAGGATGTTTTAATTCGCAGAGCCCGAATGCAGGGTAAGAATGCTTGCTGGGTGCCTGGAACTGACCATGCATCGATTGCAACTGAGGCTAAAGTTGTTGCATCGCTTAAGGAACAGGGAATTGAAAAGAAGGATGTCAGCAGAGAGGAATTTCTAAACTATGCTCACGAATGGAAGGATAAGTATGGTGGTATAATATTGAAGCAACTTGAAAAGCTGGGTGCTTCCTGCGATTGGGACAGAACCCGATTTACTATGGAGGATGATCTTTCGGAAGCGGTAATTGATACCTTCATTCACCTCTATAAAAAAGGCTGGATTTACAGAGGAATAAGAATGGTTAACTGGGATCCAAAAGGGCAGACCGCTGTTTCGGATGAAGAGGTCATTCGTAAGGAAGTAAATCAGAAGTTATATTATATCAGGTATTCCATTGTTGATCCTGTCCATGGTTTTCCAGATCATCTCATTGTAGCGACCACAAGACCCGAAACTATCATGGCCGATACCGCGATCTGCATCAATCCAAATGATACCAGATTCGAATTCCTAAAGGGTAAGCAGGTATATATTCCTTTGATTAACAGGAAAATACCTGTTATTCAGGATGATTATGTAGATATGGAGTTTGGTACGGGTTGCCTGAAAGTGACACCTGCCCATGATTTGAATGACTATGAACTGGGCTTGAGACATAAACTTCCGGTTATTGATATTCTGAATGATAATGGTACCCTTAACGAAAATGCTCAGATTCTGGTGGGCGAGGATCGATTTGCAGCAAGGAAGAAGATCCATTTTTTGTTAGAAGAAGCCGGTAATCTGGAAAAGCTGGAAGACTATAAATCGCAAATTGGGTTCTCAGAGCGGACTGATGCTGCGATAGAACCCAAATTGTCGATGCAATGGTTCTGTAAAATGTCTGAAATGTCGGGACCTGCGCTTGACTACGTTTTAAACGGCGAGATAAAGTTAATTCCTGAAAAGTTTATAAATACCTATAAACACTGGATGGAAAATGTAAAAGACTGGTGTATTAGCAGGCAATTGTGGTGGGGACAGCGCATTCCGGCATGGTATAATGCAAAAGGGGAGTGGGTAGTTGCGAAAACTGAGTCTGAAGCTATTGAAGAGTTTAAAAAGCAGTTCCCTGATTCTGATTCAAGCCAAATCAGACAGGATGACGATGTGGTTGATACCTGGTTTTCATCCTGGCTGTGGCCAATCTCTGTTTTTGACGGATTTAAGGATCCTGAAAATGCAGATATCAACTATTATTATCCAACCAATGATCTGGTTACTGCTCCTGAGATTCTGTTTTTCTGGGTAGCCAGAATGATCATGGCAGGACATGAGTTCAGGGGTGAAGTACCCTTTAGAAATGTATATCTGACCGGAATAGTACGTGATAAACAGGGTAGAAAGATGTCTAAATCATTGGGTAACTCTCCTGATCCTATCGGATTGATCGAAAAATACGGAGCTGACGGAGTAAGGGTAGGTATGCTTTTGTGTTCGCCTGCCGGGAATGACCTGATGTTTGATGAAAGCTATTGTGAGCAGGGTAGAAATTTTGCAAATAAAATATGGAATGCCTTTCGCTTGGTTAAGGGTTGGGAAGTTGATCCTGCATTGAACAATACAAATCAGAAGGCTATAAAATGGTTTGACTCTGCTTTTAATCAGTCATTGACTGAAATTGAGGATAATTATAAGCAGTATCGTCTTTCTGAGGCCCTGATGGGAATTTACAAACTGGTTTGGGATGATTTCTGTGCCTGGTATCTGGAAATGATTAAGCCTGCTTATCAGCAGCCTATAGATCAGGAAACCTTTAATATTACTGTTGAATATTTTGAGCGGATCTTAAAATTATTGCACCCTTTAATGCCATTCCTTACTGAAGAACTATGGCATGACGATTTGTTTACCCAAAGAGGAGAAATGGACTGTTGTATAGTTGCAGCTTATCCCGTAGCTGGCAAGATCGATACATCACTTGTACATGATATTGATATCATAAGACAAGTGGTCTCTGAGATCAGAAATATCAGAAATACGAAACAAATTTCTCCAAAAGATGTTTTAAAGTTAAAAATTAAGGTTAATTCGGAAATTAACTATCAGGATTACTTAAATATTGTTTCGAGACTTGCAAATATCTCAGACTCGGATTTTGTAAAAGAACCTGTGGCAGGAGCCGGCACATTTATGGCCGGGAAGGATGAATTTTTCGTGCCACTTGAGAATAACATTGATCCGGCTGCTGAGAAGTTACGGATTGAAAAGGAAATAGAATACCTCAATGGCTTTCTACGTGCTGTGGAATCTAAACTATCTAATGAACGTTTTGTACAAAATGCAAAGCCGGAAGTGGTTGAAATTGAGAGGCAGAAGAAGGAAGATGCTTTGTCGAAGCTGAAAATTCTGGAAGCTAGTTTAAAACGCTGACAGGGTTTCAAACCTGTCAACGTTAACTATAACCCTGTCAGCCTTTTGAAGGCTGACAGGGTTTTAAAGGCTGACAGGGTTCAATAATGTTCTGATCTTTTCTTTTATTTCCCAGCGTTTTTTCTCGTTTCTGATTACTTTCAGATTAACCAGATGTACCCTTTCATTTGTGTGAACCCTTTGTTCACAAAGTTTTGTACTGATATGTGTTATTTTCCCGGCAGAAATTTTTACAGTTTCTTCGCTCTCAGTATCAAAATAGCTAAGAGTTTTGTCTCTAATTTCAATAAAAGATACTTTCTGGGTTTTACGTAACTGCCTTAACAATAAAACAAAGAAAATAATACTTAGAAATAAACTCAGCAAAAAAAGTGTAAGTGAATAAAAATAGAAAGTTACTGTTATGGCATTGAGTATTAATATGGATATAAGTACAAAAGCAAACTTAGAATTAGCAATTTCATGTTTAAGGGTCGGTAAAGACTGATGTGATGCTGGTAAGTCATTTCTTAAGTTTTGGTATACCTATTACGTATGTTTCCCTGTAAAAGTTATACCAAAAATGCCTGATGACCACCCTGCTATCAGCAACATCCTCCTCCGGGCACACAAACTGCTGCCTTTCCTGGTTTAGCTGCATAAACACTGATGCTGAATATTCCTACATTTCCGGATTTGAATGCAAGAAGATCTTCCTCTGAAAGGTAGTTCTGCAGAATATCATCCGGAATAATAATTGGCTTTTCCTTTTGTATCCTCATATCCGTAAAGCCGTTAATTTTAATCAATTCAAGATAGGCTTCTTTCTGTATAGCACCAGAAACACAGCCTGCATACATTTCAGATGCATTTTTAATGTGGTCTGGAAGTTTACCGCTGAGCACCACGTCAGAGATGCTGAAATGACCTCCTGGTTTCAAAACCCTGAATATCTCCTTAAAAACATTGTCTTTATTTGGAACAAGATTGAGAACACAATTACTCACAACCACATCGGCAGTGTTAGATGTTACCGGCATGTGCTCAATATCTCCCTGACGGAATTCGACATTGTTAAATCCCAGATTTTCGGCATTCTGTCTGGCCTTATTAATCATGGCTTCGGTAAAATCTATTCCGATGATTTTTCCATTTTCCCCTGCTTCAGATCTGGCAATAAAGCAATCATTTCCTGCACCTGATCCGAGGTCGATTACTACATCACCTTTTTTGATCACGGCGAACTGGGTTGGCAAACCACATCCCAGACCCAGATCGGCATCCGGATTATAACCTTTCAGATCAGTATAATCATCTGTCATGATATTGTATACTTCTGTACTGCATCCACCAGCACCACAGCATGAACTTTCATTAGTAGCTTTGTCCTGTAATGCAATCTCACTGTATTTTTGTCGGACAAGTTCTTTCATTTCTGCTTCTGTTTTCATGGTATTTTATTTATATTATTGCAATATTGCGATATTTAAGTTTAATTTTTTTTAACAGCAGCTATTAGTAGTTTTCAAAGCTGAAAGAAAGTTTCCTATTGCTTTTTCAAGCACTTGCCATGTTTCCGGATTAATGCAATAGCATACGCTGGCTCCTTCGACTGTACCTTTAATTAAACCTGCATTTTTTAATTCTTTGAGATGTTGCGAGATAGTGGCTTGCGCCAAACCAAGCTCATTAACCAGTTCACCACAAATACAGGTATTCGCTTTCATGATTTCCTGCAGTATGGCGATACGTGCAGGATGTGCCAAAGCTTTCAGTAATTGAGCCAGATGATTTTGCTCAGTTGAGAATATTTCTGATTTTGTTAGTCCCATATTTAATTGCAATATTACGATTAATATTTTATTTAATCCAGAAAAAGATTTTATTTGACTTTCATAATACAAATAGGCATTCCTAAAATGAAGATTAATTTTACCGGTAATTAATTATTTTTTTCGGGAAACATAGTGTAATACTTTTCTGTATAGTTCATCAGGTAGGAAAGGTTTCACGACCATATCATTGATCCCGCAAAGTTTTATCTTATCTTCAATTTCATTAGGTAAATTGGCCGTAAGCGCAATTATTGGTAGGTTTATACCTTTTTCCCTCATCTTTCTGCTGGCCTCATATCCATCCATAACGGGCATTTGAAGGTCAATAAGAACAAGGTCATGTTTATCAGGATCAACCATATTAAGTGCCTCAAGTCCGTTGCTTGCAGTTACAATCTTTGCACCCCAGCGTTCCAGGAATTTTTGGGCTACCAAAACATTAATTGGATTGTCTTCAACTAATAAAACAGTGATTCCACTTAGTAATTTATTGTCTCCGGACGGAAGGTTCATATCTGATTCTTTTTGTTCGCGACTTTGCAAGTTTTTGTCAAAGGTCTGGCTGAAATAGAAGTGTGAACCTTTACCTTCTTCACTTTCAAGTTGCAAGGTAGAATGCTGTAATTCCAATATCTTTTTACTGATTGCAAGCCCAAGACCTGTTCCTCCAAAACCACGTGAAGTGGAAGAATCAGCTTGTGTAAATCGCTCAAAGATAAGTTTTTGTTTTTCCTTTGAAATACCTATTCCGGTATCAATTATACCAAACTCCAGTGTGATATCCTTTTCAGATTCTTTAATCATTCTGATATCTAATATTACCTTTCCTTGTTCTGTAAATTTGATTGCATTGTGAAGAAGATTGCTGAGAACCTGTGATAATCGGGTTGGATCTCCAAAAACCCTGGTATGTAAGGAATGGTCTAATTGTAAGCTGAGAACAATACTCTTATCACTGGCAGAAACCTGCAGGCCGCGGACAATATTTTTAGAGATGGACGAAATATCCATTTCAATATGTTCAAATGAGATCTTTCCGGCTTCGATTTTATTGTAATCAAGAATATCATTAACTATTGCTAATAAATTATTTGCAGAGAACAACATTACATTAAGATTTTCAACCTGATCCTTTCGGGGATTTTCATTTAGCAATAAGTGACTCATCCCGATTACAGAATTCAGGGGAGTTCTGATCTCATGACTCATAGTACTCAAAAACTCACTTTTGGCAATCAAACCCTCTTCGGCCTGTTTTCTGGCTTTCTTAAGTGTAAATGAAACCCTGTGTGACAAAATTAGGGATTGAAAGAAAAAGAAACCTATGTAGCAAATGAAACTGGGTAGCTGTAATAATGGAGCTAAGTGCCAGTAGTTAAGGATTAGAATGATAAAGATTATCATCAACATAAGCGAACTAAGCAATGCAAATAATGATCCGGGTCTTTTTTTCTGATAAGCATTATTATAAACATATAGAACATATATGATACAACTGAGCATTATAACAATGAATGGGTTAATCAATTGAGTAAATATTACCGGCGGGAAAATCAAAGAAATAAGTGCAAAAGTAAAGCACAAAATACTGATTGTTCTGACGATTAGTTTATTGATATCCTTTGGGTACAGGTAATTTGTATAAAGTGTAAACAAGCCAATACCAAGAAATAAACTTATATATTCCATTCTAATGGTAATAAACCAGTCAATTCCAGGCATTATGGTGTGTAATACGTAATTTCCTCCACCCATAATCCTGTAACTGTAAACAATGGAGTAGAGAGAGAATAAGAGGATAGCTTTGTCGCGGCTCCCCAGAAGATAGAGTCCTAAAAAGAAAAGGCCACCCATGAAAAGGCAACCTGTCAGGAGCAGATCAATGGCAACAGCATGAATCCTAAAGGTCTCCATATTTGATTTGCTACCCAAAACAATTGATTTAGATATACCAGCTTTGGAATGTGTAAAATTTGCAATTTGCAGAACTACATTCAGGGTGTCCGGACTTTCGCTAAGATCGATTGTCTGGTATTGCCAGTAGGATATAAAATTTTCTTCATTGTCACTTACCTGGCCATTTTTAGCGACTTTTTTACCGTTGATAAATAAACTATAGGCCGAATACATTTCGGGGACAAGTATGCGCAGCGGTTCAGTGGTTTTTGGCAGGAGTACGGTGAGTGTATAACTCGCATAGCCGTAAGAGGGAAGCATTTTGCCATCCAATTCATAATTTTCCCATCTGAACGGAAAATTAACAATTTTATAATTCTGATATTGAGCCTGAACGCTTCCAGGATCAAGCAAATGATTCCAGTAAAACTTCCATTCGCCATCGAGCGAAATAATATCTGTTAATGAGGATTTTCGCAGATCAATAATGCCATTCTTAGCATCAGGTAGCCCATCGATGGAATTATGAGATCCATAGGATTTTAAATAAGACAGCAGGAGCAGTATTATATAAATGTACCTTGGAAATCTCATTCTTAACAATCAAATAGAAAATTATAATACTAACTATGCTCCGGAATAATCAAAGATAATGTATGTAAAAATATTCGAAAGGTTAAATTTATTTCTTGTGTAGAATTCCGAATTTATCTAAACTTTTAAGGGAACCGGGCTTCATTTGATTTAGGTATTTGAATTTCAAACAAAACATAGTCCTAAAAAATCAGGCAGCCTTTTTTAAACGAATAATTCCCATGATATCCATTAGCTTCATAAGCGGATATACCGGATCGATTTCAAACCATTTTTTTCCAAAATTGGCACTATTAGGATAACGATGGTGATTGTTTTGGAATAATTCTCCAAGCATCAGAAAATCAAAAGGTGTAGTGTTTTTTGATTTGTCTTTATTGTCGAAATTGGAATAACCATATTTATGCCCGCACCAGTTCACAATTGCTCCATGCAAAGGCCCCATGAGATAATGGATTGGAAGCAGGAAGTACATCCATTCTGATCCTTTTGGGACAAATTCAATATAAAACCAGGTATAAGCTGCCCCAAACAGGAGTCTGGAAGCAATTGAAGATCCAATCCGGTCAATTAGAGGCCATTCAGGATAGTAACCCAGAAAACGAGCCTCCGGATCTTTGGTACGCTTCAAATGATCACGAAATGTGATGATTGTTGCTTTCATCAACTGAAATACATCTGTAAAAAAATGAGGTGAATGAGGGTCTTTCTCAGTATCACTGTAAGCATGATGTTCTCTGTGCATCATTGCGTATGCACGTGGGTTTAAAAAGGAAGCACCTTCAAATATAAAAGCCATAAAATAAAAAATGCGCTCCCAGCTTTTAGACATTGTGAACATCCGATGAGAGGCATAACGGTGCTGGAAAAAAGTTTGAAAGAACAGAGATAGGAACCAATGCGCAATAAAAAAGATCAAAATGGCCATAAATATTAATTTGTAAAACACAGGTAATGGCCACCTATTAAGAGGTGATTTTAGAACAAGTGAGCGTTAATCAGATTATATAAATCAGTTTTTTGATCTATAGGTGAATATATATTGTAAGCAAAATTTATACCTTATTATCTCTAAAGATAGAACAATCACGCGAATAAATAATCATTTGGCCAACTATCAAATTTTTATTTTCAGATGCTCAGACTGAATATTCAGGCACTTCTTCTACAAACCTGTAAGACTGATTTTCAAAATCAATCTCACAGCAGAAGTGTTGTATTCCATTACTTACCAGTAGCCATTGTACCTTATGTACGAAATTATATCGTGCAATCTGGTCAAAAGTCTCCTGAGTAATCTTTATCGATGGTGCCTTACATTCAACAAGCAAAATTTTTTCCCCATGTCTGTTGAAGAGCAGAATGTCGGAACGTTTCTGCAGACTGTTAAGTTTCAATCCCCCTTCAAGCTTTATGAGTGAACGCGGGTATTTCTTATCCCTGATTAGAAAATGCACTAAATGCTGTCTGACCCATTCTTCGGGCGTGAGAACCAGATATTTTTTCCTGATTTCATCAAAAATATAACTTATCCCGTTTTCCTCTTTGATTTTAGGTGAATAGGATGGGAGATTTAATTGGTCGGGTTTGAACATTAGAGTAAATTTCACAAAATGATTTTAATCTGCACTATCCCGGGAATTAATATTTGAAATTTCAGCCCGGACTTGAAATTTATGTTTAAAGAATCGTAATTTCGAAAACCAAAATGAACAGCAAAGACCTTATTAAAGACCTAAAAAACCGGAAGTTTAAGCCGGTATATCTTTTGCATGGCGAAGAATCATTCTACATTGATCAGATCAGCGATTATATAGAAGAAAATGTGCTTTCTGACACAGAAAAAGGTTTTAATCAAACTATTTTTTACGGTAAGGATTCAGACCCTCTGAGTATTCTTTCTGCTGCTAAGCGGTATCCAATGATGAGTGATTATCAGGTGGTTTTGGTAAAGGAAGCTCAGGATTTGAAATGGGGCAAAGATGGGGATGATGATAAGAAGTCGGCAGATCCTTTGTTAAGCTATTTTGAAAATCCGCTTCCAAGCACTCTTCTGGTATTTTGCTATCGAAATGGTAAGTTTGATAAGAGGAAGAAAACCTACAAAGCCATAGAAAAAAAAGGTCTTGTTTTCGAATCCGCATCGATTCACGAGAATAAAGTGTCCGGCTGGATTGAGGGATTTGTACTTGAAAAGGGTTATTCTATACAAATACAGGCTTCAGCATTGATGGCCGAATACCTGGGGAATGATCTATCTAAAGTGGCTAACGAACTCGAAAAACTGATGCTGAACGTAAAAGCGGGGCAGGAGATCAGTGTCAATGATATTCAGAATAATATCGGCATTAGTAAGGATTATAATGTGTTTGAACTTCAGAATGCGATTGCGAGGAAGGATGCATTTAAAGTGAATCAGATCATAAATTATTTTGCGGATAATCCGAAGAATAACCCAATACAACTCCTGTTGGGAGCACTTAACTCATATTTTACCAAAGTATTAAAGTATCATTATGCAGGTGATAAATCTCCTCAGAGTTTAGCTAGTGCACTGGGAATAGCCCCTTTCTTTGTTAGGGAATATGAGCTTGCGGCCAGAAATTACAGCAAGGAGAAGGTTTTTCGGGTGATAAGTTATCTTCGGGAGTGTGATCTGAAAACAAAGGGTGTTGATGCAAGCGGAAATACTGAGCAAGGTGACTTAATGAAAGAGTTGATGTTTAAAATCATTCACTAATTATTTAGTCTTTGTTCCAATTAATTGCTTCAAATCAGGTTTATTTTCTTCCGATTACATGCAGATTAATCACACTTGAATGCGGAAAACCAAGAGTATTTCCAGGAATGATATCCAGGGTATTTCGCAGATAAACTTCAATTATTCCTTTTGCCACTTTTGTTTTAGTTTCGATAAATTCAGGCTCAACAGCCACCAGAAATTGTTTGAAATGCATCATTCCATTGTGATCAACAATTACTGAAAACGAATACAGAAAATCCTGATAAGCCTTGTCAATCTTGATCCGGTATTCCGGATAAAGGTATTCTTCAGACCGGTTAACGTGACCTAAATAGGGGTCAAGACTAGGCATGATCTTTTCGACCCGGGTTATTTTGCTTTTGCTTATCAGTTTAACAGGATTTCGTGCGGCAAATGCACTATCCAGATCAGAATTTGCCTGTATTGCACGGTATTTCATGAATAAACTATCTTCCTTTGAAGGTGCTTTCAGCTTCTCAGCTGTAGTCTTGAGTACATTTTTGATGTAGTCATTTGAATAAAGCGTCATCGTAATAGTAGAAAGATTTTCCATTACCGCTCTTGATTCCAGTTCCATAACCTGGAAGATCAAACTGTCCTTACTCACATGTTTTACTCTGAACCATTCACGTGCAAATTGAAAAAGTGCTTTATGGCTGTGGAATATGCGATAGGTCATGTATTGTTTCTTCTCCGGACTAAAGATCCTCACAGAATCATCAGCATTAAAATAGATATTCCATTCAGGCTCCAGTTGAAATCCCTGGTCAGTGAATGAAAGTCCATTATTGAAGAGCCGTTTTACTTCAGTGTATTTAATCCCTTTTATAGCCGTGAATGTTGGTGCCGGTTCTTCGTTTATCTTGCTGATATGGCCACAGGATATAAAAAGTAAGGAAAGAAAGAGTAAGAAAACAGGCGGAAAAAATTTCATCGGGCTGAAATTAAAAAAAATATTCAGATATCAGACATTACAGCCATTTCTCAGCTCTGATGATCTATTGAAAGTATCTTAAGCCGGTTTATACTCAGATTCCTGATCGTTTTTATGATTGAAAACAAAACTCATACTTAGAAGAAAATTAAATAGACAGTATAATTTAGTATTTACAAGAACTTGCTATCACTCAGCCAAGCTTTCAGCTGATTCATCCATTGAACACTACTGGTTTTATTATTCATACCAAATCCATGCCCTCCTCTGGGATAAATGAACATGTTGCTATAAATCTTGTGCTTCAGTAATGCTTCATAATATACAATGCTGTTTTTTACAGGAACAGAAGCATCATCCCCGGCATGGACCAAGAATGCCGGAGGAGTTTTTGGACCCGTTGCCAGTTCATTTGAATATTTTTCGAGAATCTGTAGATCGGGATTTTTTCCAAGTAAATTCTCTCTGCTTCCCTTGTGGGTGATTCCATCCATAAAACTGATTACCGGATAAATCAGAATGGAGAAATCAGGCCTTAAAGAAGTTTTTTCTGGATTCGTTATCAAAGTTTCATTGAATCTGGTGGACGCACTTGCAGCAAGATGCCCGCCTGCAGAGAAGCCCATAATTCCAATTTTTTCGGAATCTATATTCCATTCTGCAGCACGTTCACGCACCATTTGTATTGCCCGCTGGGCATCCTGCAAAGGCCCGATCGACTTATCCGGCATAATGGTGTCATTCGGGATACGATATTTTAATACAAAAGCTGTGATGCCCCATTTATTTAATTCTTTTGCTACATCTGCACCTTCATGGGAGGCGGCCAGGATTTTATATCCGCCACCCGGACAAATAATCACCGCAGCACCCTTATCAAGGGATTTCTCCGGCTTGTAAATGCTCAGTGTCGGAATAGACACATTACTAATCCTAAGAATTCCATCTTTACCCATTTCAGACTTCTCTTTATTGGTAGCAGTTTTACTGTTTGGAATTCCAGCAATATAAAGGGGTATGATCTCTTGTGCATTCAAAGCATTGATATTAAACAGGATAATCGAAAAAAGAATGGGCTTAAAAATTTTTTTCATCTGTATATTTTTTATTTTTTTTCTCCGGGATGATATCTTGATTCAGCCTGTTTAAGCACATCCTCATGATAAAAGGCTACAGTTTTAAACTTGCGGTCGGCATACCGCTGCATTTGATCATCGAAATGAACTGATTTTGGATCAGCACTCTGACCACCTGCAAGCATGCTTTTGGCCTGGACCTTTTCCCCAAATTCAACTACTGCAACAAAACTATTGCCTGCAACTCCATATTGACGTTTAGTACCAGAACCTTTTCTTGTTCCGAAGGATGCCAATGCACCCCATTCACCTGAGGCCATGCCAATTGGGATACTTGGTAATTCATCATTGAAATTTTGGTTGATATCACCGTTAATTCGCTGATAGCGGTTAAATTCTCCCCATGCCGTTTCTACAGAACCGAAATCCCGTTTCAAATCGGCCAGACTATTAGCAAATATTTCCAGGCGTTCTTTAGCGGGCGACTTTGAACTCATGTAATTTATTTTCTCCATGAAGTGCATACCTGCGGGGAGTTTGCCTAATTTATTATAAGTGTTAAGATAAAACTGGCTGATGGTCATGGCTTTTGAATCGCTGGATACTTTAAAATCCCAGTTTTTAAGCAGGTTTATGGCAGTTTTCATCTCCGCGTTGTTGACCGGATCGTTATCATAAGCCTGTATAAGTCCTTTGATCAATTCCTCGGCTCCCGGAAGGTAAGGATCATAAGCAAGGTCAATCAATTTGTCGATGGTTAAATTTTTTGACTTAGAAAGCAATGAAATGGCATGTACTCCGCGGTAATTTTCAGGGGAGTAAGACATGTAGCCTGGGTAGTTCTCAGGCTTCGGACTGGATGCTCCGGCACTGGTAAAAGGGGTAGAGTTACAATTTTGAATCCAGCCGCTTGAGGGATTAAGGAGAAATATATTATCCTTTAGATCGTGCAGACCTTTCCAATCTGTTTTTGGATTACTGCCATCAACTGGCCTTTTATAATCAAAGTCTGAGTTTCTTACAGGAATGAAATTCCCATGGTAGTAGGCAATATTACCATCAGCATCTGCGTAAACGGTATTGTTTGATGAATTGGTACGGATGTCCATCATCTTGTCGAACTGCTTCTGATTGGAGTTTTTAGTACGCAGAAAGGATTGCTGAAGTGCTTTGACAGGATCCCACATCATGGCTGTAGCAACCCATTTTTTTTCTGAAGCATGTGTTATGGGCCCATGATGTGTGCGATATGCCATAAATTTCTTTGACCCGATATTGTTAGTATTTTTGTATTTCACAACGATTTCTATTGAGTCGACAGGCCTTAACTCATTACCATATTTATAAATAATACCATTTTTGTTCCTGACAATCGTTTCTTCAAATTCATCGATAATATCTACATCAGATGTAGTGTGCATCCATCCTGTTTTTTCATTAAATCCCTGATAGACAAAAAACTGGCCCCATGTTACTGCGCCATAAGCATTGAGCCCCTTCTCACTTTGTACATGGACTTCGCCGCGAAAGAAAAAGGAGGTATGCGGATTGATCAGCAGCATTGCATTCCCGGATTCAGTTAGTTTACCCGAAACAGCGAATCCATTTGATCCACGGGGCTCAATATCTTTTTGAAGAATGGAGCCCGTCATAATTTTGGGAATCATACTTGCATATGGTCGACCGTAAAACTCTCCAAGTTTTCTGGTTGAAACCTTTTCTATATCGCCGCCAATAGAACCTTCACTGAAATACATGGGCATCCAGGGTTCAAAGCGTGTTAATAATTTGGGTTTTATCTCGGGATGCTTTGCCAGATAGAAATTGATGCCATCAGCAAAGGCAAGGCAAAGGTCTTTAAGCCATTGCGGACTATTCTGATATTTGATTTCTGCTTCTTTCTGCGTCATGAAAAGCTTTGCACGAAGATCACTGTAAATAGCATTTTCACCATCTAACTCAGCTAATCTGCCGGTAGCCCAGATATAGTTCTGTTCTACACGATTAAAATCATCCTCACATTGGGCATATAATAAGCCGAAAACGGCATCAGCATCTGTTTTACCATAAATATGTGGTACTCCAAAATCATCCCTGATAATCTCAGTATTAGAAGCGTGCCTGTTCCATCGTTCATTTTCACTGAGGGAATTTTTTCCGGACTGTATTGAACATCCCGATGCGAGTAGGAAGAATAGAATGAAAGTAATACGAATCATCAGCAAAATATTTGAGCCTAAATATAATGCTTTTGCATGAGGGAAGACTCAGGAAAACAGATCAGAAAAGGATATTCAGGTATTTCTGGAAGCAATTTCAGCCTGGATTTTCTTCAAATTTGAAACATTGACTATTAACATAGGCAGAAAAGCCACCGGCAGGACTGTAAACACTGAGAATCCTTGCAGATATGTAAGATACACTGAAGCAGCGGTCAATATGACCAGCATTCCTCCCAGAACAGAACTGGCAGCCTTAAGGGCTTTTGCTTTTTTCAATAGCTCTTCCTGACTTAATTCAGATAGTGTCGGCTGTTTCATTCTGTTTATTGCTTGATTTTTAAGGGTATAATGCTCTAAAATAATGAATAAATCAATAATTATTTGATTGAAAGACTAAATAATCAATGTTACTTTCGTGAATGGGCTATGCAATTTTGGGTTATGTTTCAGCAACATTAGCTAATTTCTTTCAAACGACTTGCTAAGGCATCTTTTTCCTTGTCGTTCAGTGGTAGATACTTGTCAAATTTCTTGAATATATTTTCCATTTGTTAGTTTGTCTTTGTCGTCAATTGGGGTTTTTTAACGTTTTTGGGCTTGTCGAAAAAGCCGATTTTGAAACCCTAAACTGTTTGAAAGCACTGAATCCTGCACATGAGGGCGAATAAATCATTTAACCACTGAAACGCCAATTTCTTGTAGGTGTTATGCGTTCGGCTTTCTTTTCTTTCAGGCCAGTTTAACAAAGTTGTCTTCGATTCTTACATTAAAATTAATTTCTGCTTTTAATGCTTTGAAAACTTTTAAAACCGTGTCAATTGACGCACTATTGGCACTGTTTTCGAGTTTAGAAATTTGAGCTTTCTGCACTCCAACAAGTTTACCAAGTTCTTCTTGTGTCATGTTTCGTTCTTGCCTTGCAGATTTAATCATTTTTCCTAATACGTCCATCCGAAGTTCGTATTCGTATTCGTCACGCTCTACTGTGCCTACTTTACCGACATACTTGTCTTTCATTTCGGTAAGTGAATAGGTCTTTATTTCTTTCGTTGGCATATTTTCTACTTTTTAGAGTTGCTATTGAAATATTTGTCTCTCAGTCTTACTGCACGGTTAATTTCATTTGCGGGTACTTTGTCTACCTTTTTTATGAAACCGTGGGTCGCAATTACCAATGTTTCCTTGTTGTCTGACTTGTCCCAAAATGCAAGTAATCTGATTTGAAGTCCACCAAATTTTGTGCGAAGTTCCCAAATTTCATTCTGTAATTCCTTGAACAATTTCGGGTCATTAGTCTGTTCAGCAAGGTCAATGTTGTAAAATATTTTTTTGATAGTCTTTGGATCAAGTTCTGCTATAAATTCGTTTGCTTCTTCCATAAACCGCGTTTCAAAATATTTCATTTATTAAATTGATTGCTAAGCACCACAAAGATAGACAAAGTTTCTAAATTTGGAAACAAAAGTTTTCGCCCTTTCCGTCTTCTTCGGTTTTTTAAGCTGACGCATATCGTGAGTGTTTATTCAGTGCTGGGCTTTCGAAGCTGTGTCCCGTCCCATGTGACCTAACGAAATTAAGAACAAAAACTTAAATGCAACACTGAACTCCAGCATTGAATAGACACATTGTTGGCAGTTTAGCATTCCAATATCTATTTATTCTTCGTCAAACCAGTTGTGGATTTATAACCAGTTACGGTATAACTTTCAGTTAAATTACTTGAAGAGTCGATCAATTTAAATGTTAATGTTGAATCATTAACCCATTTGTATATTGCCTTATCATAATTATTTGCCGATTCAAAAAAAGTCCGGTAACCCTTTAATTTACCATTGTCAATCAAGCGTAAAACCAAATTGTGAAAATGTAAATTAGTTTTGTTTTCATATCATTTTTTTTTACGGACTGCAATTACTGCTAACGGCAGTTTTTCTAAAAACCCTGCAAAATTTTCAAACGGGGCACTGCCGATTAAATATAAGCGATTTGCCGGCATAAGAAAACATGTATTTTGAGATTTGGGATTTATCATTGGGGAAGAAAGCAAGTCGTACAGCGGCTTAAATTTGCTTATTATCTGCACAAACAGTGCGGCAAGCGTGCTGAGGTTTCTTTTAGCACTTTCAGGTCTATGCTATTGAATATTCGGCGCAGGTTGAATGCGGCAAAGATGAGTCCCACATCCGCCTATGCATGGTGGATGGCCTTTTTGGTCATGATGTAATAAAAGTCCCATTGGCTTTTGATGATCCCAAAGGGATGCTCCACAATAGCCTGTCGTTTACTGTAAATCTCCTTGTTTTGAGCGATCCTTTGCTTATTGGCTTCGATCAGATCTGCATGTTCTGTACGCTCGATTTTGCCATGATTTTTGAAATACCAGCGCCCATTCGTAGTCAGGGTTTCTCCTGCTGAACAAAGGTATTGGTCCGGTTCTTTGTCAAAGTTAGCCACATCAAAAGCGAGATCCGGGGCATGTGAGGCGAATCCGGAACAGCCACCATAACTTCTATAGCGTGTCTATCCGCATACTGAAATTCTGTTCCGGTATGGTATCCCTTGTCATAAAGGATGATAGGCGGGTCTGCCATTATCGATAAATTGCATATCGAAGCCAAAATCAACCAGTTTAATGGAAGCGACAAACAAGTCGATTAGTCTAACTTCATTGTCCTGGGCAATGGCTTGTTCTAAACAGAAAAACTCAGTCTGATTACTGTCCTTTCCGGTGATGAATTTCATATCTGAATATACCCATAACCGCTAAGAGCGAAGGTCAAAACTTATTAAATAATGTGGAAAACAAGGAGGGGTTTTTAGACGGTTTGACGGTTTGCGGCTTGGCGAAGGTGGCGATTTTACCACAAATGTTCATACGAAGCACACACTTCAAATTTACGAAAAACTGTCATACGAAGCAATAAGCCGCCACTTTTGCCAAACCGCTGTTATAAGCTGGCCTTCTGTCTGTCAAGGTTGTAGAGTTCTTGGCTGCCGTTGGTTACGCTGCAACTTGATTATGCGTAATAATCATTTGTTGTTTGCTTTAATGTCTCTTGCCAGAAAGTCGAAGTAATTAATAACATCGTTAACCTCTGCTGAAATATTTTCAATTATCTCTTTCAATGGGAAAGAAGTAGCTGCTTGGCTGAAAGGGTCGCCAAATAAATTTGATAATTTATTAATTGTGAGAAATATTGTGCCGATTAATGTTATTACTGGAATTGCGAATAATTCCCAATAACTATTTTCTCCACCTAAATCTATATCACCCATAAAAAAAGGAAGAAGCAAAACATAAGAAACGACTATTAACCGAGTAAACGCTTTATAAATATTCAAGAAAGGTGTATTCTTTGTCCTTTCTGATTTGCCTTGAATTTCATAAAATTTATTTAGTAGAAGCATCAAATCATATTTTTCCATTGAACATTCTTTGTTAAATGATTGCTCAATCTTCTGACTCATTGTTTGTAAAATATGATTAGGTTTATTTTTTACACTCGGTAAAAACGACAAATTATTGTCTGCAGAAAAACCATTAGGGTCAACATCTGATTGATTGTGTAATTGCTTTTGGAGCTGAACAAGATATAAACGTAATAAATCTAAAAGTGTTTTTCCTATTATGTAGTTCTGGGATTTTGATTCATTGCTTAAGTTTTCTTTGTTACAAAAATAGGTACACACTTTGCCTGAAAAATTTCTGCTGTTGTAAGTTAATTCGCCAATGTTTTTCCTTGCTTCCCACCATCTGTCGTAAGCAGAATTCATTCTGAAACCTAAAAAGAAAGCAACCGCAATTCCAAATACGCTTCCTGTTTGAGGCAAAATAGAGTAGAAGTGGTCGCCAAACGCTTCCTCCAAAGTAAATACCGCGATTGAATATAAAAAGCAAAATGAAAAAGGCAGAAATGCTATTCCAAGCAATTTTTTAAAACCTATTCTTTCTGTCGGAACATTCATGTTTTTCTGAACTAATTGTCTTCATTTTCTCCACCCTCTCCTTGTGTTGATGTATTCGGGTTGTTGATTTCTGTGTGTCTGATTTGTCCACCTAAATAACCTGTCCTCGCAACTAAGCCGAAGCTAATTAGGGAAATAAATAAAACTACAAAGGCAACTGACTTTGTAAGGGATGACTTTTTCAAAGTCAAGAAGAGTCCACCAATAGAAGCAACGCCCAATACTATTAATGATATTAATGCAAAAACAGCAAAATCTTCGTGCTGGTCAATCATGCTATCTGTAATCCCCTGAATATTTTCAACTGTTTCCTCTGCGGCTTCTCCTGTCAGGTAGGCAACACCTGCACCAATTGCAGAAATAATGAAAAGGTTGTAAGCGGCAATTTTTGTTTGATCGCTTTTCGACCAAAGTCCGTGTGCTAAAACAATTCCACCAAAAATAGAACCGAAAATCGGAAGATGGGTAATGAGTAAGTGAATGTGTGTTTGGTTCATAATATTGAGTTATTGAAATATGATAGTTTTTCTATGTCAGTTAATGATAACTCGCAATCTTTCGGTGCAGTCGTATATGTATTTATAAATAATATTTTCATTTATTTACTTATGACTAAATATATTGCAAGTTTAGTCATAATTCCATTTTTAGTTGTTGTACAATTAATTTAAAAAGTTACAAGATTCACATTTTGTATAGGCTTGCTGATAACTATATTAGGTTGACAAAACTACCACAAGCCAAGCAAATTTATAGGTATTGTTGCAGTTTTACCATCCTTTATTAAATATGCTGATTAACACCAAAATAACCTAAGCCAATCTGAAAATACTCAGTTTAACAAAATTAATTTTCAACCCGATAGCTATCCGGTTCATTCAATTTTAACCGGTCTTTTCTAAGTCTATTACTGTTTTCTTTATCTTTATCTTTATTGCCAATTGAGGGATAATTTCAAATAGAACTCTTAAATCGTATCAAAAACAGAGAAAAGCATGAATTATTGGTTAGTTAAGTCAGAGCCGTTTAAATACAGTTGGGATAAATTTAATAAAGATGGCCGTACCTTCTGGGATGGAGTCCGGAATTATCAGGCAAGGAATAATTTGAGGGAGATGCGAGTAGGGGATCTGGTCTTATTTTATCATAGTAATGAAGGAAAAGCGGTGGTTGGAATAGCTAAAGTAATTAAAGAATCTTATCAAGATCCAACAACGGATGATAAAAACTGGGTGGTAGTTGATCTGGAGCCGGTAGAAAGCCTTGAAAACCCGGTTACACTTGAAGCAATCAAAGCTGATCCCCGCCTGCAAAATATCGGTCTGGTCAAGCAGGGAAGATTATCTGTTATGGGGATGACAGTTGAGGAGTTTGACAGGATTGTGGAGTTAGGTAGTTAGTTGACAGTTGAGAGTTGAGAGTTGAGAGTTTATGCATGCCTGAATAGCCTTGACCGATTTTAGTCAACTGTAAGTTAATTG